>NZ_CP047210.1:2100000-2389603 GCF_030408775.1 Corynebacterium fournieri
GAAGACGCACGTGCACCGCATTCTGTTCAAGACCGAGTCCCGCGACCGCGTCCACGCCGTCCTCTTCGCGTTCCGCGCGGGCTTGGTGGGCACCGGCGAGTTGCTGGGCCACTAGCCGCCTACACCCCAGGGTGTACGCGCCGATTTACACCCGCGGGCGGACGATTTCGCCTGCGCCGCGCGCGATTGTGGGAACCATGATCGAAGTTCACAACCTGACCAAACGGTATTCAAGCTCCACCGCCGTCAACGCGCTGTCGTTCACCGCGCCGGACGGCGACGTCACAGGCTTCTTGGGCCCGAACGGCTCCGGCAAGTCCACGACCATGCGCATGATCGTCGGGCTAGAAACCCCAGACGAGGGCGAGGCGCTTATCGACGGCTCCGCTTTCCGATCCCTCGACCAGCCCGCACGCGCCGTCGGGGCACTGCTCAACCCGGAATGGATCGCCCCGCACATGACTGGGCGCGGCCACCTGAAGATGGTCGCCGATTACGCCGGCGTGCCGGAATCCCGCGCCGACGAGGCGCTTGAGGCGTTCGGGCTCGCGGAAGCAGCAAAACGGCAAGTGAAAAACTACTCCCTCGGCATGCGCCAGCGCCTCGGCGTGGCCAGCGCGCTGATCGCGGACCCATCCAACGTCATCCTGGACGAGCCGGTCAACGGTCTCGACCCGCAGGGCGTCGCCTGGATGCGGGGGCGCATCCGCGAGATGGCCGCCGAGGGTCGTGCGGTAGTCGTCTCTTCGCACCTGATGAGCGAGATGCAGCTCACTGCGGACCGCCTTGTGGTGATCAACCGCGGCCGCCTCGCCGGTGAGGGCCCGCTCGAGGACTTCCTGGGCTCCAACCGGGTTGAGGCGACCTGCAGCGACCCGGCGCGGCTGGCTGAGGCCGTCGGCGGCCAGGTCATCGGCGACTCCGTTGTCGTCGACGACGCCACCGCCCGAGACGTCGGCGAGGCCGCCCAGCGCGCCGGGGTGACGGTGTACTCCCTCCAGGAATCCCGCCGAAGCCTCGAAGAAGTGTTCCTGGAGTCGACGAAATAGGACGTAGGAGGTTTTCCATGCACACACTGAAAGCAACGCTTCGGGAAGTCTTTTCCCGCCCCGCGACGCGCATCCTGCTCGCGTTTGTCGCGGCCGCCCTCATTCTCGGGCCCATGGCCGTCGCGATGCTCCTCGGCCCCAACGGTACAAGCACCGCAGACCCTGCAATGCTGCTCATCCCGGCCGCTTTGATGCTCCCTGTGGCGTTCGCCGCGGGCGCTTTCCCCGCCGGCAGCGCGCACTCGCGCGGCACGATCGGCTACGCCTACCTCGCGTCGAACCACCGCGGTTGGGAGCTCGCATGTCGCGTCGGAATCGCAGCTCTCGCCTGCATACTGACGGCATTTGCCGCCTCGGCGATCGGGCTCGGCGGCGCGCACGTGTTTGTCGACAGCGTCGCTCTGGAAGGCGCCGACAGCGCAGATATGGTGCGCGGCCAGGCCGAGCTGTGGATCGCGTACCCGCTCCTCGCGGCCCTGACAGCCGTACTGCTCGGTTCGGGCACCGCGTCCTTCTTCGTCTGGGTCGTAGAGTCGCTCATTGTGGAGACTGCCCTCGGCGCGATCAACCAGCCGTGGGCCGCGGCCCTGGAGAAGCTCCTGCCGGGCGGCGCGGCCGGGAACGGCATGGCCGGAGTAGCTACCCTCGCGGTGTGGGTCGTGGCCCTCGCCGCCGCCGCGTATGCGGCCGTTCAGCGGAGGGCAGTGAAGTGACCGCAACAGAGACCACAACACACACCGGTGAGCGCACCGCGGCCCGCCAGCGGTTCGTGGCCCCCGACCTCGCCCGCGGGTTCGCTCTCGTCGGCATCGCGATGGCCAACATGGTCACTGACTGGGACCCTACCGAGGGCGCCGACCACGCGGCGGGCCTCGGCGGCTACAACGGCGACGGCACCGTGTTGGAGAAGCTGCTCGTCTTCTTCGAGACGCTCTTCGTGCACGTGCGCGGTTTGCCCATGTTTGCCACCCTGCTCGGTGTTGGCGTCGGCATGATCTTTGCCAGCCTCGAGCGGCGCGGCTACCCGCTGCGCGCCCGGCGCATGGTGCTCGCGCGCCGCTATGGGTTCCTGTTCCTGTTCGGCCTAGTGCACAAGACGCTGTTTTTCACCAACGACATCATGACCGCGTACGGCATCGCGGCGCTTATCCTGTGCCTGTTCATCGGGTGGAGCGACCGAGCACTCTACGCGCTCGCAGGTGCAGCATTCGCCCTGAACGCGGTACTTCGTGCTCCTGGTGTATTCGCCGCGTTTTCGTCGGCAGCGGAACCGGTAGGCGGCAGCCCCGCGCGCATCGTTGACCTCGGCGAGCGCATAGCCGCCGGCCTGGCCAACTTCTGGGTGTACCCGGCAATGGGCGTACTCGAGATGCTCGCCTTCTTCCCGCTTGTCGTGGTCGGGTTTGTCTGGGGCCGACGCGGCGTCTTCGGCAACGTAAACGGCAACTCCCGGATGCTCCGCGGGTGGGCGATTCTTGCAGCCGTAGTTATCGTGGCCGTCGGCATCCCGTGGGGCTGCGCGGAAATCGGCGCGCTCGAACCCAGGTGGGCTACAGGGCTCAATGCCACCAACGAGCTCGTCGGCATGCTCACCGGCCCCGGCATCCTCGCTGCCATCTCCCTCGCGTGCCGGCCGTTGCAATCGCGTATCAACGCCTCCGGCTCCCTCCCGCACCTAGCCCGACCACTCGTGGCGCTGGGGAAACGTTCCATGAGCGGCTACCTTGCGCAAACGATCCTCTTCATCCTGACAACCCAGCCTGCGTTCTGGTGGGCGACACGCGACGCAGCAATCTCCGGAAAGCTTGGCTGGGCGGTGCTTATCTGGCTGGCCACGGTAGCTGGTGCGTGGGCGCTTGAGAGGGCCGGCAAGCCGGGGCCGTTCGAATGGCTGCACCGTCGCCTGTCGTACGGCAAAAACGGCCTCCCTGAGCACTACCACGGCTAGGCGCCCAGAGCAGACGCGCCCAGACGGCACCGTGCCCTCGCTCGAGCCGTGCGCGATGCGACAGAAGTCTAGGATTGCCCCGGACAACGAGAAGAAGGGGCATACGTGGATCTCATCCGACTCACCGCGCGCTTTGGCAAACGCTACGCCGGCCAATTCGCATTGGTCATCACGTTACAGCTGGTCACAACCCTGGCCACGCTGTATTTGCCGGACTTGAACGCGGACATCATCAACAACGGTGTCGCGCAAGCGGACGTGCCGTACATCTGGCGCGTGGGCCGCACGATGCTGCTGGTTGCGCTGGTCCAGATCGTGGCGGCCATCGGCGCGGTGTGGTTCGCCTCCCAGGTGGCCATGAAGACCGGCCGGGACATCAGGGCCGCCGTCTACGACCGGGTATCGGGCTTCACCAGCGAGGACATGGCCCGCTTCGGCACCGCCACCCTGGTCACCCGCGGCACCAACGACGTCCAGCAGGTGCAGATGACATTCCTGCTGTTCATGAACTTCATGGTCGCCGCGCCGATCATGGCTGTCGGCGGCATTGTCATGGCGCTGCGCCAAGACGCCGGCATGTCCTGGCTGGTGGTCACCGCCGTGCTCGTGCTGGCGGTGGTGGTGGGCATCATCGCCGCGCTGCTCATGCCCATGTTCAAGCGCATGCAGGTGAAGCTGGACAACATCAACGGCCTGCTGCGCGAGCAGATCGCCGGCATCCGCGTGGTGCGCGCGTTCGGCCGCGAGGACTACGAGGAGCAGCGCTTCCACACCGCGAACGAGGAGATCAGCCGCATCAGCCTCAACATCGGCCGCGTGTTCGTGACCATGTTCCCGGTCATCATGCTCATTTTGAACCTCGCCACCGCCGCGGTGCTGTGGTTCGGCGGGCACCGCGTGGACGACGGCCTGGTGGAGGTCGGCTCGCTGACGGCGTTTATGCAGTACCTGATGCAGATTCTGATGGCGGTGATGATGGGCGTATTCATGCTCATGATGCTGCCGCGCGCGATCGTCTGCGCGGACCGCGTTGAAGAGGTGCTCGGGCACGAGGTGGACACGGCGGCGGCCGAAGGTGCATCGATAAGCGAAGGCACCGTGCGCTTCGAAGACGTCTCCTACACCTACCCCGGCGCGGAAAAACCCGTGCTGGAGGGCGTGTCCTTCGAGGCGCGGCCGGGCACCACCACCGCGATTATCGGCTCAACCGGCTCCGGCAAGACCACGCTGGTGGGGCTGCTGCCGCGGCTGTACTCCCCTACCTCGGGTCGTGTGCTTATCGACGGCGTTCCGGTCTCCGCCATCGCCCGCGCCGACCTCGTCGGGGCGGTGGCGATGGTGCCGCAGAAGCCGTGGCTGTTTTCGGGCACTGTGGCGTCCAACCTGCGCATCGGCAAACCGGACGCGACCGACGACGAGCTGTGGGCCGCGCTGCGCACCGCGCAAGCAGGCTTCGTCGACAACCTGGACATGCCTATCGCCCAAGGCGGCACGAACGTCTCCGGCGGGCAGCGCCAACGCCTGTGCATCGCCCGGATGCTGGTCTCGGACCCGAAGGTCTACGTCTTCGATGACTCCTTCAGCGCGCTGGACGCAGCCACGGAAGCGAACCTGAACGTGGCGATGCGCGAAGACGCGCGGGACAAGACCGTGATCGTGGTGGCGCAGAAAGTGTCCTCCATCAGGCACGCCGACCAGATCCTGGTAATGGAGGCCGGACGCATCGTCGCCCGCGGCACGCACAACGAACTGCTAGCCCAATCCGAGACCTACCGTGAAATTGCGCAGAGCCAGGAGGTGGACGCATGAGCAAGCAAGACGCAGCTGAGCTGAGCGAGGCGCAGCTGGCCGAATACGAAGAGAAGATGGCCGGCGACGACTACTCCAGCAAGGCGCCGCGCAAAGCCAAGCACTTCTGGCCGTCCGCCAAACGCTTGTTGGGGCTCCTCACCCCCTACAAACTCGCGCTGACCGCGGTGCTTGTGATGAACGCCGCGTCCGTGTTCCTGGCCGTGTACGCCCCGCGCGTGATGGGCCGGGCCATGGACGTCATCTTCGCCGGTGTGGTGTCCAAGCAGATGCCGCCCGGCACGACCAAGGAGCAGGCTGTGGAGGGGCTGCGCGCGGCCGGCCAGGACCGCTTCGCCGACATGGCCGCGGCGATGGAGCTGCACCCCGGCACCGGCATCGACTTCGACCGCCTGCGCGGGCTGATCGTGTTCGTGCTCGCCCTGTACCTCATCTCCGCGCTGCTGATGTGGGCCCAGGGCGCGATCCTGAACAAGCTGTCCATCCTGGCGGTGTTCAACCTGCGCGAGCGTGTGGAGGCGAAGCTCAACCGCCTGCCGTTGAGCTACTTCGACACCCGCCAGCGCGGCGATGTGATGAGCCGCACCACCAACGACGTGGACAACGTGCAGCAGGCGCTGCAGCAATCGCTGTCTTCGCTGTTCAACGCGGTGCTGACGGTGCTGGGCATCATCGTGATGATGTTCGCCATCTCCTGGCAGCTCGCCCTGGTGGCGCTGCTGGCCATCCCGCTGACCGGCCTGGCCATGGGGCTGGTGGGCACGCGCAGCCAGAAGCAGTTCATCACCCAGTGGAAAGCGACCGGCGACGTCAACGGGCACGTGGAGGAATCCTTCTCCGGCCACGACGTGGCAGTCATCTTCGGCCGCACCGACGAGCTGCGCCGCGAGTTCGACCAGCGCAACGACCAGCTCGCGGGCGCCGCGCAAAAGGCGCAGTTCCTGGCCAACTCCATGCACCCGATCATGCAGTTCGTCTCCTACCTGTCCTACGTGGCCATCGCGGTCCTCGGCGGTGTGAAGGTGGCCTCGGGCAAGCTCACGCTGGGCGATGCCACCGCGTTCATCCAGTACTCCCGCCAGTTCAACCAGCCGCTGGGCGAGATCGCCGGCATGATGCAGATGCTGCAATCCGGCGTGGCTTCCGCCGAGCGCGTCTTCGAGCTCCTCGACGCGGAGGAGGAAACCGCGGAGACCGCCACCGCCCACCTGCCGCAACGCGCCGGCGAGGTGGAGTTCCGCGACGTGTCCTTTGATTACGGGACGGAGCGCAACGACGCTCCCCCGCTGATCCAGGACCTCAATCTGCGCGTCGCGCCCGGCCAGACCGCCGCGATTGTCGGCCCCACCGGCGCGGGCAAAACCACGCTGGTGAACCTGCTCATGCGCTTCTACGACGTGGATGCCGGCAGCATCACCCTCGACGGAGTGGACATCAGGCAGCTCTCCCGCGGAGAGCTGCGCGGCCAGATCGGCATGGTGCTGCAGGACGCGGTGCTGTTTAAAGGCACGATCATGGAAAACATCCGCTACGGCCGCTTGGATGCCACCGACGAAGAGGTGATTGAGGCCGCGAAGGCCACCTTCGTGGACCGCTTCGTGCGCTCGCTTCCCGACGGATACGAAACGCAGGTCGACCAAGACGGAGGCTCCGTCTCCGCCGGCGAGCGGCAGCTGATCACCATCGCCCGCGCGTTTTTGTCCCAGCCGGCGCTGCTGATCCTGGACGAGGCGACTTCCTCGGTGGACACCCGCACGGAGGTGCTGGTGCAGCAGGCGATGAACGCGCTGCGCTCTAACCGCACGTCCTTTGTCATCGCGCACAGGCTGTCCACCATCCGCGACGCCGACGTAATCGTGGTGATGGAAAACGGGCGGATTGTGGAGCAGGGCTCGCACGCGGAGCTCGTCGCAAAGCAAGGTGCCTACTGGAAATTGCACCAAGCGCAGTTCAGCGAGGACTAACTCTGCGTAGGATCGGGCCCATGACTACAGAACACGAAGGCCTCTACACCAGCATCGACACCGAACGCGCAACCGCCTCCTCGAAGGACAGCGCCGACGCCGCGAACCAGAACATGGACACCCTGCCCCTGGGCGAGGGTGTGCACACCGTCGAGGAAGCAGAACACCACGACGACACCAGCCGCTGGAACGACGGCAACCTCCCGAACGAGGAGACGAAGTAACTTTCCGCCCCGGACGCGCACCAGTCGTCCGGGGCGTTAGTATTGCGGTTTGTGAGCACTCCCTACGGCAATTTCAGGATCGGCGACCAGGAGCGCATGGACGCCATGGACACTCTCGGGCGCGCGCTTGGCGAGGGCCGGCTCAACATGGCCGAGTTCGACGAGCGCTGCCGCCAAGTCGCCGAAGCACAGGTCCACTCGGACCTCGAACCGATTCTGGTGGACCTGCCGCCGCAGCCGGTGGAAGGCCCCGTGGCGGCGCAGGACGTCCCCTCAGGAGACGTCTTTTACAGCGGCCGCGAGATCATGCAGGCGCGCCGCTCCGGCAAACGCATGCGCGCAGGCACGTTTTGGCTGGGCACCATAGGCGCGTTCGGTCTGGTCGGCCTGTTCAGCCACGTCGGTGCCGACGCCTTGGTCGGGCTTTCTCTGCTGTTTATCCCCACCCTGTTCATTCTGCTGTACGTGATGAAGGTGGGCCCGGATTCCTGGCACACCCCCAGCCTGCGGCAGTTGGAGCAGCAGCGCCGACAGGAAATCAAGCGCCGCCAGCTGGAGATCGAATCCGCGAAGGCGCACCAGCAGGCAATGAGGCGTGTGCAGCGCAAGGATCAGTTCAACCAGCTGACCTCCGACGCGCTCGATGTCGCACAAAATACGCTAAACCGGTTCCGCAAACCCTAAACGCGCCTACAGTGGAGTGGCATGAGTGAGCCACTGCAAAAGCACCAAAGGCACCGCCATTTCGACCAAGCGGACAAGCTGAAGAACGTCTTCTACGACATCCGCGGGCCGGTGACGGCCACCGCGGAGAAGATGGAGCGCGACGGCCACACCATCCTGAAGCTCAACACCGGCAACCCGGCAGTGTTCGGTTTCGAAGCGCCGGACGTGATCATGCGCGACATGATTGCCAACCTGCCTACCTCCCAGGGCTACACCACTTCCAAGGGCATCACTTCGGCGCGCCGCGCGGTGGTCACGCGCTACGAGATGATCGACGGCTTCCCTCACTTCGACATCGACGACGTCTACCTCGGCAACGGCGTGTCCGAGCTGATCAGCATGACCACCCAGGCGCTGCTCAACGACGGCGACGAAATCCTCATCCCCGCCCCCGACTACCCGCTGTGGACTGCCGCGTCCACGCTCGCCGGCGGCAAAGTCGTGCACTACAAGTGCGACGAGGAGGACGATTGGAACCCCTCGCTCGAGGACATCCGGGAAAAGATCACCGACCGCACCAAAGCCATCGTGGTGATCAACCCCAACAACCCCACCGGCGCCGTGTACTCGCGCGAGGTGCTCGAAGGCATCGCCGACATCGCGCGCGAGCACGAGCTCATGGTGCTTTCCGACGAGATCTACGATCGCGTGCTTTACGACGGAGCTTCGCACATCTCCATGGCAGAAATCGCCCCGGATCTCGTGTGCATCACCTTCAACGGCCTGTCCAAGGCGTACCGGGTGTGCGGCTACCGCGCCGGCTGGATGGTGATCACGGGCCCGAAGCGCCGCGCAACCGGCTTCATCGAAGGCCTCGACCTGCTCTCCGGCACCCGCCTGTGCGCGAATGTGCCGGGCCAGCACGCCATCCAGGTCGCGCTCGGCGGCCGCCAGTCCATCTACGAGCTCACCGCTGAGGGCGGGCGCCTGCACAAGCAGCGCAACGTCGCGGTGAAGAAGCTGCGGGAAATCCCCGGCATCTCCGTGGTGGAGCCGAAGGGTGCGCTGTACTGCTTCCCCAAGATCGACGCGGAGATGTACAACATCCACGACGACGAGAAGTTCATGCTGGACCTGCTCAAGTCCGAGAAGATCCTCATGGTGCAGGGAACCGGCTTCAACTACCCCACCCCGGACCACTTCCGCGTGGTCACGCTGCCGTGGGCGTCCCAGCTGGAAAACGCGATCGAGCGGCTCGGCAACTTCCTAGTGGACTACCACCAGCACTAGGTTCCGCTGTTCTAGACAACTACCAAACTTCAGGCCGCAAGTTTGGTGGAAGGCTCTCGCGTCATCCTCACCGCCCGCAACGCGTTGGACCGCCTAGGAGCTGACGGCATTGCCGTGTCTGCCCGAGTGGACAAACGTCAGCGTGCCTGGCGCTCCCCTGACATACTTTCGCTTTTCGGCGACTTCGCTGTCGCAGCTGGTCTCCGGCCTACCGGCGACTAGGGCCGGAGCGCGCCTCGGCCTGAGCCAAAGCCGACTTCACCGAGCTGGCCAAAAGCGCCATCGAAAGAAGGAAGAGGATGACGTAGGCGCGACCTAACGCCACGATAAGGGCCACCGAGATAAATACCGCAAGGGTGGAGATACCGATCGCCATCTTCGAGTTACGCAGTTTCATGATCGTCCCCTAGCAGAAGGTGGTGGCGGTGCCCGCCATCGCCGGAGTCATGACTGCAGCGGTCAGCGCTAGGGCGAGCGCGGGAGCGACAACCGCCTTGCGGACGGTCATTGAGTGATACATGGGAAGCCTTTCACAAGTCGAGAAGCACATCGTACTGGGAGGATTGTATGAGCGCTGTTGCAGGATGAACATGGCTAGCGCTGACTTTGGAACATTTGGTCCAAAAGCGGTACTTTCGGTCCCCCGGTAACAACGAGCAAGACGGTATCTGACTCCGATTGGCTTCTCTCGAACGACGAAAGGCTCAGATTGAAATTTCTAGAGGCTCCGCCCCCAAACGCGTGGAGCTGCCAGCCGGCGTCTTGCCACGCGGGGCGTGTCGTCCGTCGATAAGCACCTGCCTCTCGACGAGCTTCGCCGCCCACCCCGGACCACTTCCGCGTAGTCACTCTGCCGTGGGCGTCCCAGCTGGAAAACGCGATCGAGCGGCTCGGCAACTTCCTAGTGGACTACCACCAGCACTAGGGCGTTTCCGCACCTCCCAGGGTGGTGACGGAAACGTCGCGGGTGAGTCCCACGCGCCCGCAAAAGTTCTCGTCGTGGCTGACCAAGATGATGGCACCTGCGTAAGCCTCCAAGGTTGAAACGAGCCAATCCACTGTCGCGATGTCGATGTTGTTGGTGGGTTCGTCGAGAAGTAGCAGCCTGGGTGCAGGATTGGAAAGCAAGATGCGGGCGAGCTCAACCCGGAATTTCTCTCCACCAGACAACTCGTCTACCTGCGCGTGCACCGTATCGTTTTGGAACAAGAGCTGAGCAAGCTGGTCACGAATGTACTGCGGGTCTGCCTCAGGGTTCGCCTCCGTTACCAATTCCAGAACCGTTTTCTCTCGGGGAAATGTCAGACGTTGACGTAGGTAGCCCGCCCCTTCGATGACGTAACCTGCCTCATTGCTGGCGATGGAGTTGAGCAAGGTGGTCTTGCCGCTGCCGTTCGGCCCCGTAATTCGCACCCGCTCTGGCCCGACCACCGTGAGACCGGCGATGTCCAAGACCCGTGTGCTGTTCGCGAGCTCGGTTTCAGGCAAATCGATAAAAACGCCCTGGTCGTCCCGGACCTTTTCCTTTGCTTGGTTGTATGCGGCCCATGCCTGATCGACGGCACCCGCGTGCGCTGATCCCCTCCGTGCGGCAGTCTTTTCGGATCTGTCTTTATCCAAGCCCATCGTCATGCCGGGCTTGCGTTTTGAGGCAGCAAATTTCCTGCCGCGACGCGCATCGCGATCAATACGAGTTTGCATTGCCTCGCGTTCTCGCATCTGCTTGCGATGATTCGATTTCGTGTCCCGAACCTCACGCATCGCCGCTTCCTGTTCCCGCGCCAGCGTTTCTTGGTAAGCGGAGTAGTTACCGGGAAACACTCGCAGCGTTCCGTTGTGCAGCTCCGCGATTTCAGTCGCGGACTCCAGCAAATCGCGGTCGTGGCTGACAACGAGCGATGGAATCGGGGACGCCGCGAGGTGCTCAATCAGCTGAGCTTTCGCATCGCCGTCGAGATTGTTCGTGGGCTCATCCAGAACAATGAAGTCTGGGTTTCCCTGCAGCAGGGCGGCAATGGCGACTCGGACAGCTTCACCACCGGAGAGAGTGTCCATGGTTCTACTCAAGTCCAAGTCGAGACCATGGGCGGACAACGTGGCAGTAACGTCAGCGGCCACATCCCAACGGTCGCCGATTATGTCGTACAAGCTCGGATCAAAATCTCCTGCTTCTACTGCCTCAATAGCGGTCAGGATTTCCGAAACCCCGAAAACATCTGCCACAGTCGCATCTGACTTCAATGCCAGATCTTGCGGGAGGTACCCAATATTCGCTGGGCGTTCAACCGAGCCACCAGTGGGTTCAAGCTCGCCAAGAATGATCTTGATCAGCGAAGTTTTCCCGGATCCATTATCGCCGATCAGGCAAGTAAGACCGCTTGAAAATACGGCACTTACGCCCGCAAAGCAGCTCGCGCCGTTCGGCCATTCGTGGGATACGTTGTTCAGTGAAATAGGCATGCTCATTCGACTTTCTTGTTCGTGTTACGCGGAAACACGAATCGTGAGCACGGCCTACTCCTTTCCTCGACAACAGGTCCTTCTTAAAAGTACGGCGGCTAGGCACGGGTGTCAAGGACATCAAAACGCCATGGCCCGCTCGCAATCGTCTAGCAGATCCTTGTGTTCTGCTAGACGATCAAGGTCGGCGGGTCGCATTTCCCCAGGTGATGTCGACAGCGATTCCCAATTAGAAACGGATCGTATAGCAGGTCTGCCCGCCTGCTATACGATCCGTTGCCGGGACCAAACCCCGTGTGTGGCAGCGCCGGTGAGGACCCGGTTAGGAGACTGCGCGGAAGGTATCCGGGGACGCCGCCTTCCAGTCGGGGGCCCAGGCCGAAGGTGCGTCTTCAAGCAACTGCCCCGGGCGCAGCCACTCGTAGATGGACGCATAGGAGCGAGACTCCGTCGCCGACACGCTGCGGCGCAGCATGTGCGGGGTGAGCTCGGACGGATCGGACACGCCCATGGACGCCATGAGGCGCACCGCGGTGTTGACGGTGGTCTTCTGGAAGTTGTAGACCGCCTTGGACTTGTCTTCCACGACGATGGCACGGTTGCGGCGCGGATCCTGCGTAGCCACGCCCGTGGGGCACTCACCGGTGTGGCAACGCTGCGCCTGGATGCAGCCGGTCGCCATCATCATGGCGCGAGCGGAGTTGGTGTAATCCGCGCCCTGGATCATGCGCATGACAATGTCCGAGCCACCTGCGACCTTGCCGGACGCGCCGAGCTTGATTTGGTCGCGCAGGCCGGTGCCCACCAGTGCGTTGTGCACCAGCATCAGGCCGTGGGTCAGCGGCATGCCCATGTGGTCCTCGAAGTCGATCGGGGCGGCGCCGGTGCCGCCTTCGGATCCGTCAACGACGATGAAGTCCGGCGCGGTGCCGACCTCGCGGATTGCCTTGCAAATAGCCAGCACTTCCCTGCGGCTGCTAACGCACATCTTGAACCCGGCCGGCTTGCCGCCGGACAGCTCGCGCATCTGGGCAATGAACTCGATGAGCTCCACGGGAGTGCTGAACACGCGGTGCGCCGCCGGGCTGATGCAGTCCACGCCCATGGGCACACCACGGATTTCGGAGACTTCCTTGGTGATCTTGTCGGCCGGCAGCACACCGCCGATGCCGGGCTTTGCACCCTGGCTGAGCTTGAGCTCCACCATCTTGACCTGGTCGTCCTGGGCCTTGTCGCGGAACTTGACGGGGTCGAAGTCGCCGTCTTCGGTGCGCGCGCCGAAGTAGCCGGTGCCCATCTGCCAGATCAGGTCGCCGCCGTGCTCCTTGTGGTACGGCGACACGCCACCTTCGCCGGTGTTGTGGGCGAACCCGCCCATGGCGGCGCCCTTGTTCAACGAGCGCACGGCATTTTTGGACAGGGAGCCGAAGGACATGGAGGAGATGTTGAGCATGGAGATGGAATACGGCTTGGTGCAGTCCTTGCCGCCGACGAGTGCGCGCGGCGGTTCGGCCGGCTCTTCCACCGGCGCGATGGAGTGGACGAGGTGCTCGTGGTTGGTGTCGTAAACGTCCTGGACGGTGCCGAAGGAGGTCTCGCTCTGCTTGCCCTTCGCGCGCTCGTAGATGGCGTTGCGCTGGTCGCGGTTGAAGGGGCGGCCGTCCCAATCGCGTTCGATGAAGTACTGGCGCAGCTCCGGACCGATATCCGTGAGCAGGTAGCGCATGTGCCCCAGCACCGGGTAGTTACGAAGGATCGGGTACCTAGTTTGGGTGATGTCGTGGATGGCTACCCCACCCAACGCTGCTGCGGCCGCGCCAAGCGCGCCCTTGGCAAAATTTCCTCGCTTCTCCTTGGACATGCGCACCATCATGCCTTATCTGTGTCCGCATACTAAGACAGACGCGCAGTTATGTGTTGTGCGTCCGTCTTAGCTGGTCACAGGACCACTGTGCGGAGCTGCCCTCCCCGTAACGGGTGATTCTGCTCATTAGCTCCGAAGCAGCACGCGTTAGAGACTGCGGCCGAGTGCGCGCATCTGCCAGCCTGCGTCGCGCCAGGTGTTGACGTCGAGGACGTTTCGGCCGTCGATAAGCAGTTGCTTGGCGACGAGTGTTGCCGCCCACTTCGGGTCCATCTGCTTGAACTCGTTCCATTCGGTGGCCAGGATGACCAGTTCCGCCCCTGTTAGTGCGTCTTCGAGGCTGGTGGCGTAGTCGAGTGTGGGGAAGACCTTGCGGGCGTTGTCCATGCCTTGCGGGTCGTAGACGCGCACGCTTGCTCCGGCGAGGTTGAGCTGGCCGGCCACGGCCAGTGCCGGCGAGTCACGCACGTCGTCGGAATTCGGTTTGAACGCCGCGCCCAACACGGTGATGTTGCGCCCGATCAGGCTGCCGAGCTCCTCACGCGCAAGATCGATCACGCGCTGGCGACGGCGCATGTTGATCGCGTCGACCTCGCGCAGAAACGTCAGCGCCTGGTCTGCGCCGACCTCGCCGGCGCGCGCCATGAACGCGCGGATGTCCTTGGGCAGGCACCCGCCGCCGAACCCCAAACCCGCGCCGAGGAACTTGCGCCCGATGCGGTCGTCGTAGCCGATGGCGTCCGCCAGCTGGGTCACGTCCGCGCCGACGTTTTCGCAGACCTCGGAAACGGCGTTGATAAACGAGATCTTCGTAGCGAGGAAGGCGTTGGCGGAGACTTTCACCAGCTCCGCGGTCTGCAAATCGGTCACGATAAACGGGGTGTTGTGCGACAGCGGGGTGGCGTAGACCTCCCGGGCGATCTCCTCGGCTCGGCTGTCGCCGTGCGTGGCGCTTGCGTCCTGGGCACGTGTGCCCAAAACGATGCGGTCCGGTTCGATGGTGTCTTTGACCGCGTAGCCTTCGCGGAGGAACTCCGGGTTCCACGCGATCTCGACCTGCGCCTTGTTGCCGTTGGCGGCGGCGAGTCTGTCTGCGCGCTCCTGCAGCGCGGCGGCGGTGCCGACCGGGACGGTGGACTTGCCCAAAATCAGGTGCTCGCCCTCGAGCTGGGGCACCAGATCGTCGATGACGGCCTCGACGTAGCGGGTGTCGGCTGCGTAGGAGCCGCGCTGCTGCGGGGTGCCCACACCGATGAAGTGGATGTTTGCGAAGGCGGCGGCCTCGGCGTAGTCGGTGGTGAAATCCAGCCGCCCGGCGTCGATGTTGCGCTCCAGCACCTCGGGCAGGCCCGGCTCGTAGAAGGGCACCTTCGAGTTCTTCAGCGCCTGGATCTTGCTTTCGTCAACGTCTACGCCCAGTACCTCGTGGCCCAATTCAGCCATGCACGCCGCATGCGTCGCGCCGAGGTAACCAGTACCAATCACAGTCATCCGCATAAGTGGCCATTATGCCGTGGGAGGGCGGGCGCGGCAGCGCAACCGCCGGAAGCGTACTTGCAGGAATGAGAATTCGAGCGCTGTGTGTGACGCCTATTCTGCAAAATCAAGGTTTTCCCACAAATAGACCGACGCGAATATCGCTAAACTCCCAGAATTGAAAGTTCTGCCCCCACAAAGGACGATCCTCAAATGAACAATTACAAAAGCCTGAAGACTGTGTTTCACAAATCTTCAGACGGCCAGCGGGCTGCGGAGACAGAATACTTCTCGAGATTTTCCTCTCCAGCCACGCTTCATTGGGACTTCGCGGTCGGCAAACATCAACTATTCGCAGTGCTTACTGCGGAAAATCAATCCCTCTTGGAACAAGTCTGGCGGGCGGAGCTCCGAATTTCTCACAAGTGGTCCACGCTCCCAGGCGCAGCTGCCAGCCATTACCTGACTGGCCTGCTCATTGAGGAAATTAAATCGACCAACCAAATTGAGGGTGTGCATTCGACCCGGAGAGAAATTGCAGAAGCTCTAACTCGCCCGTCAACCGGACCACATAAGCGTTTTCGCGAAATGGTTGCCTTCTACGAGTCGTTGCTCAACCCCAATGATCGACCGGAGTTTCCTAGGACCCCCGCATCCCTCCGGGCGGAGTACGACAAATTGCTCGCGAACGAAATCGATGAGGACGATCGTCCTGATGGGCATCTGTTCCGGGCAGGAACTGTAGAGATTCACGACGGCATCCAAGGGGTGCACAAGGCCCCCCTTGGCGAAGACAACATTGAAGAGCGAATGCAAACGTTCTTATCGACCCAGCACGATGAAACCCATGTCCTCATCAACGCGCTCATAGGCCACTTCATATTTGAATACACCCACCCGTTTTACGACGGTAACGGCCGCATGGGACGCTTCCTACTCGCTTTCAAGGCCCTCGAGGTCCTTTCCCCACCAACCTCAATGTCCCTCTCGCACCAGTTCTCACTCCAGCGGAAGAAGTATTACGCGGCGTTCGTAGAAGCCGAAAACCCGATGAACTACGGGGAGGCAACCTTTTTTATCGAAGCCATGCTCGAGATGCTGATTGATGCCCAGAATGATTTGGAGACATCATTAGATCAAAAACACTTTCAGCTACGGAGTTTGCAAGATGTCTTATCATCCTTAGACCGTGACGAGTATGAACGCGACCTGCTTTTTTTAGCTGCACAAGCGTTTCTTTTTGGCCCGGATTTACCCTTCCCCCTCAAGGACGCAGTATCAACGATGGGACGTTCGTGGAACACCATCCGGCCCGTGGCAGAAGACTTGGAAACGGAGGGACTCATCCAATCGGCGTCGAAGCGCCCTCTCACTCTAGAACTGACCACTCGAGGCCGTGAATACTTGCATATATCAGAAGACTGAGTGGACTAGGGGCTACCGAAGATAGCGTCGATAGGCAATCGCGCCTACCGAAAGTTCAGGTACGCCTTCGAGGGGGTGGGGCCGCGCTGGCCCTGATACTTCGAACCGAGGGCGCCGCTGCCGTATGGAGTGTCCGCGGGCGAGGACATCTTGAACAGCGCGAGCTGGCCGACCTTCATGCCCGGCCACAGCACGATGGGCAGGTTGGCCACGTTGGACAGCTCCAAGGTGATGTGGCCGGAAAAGCCCGGGTCGATAAAGCCGGCGGTGGAGTGCGTGAGCAGGCCCAAACGGCCGAGGGAAGACTTGCCCTCGAGGCGGCCCGCCAGGTCCGCAGGAAGCGAGAAGCATTCGAGCGTGGACGCGAGCACGAACTCGCCGGGGTGCAGGACGAAAGCGTCGTCGTCCGGCACCTCGACAAGGGTGGTCAGATCCGGCATCTCCTGCTTCGGGTCGATGTGCGTGTACTTCGAGTTATTGAAAACGCGGAAGAACTTGTCAATGCGCACGTCGATGGAACTCGGCTGAATCAACTCGGCGTCGAAGGGGTCGATGCCGAGGTGGCCGGAGTCGATTGCGTCGCGGATGTCGTGATCTGAAAGCAGCACGGCTCAAAGTGTACTTCCCCGTTTTGGGGTCCGAATCCGTGGTGCTAAAGTCATCAACGCTGCCGGCGTAGTTTAGTGGTAGAACATCAGCTTCCCAAGCTGAGAGTGCGAGTTCGATTCTCGTCGCCGGCTCTCTTTTTTATCTGGGGGAAGGCTGGGCCCGAGGGGCCTACGCGTGGCTACAAGGGCCGATCGGTTTGGATGAGACGACGCTGACCGGGTATCCGTTACCGTTGAAGTCACCGCGCAGCACCGGCCACTCCCGGTTGTAGTACCTCGCGTTGGCGAGGCGCTCCGGGTCGTGGTTGTAGCAGGTGTACACGCCGTCTTCGGTGGAAAAGATCAGCTTGGTGCCGTCGTGCTCGATGATGGTGATGGGCAGCCAATCCTCTTTGGGGCCGTTGCCGGCGCGTAGTACCGGAATCCAGTGAGGTTTGTGGCCGTTGGCGATCAGGTCGCACTCGTCGGGGCCGCACGGAATGCGTTCTGCGGGCGGCTCAGGCAGGGGAACGACGGTACCGTTGGCGTCGCGGACCGCGCCCTCGATGGCGGAGTACTCAAATTTCGGGCCGGTGTGGCCCACGAAATCAAATGCCTCCATGGGCGAGGCGAATTCCGCGGTGACGGTCTCACCCGTGCTGTCGAGCCTGAACGTGACAGTGTTGATGTTGACGCTGCCGAGGGTCGCTGGAACCCAGTCATCGGCGAAGTCGAAGGGGTTGGACATTGCTGGCATGTCGGAAGACATGGTTGATCTCCTTTGAAAATCGCGCTTCCGGCGCGGCGGTTGCTCGTGCCGGCGGATCTTCTCCCGGGGGCACCGTGCGCGATGTGCGCGGTTGCCAGCCGACGAGCCGGGAGGCTTCGCCCGCTTTTACTTGCGGGACCGTCGGACTTCGTGATCCGCAAAGAAGATTAACAGACAGCTTTGTCTAGTGCAAGTGGGACCGGAGAGCGTCGATTAGCAATATGCTCGACAGGATGAAACTGAGCAGCGCGATGATGACACTTGCAGCTGGCTACGGAGCAGTGCGCGGGCTGCAAAACCGCCCGCCGATGCCGTTCAACGACAGGTCGTTTGAGCCCGAGCACCCCACGCCGGTGATGTACGTACACGGGATCAACTCGCGCACCGCGGCGTTCGAATCCAACGCACACAGCCTGCGCGAGCAGGGCTTTTGGGTGTGGGGCTACGACTACGGGGACATGATCGCACCCGGATTCTTCGGCGTGGGCGACCTGAACTCGATCGTGTGCGACGTAGAGGAAAACGTGGACCGCGTACTGCGAAAAACCGGTGCCACGCAGGTGGATATCGTGGCGCACTCGCAGGGCGCGCTGATGACCAAGCTTTTCATCGCTCGCGGCGGCGCGGAAAAGGTGCGCCGCGTAGTGGCGATGGGAGGCAACTTCCACGGCACCGATTTCCGCGGCCTGGCGGGGCAGATGGGCGAATTCGCATCCCGCCACCCACACTTCACCGCACTGTTCGCGCCCGGCGCAGCCCAGCAGCTGGCAGGTTCGGCATGGCTACAGGAGTTCGCCAGCGGGCCAGACACCGTACCCGGGATCGTGTACACCTCCATCTACTCGCCCGCAGACACGGTGGTCACCCCCGCCTCCGCGTCCGCACTGCAGTCCGCGGACGGCGCCGATGTGGCCAACATCGACTCCGGGCAGTGGTACGACGGCTACGCGCCGATCCACTCGCTCATGCCTCGCGACCCGCTGTACGCGGAGCTCACTGCGTGGGGGCTGCTGCGAGACGTGGGCGACCACGTGCCGCCGCAGCGAGAAAGCTAGGCAGCGGCGGCTTGTCGACGGGCTAAAGCTGCAGCTTGGGCGGGATTATTCGAACAAGTGTTCGTGTGGGTGGTTTGTAGCGTCGGGCGGGGCCGTAGTGTGTCGGGTGTTCGCCTCGTGAAGGCTCTGAAGGGAGGGGCGCCGCCATGACCAGGACAATCGACTACCACGTGGACCAAGTCGTCGCGGGGCTCGAAGCGCTCGAGGCGCTGATGATGCAGCCGGAGTCCTACCAGCTCGCATCCACCCACCACGCGATGGAGCGCCTGCACGCCGCGCTACCCCTCCTATCCAACGCCAACATCGCCTTCGCTTTTGTTTGCGAGCGCGACGGCGCAGGACGCCTAGTTGGGGCCAACCATCCCGTTGAATACCTGACCAAGCAGCTCGGCCTTCCCCGCGCCGACGCGTTCAACCTGCTCAGTCAGGCCAAGACGATGTTCGGCGAAGTGGAGGTGCCCACCCCGCCCTCCGACCCTTCCACCGGCGAGGAGGAGCGCCGGAAGCAGCAAGAGGAAGAGAAGCGGCGCAAGGAAGAAGCGCGCAAAGCCAAAGAGCGGGCCCGCAAAGCCGCTGCCAAAGCGAACGCAGAGAAAAAGCGCATCATCGACCGCGCACTGATGCAGCTCAACGAGCACGCCGACCCGGGCCGCGACGAAGTCTACGCCCGGGCGCTCGAGGCAGCAGAGACCATGTCCGCCGAGGAGCTGCGGAAATTCGTCACCAACCTGGTCAAACGCGCCAACCGAAAGGGCCGCGACTACTCGGGAAAGAAAGACCCCCTCGCCGCCTTTAAGAAGCGCACCTTGGTCTTCGGCGAAGAGGACAGCGACGGCGGAACCTGGGCCAAGATCTACCTTGACAAGGCCAGCCGCGCCGCCCTCGAGGCCGCCATCGCCGCCGGCGAAGCACCCGGCGCAAATTTGCCCGACGGGGTCGAGGACAAACGCACCCGCGGACAGCGCCGCTTCGACCAACTCATGGACATTGTGAACCGGCACGGCACATCCTCCGCCGCCGGGCGGCGCGGTCTCGGCACCGTGGTGCTGACCATGACGCTGGATGAGCTCCTCGGCGCCGACGCGTACACGGAGTTCGCCACCAACACCTCGGTGTCTTTGACCGCCCTGGACGTAGTGCGCCTGGGGTTGGCCGGCGACTCGTTCGCGCTCCAACTCGATTCGTGCACCGGGGTGCCGCTGTCGCTCGGCCGGGCACGTCTGGCCAGCATCGAGCAGAAGATGGTCCTGCTCGCCATGCAGCAAGTGTGCGCGTGGACCGGCTGCACCAAACCAGGCGTGGAGCTGGAGGCGCACCACATTGAGGCCTACTTCCACGGCGGGCTGACCAACTTGGACAACCTCATCCTCCTGTGCCGCGAGCACCACAGGTGCAACAACGACAACAGAGATGGCGCCGGCGGGAAGGGGCACTTCGAAAAAGACCCCGCCACCTGGGATATCACCCACCACCCCGCAGATGGCGGACCGCCGGTATCTACCTCAACCCACCAGTACCAACAATCACCCGGTCAACGGACCATCCGGCGCGCACAGGAGAAATACCCGGCCTTCGACGACCCACCGAATGCGAGAGCGAGCGATCCGCCACTGTTTGAAGTCGGCGAAAACCGGAAGACCGCTCCAAAGCGGAAAGGCAATACAGCGTGACAGCCGGGCCGGCCTGCTCGTGCCTGCCCGCGTCCGCCCGAGCCCTACCCGCAGCGCACGACCGGCTGCGGGTCGTACACCGTCGTCTGCGTCTCGCGGTTGAGCTCGTTGCCCGCGAGATCGTAGATGATCCGCGTGTCGGAAGTAGTGAAACCGGGCGCCCCCGACGAAGGCGCGCAGCTGTCGCCCGGCACGTTCATCGGCTGCGGCGAGGTCTGCGCCCAGCGCCCACCGTTGACGGATTCGACGGTGATGGACTTCACGCCCATGAGGCTCACCGTGACTTCGCCGCCGCCCACGTTGGTCGCGATACGGACCGGGTACGGGCTGTCGTTGCGGAACTGCAGATCGATGGCCCCCTCGTACACGGTGGCCTCGCGGCCAGCCGGGTAGCGGGAGATGTAGTACGAGTGCGGTGTGTGCGCCACATCCGTCATGCCCGCGAAGTACGAGGCGTTGTACAAGGTGGTGGCGAACTGAGAGATGCCACCGCCCACCGCGGTGTCCGCGTGGCCATTGAGGATGATGCCGGACTCCACGTAGCCCTGCGCGGTGCCGCGGGGGCCGGTGTAACCGTTCAAAGAGAACGTCTCCCCAGGGTTGACCACCGCACCGTTGACCGTCTGCGCCACCAGCGCGATGTTCGTGCCGGACGCGCCGGAAAAGCCGCCGGTGGTAAACGAGCCGACAACGTCATTGAAGGTGGCGTTTTGCGCCTGCTCGGTGGTGAACTCGGCGGGTACGTCCTTGTACACCGCCTCCCATGTGCGGGTCTCGGTGCCGTCCAGGCGCTTGTCCAGGGTTGCCAGGGTCGCGTCCCAGTCCACCACCGATCCGTCCACGGATGGCTCAACCCCGCCGCCGGCGAGCACGCGGGCGTTTTTGCCCTCCACCTCGGTCGCGGCGAGCTGGTCGCCCAGGATGGTGCGGGCAGCGTCCGTGTTCACCTCGGGCTCGAGGCGGCCTTTCACAACGGGGAACTGCACGATCTCGCCCAGGCGGTCCTGCGGCACCGCGGCCGCCACGCCGTCCTTGCCGGTCACGGTGAGCGGCCCGTCCAGCGCGGCACGGACCGGGCCGCCGAGAGCCGCTTTCATAGCGTCGTCGTTGACGGCGGGCTGGACCTCGCTCGGTTCCACATCGACGCCGTCGGGGTTGAGCCAGCCGGTGGTCACTTCGTCGCGAAGCAAAGAGCTTTCCACCTCTTGGCCCAGCTTCGGGTCGGAGGATTCGGCCTTGCCGCCTTCGATGCGGATGGTGCCGTCGACGGGGGTCGACGCGCAGCTCTTTTGCCATCCGGTCGAGCTGGCGGGTCAGGGCGGTGTCGTCGATGGTGGGAACGACGTCCACCTCGTGGGTGGTGAACAGTCCGCGCAGCCGCTCGACCGGGTTGGCGGTCTCGATGCCAGCGGCATCTACGGTGGCATCGAAGTCAATGCCCAGGCCGGATTTGGCCGGGATGAACTCGGTGGACTTCTCCCCCGCGGTCACGGGGACGGCTTCGTCGGTGATGCCGCCGAGCTCAGCCTGAAGCTTGTCGCGCGCCTCCTGCGGAGCCATCGCCCCAATGTCCACGCCGCCGACGTGCGTGCCGCGCGGCACCTTGCCGCGGTGCGTGGCCAAGTCCGCCAGATACAGTGCGAGGGCCACAGAGAGAACGCCGAGGAGGATGCCGAGCGCGATCTTGGTGCCGCGGCCCATCACTCCCGCGCCGCCCGAGGCGGTCCCGGAGCGGCCTTTCCTGTGCGAGGTTGCCTTCACTGTAGTCACCCGAGACACAGTAATGGAGATCTTTAAAGTCGCATAGCTACAGCCCCACGTCAATGAGCTGCTGCTGCACCCTCGTGGCTGCTTCGTCGACGCGCGCCTCTGGGATGTAGCCGCCCTGCACGCACCACACGATGTGGTCGATGATGCCGGGCAGATCCGCCCCGGAGGACCACAGCGCCTGGTCCGCGCCGGAGCCGATTGCCCTGGCCACGGCGTCGCGGGTGGGGGCGTAGTCCAGGATGCCGCGCATACCGGAAAGGTCGTCGGTGACCACGACGCCCTCGAACGGCGCGCCGCCCGGGTAGTCGCCGCTGCGCAACAGGCGGTAGGCGTCCGGGTTCATGGAGCTGGGTACCCCGTCGGGCCCAAGCCCCGGGACGATCATGTGGCCCATCATCACGCTTGCGCGGGGAAATTGGGTCAACAGCGGCCCGTAGGGGCGAAGGTCCAGCTCGCGCACCTGGTCCAGCGGCGGGGTGACGGCCAGCTGGTGGTGCGTGTCCCCGGAGGCGCGGCCGTGGCCGGGGAAGTGCTTGTAGGTGGGGGTGACCCCGGCATCCAGCAGCCCCTGGGAGAACAGCCCCGCCACGCGCACCACTTCGTCGGGGTTGCCGTGGAAGGAGCGGTCGCCCACGATGTCGAGGCCGTTGACGTCGAGGTCTAGAAGCGGCGCGTAGTCCACGTTGATGCCGTGGGCGCGCAGGGCGCGGCCGATGTCGTATCCGGTGCCGCGGATCACCTCCGGCGGTTGCCCGGCGAGCGAGCGCGGCGGCATGAACTCGCCGAGCACGTTCGTATGGCGCTGCACCCGGCCGCCTTCGAAGTCGATGGCCACGGAAAACGGCCGGTTGTACTGCTCGCGCAGGGCGTTGATGTTGCGTCCCGGCTCGGTCAAAAGCGCCGGGTCCGCCCAGCTGGGGATGATCAGCCCGCCGACGCCCTGGTCGAGGGCGAATCGCGCCTGGTCGTAGTTGGCCACGCCGACGATCATCAGCGACGCGACCTTTTGGCGCAGGTCAGCCGGCACGCGCTGCTGGGCGGGCGACAGCGGCGCGGGAGCTTCTGCCGGGGCCGGGGGCGCGACTGCAGGGGGCTGCTGCTTCTCGACGTCCTCCGGTTCCCCCGCGTCTGTGCTTGTCTGCAGCGCCTGCGTCTTAGCTGTCTCTTCTGTGCTTTCTGTGCTCTCTAGGGTTGAGGTGCACCCGGCGAAGCTCGCCGTCGCCAAGCACGCAAACGCAACCCCCACTGCGCCCGCTCGTGCCCGCATGCTTGTGCCCCTTTGTCAGCTGTGGTTGAACCCGTTTCAAACCACCGCCACTGTACCCGCCGCTGGTATGCTGCACCGACATGTCCCACCGAGTATTCGCACTTCCGGCTTCGCTCGCCCGGCGCGCCACCGCGCCCGTTCTGGCCAGCACTGTTGTCGGCGTGGTGCTCGGTGTGGTGGGGGTGTTGGGCATCGCCGCGGTCTCCGGGCAGTCCACTGTGCCGCAGGGCTCGGCGGTGTCCGCGGACGAGGCGGTGCTGGGCGGGCCGGAGTACGGCTCGCGGAAGTAGGCCCCGGTGCGGGGGATGCGCGCGCACCTCGCCGGCTGGCTCGTCCTGCTTGCCGTCGTGCTGGCCCAGCCGCCGGGTGAGGTGGCGGCCGACACGAAGTTCGACCTTGTTGCGGACCCGCTGCGCTTTCTCACCCGCGCCACCCATGCCTACACCGACGAGTTCCCGCTGGGCCAGGTGCAAAACCAGGCCTACGGTTATCTGTTTCCGCAGGGGCCGTTCTTCCTTGCCGGTCACCTGTTGCATGTGCCTGAGTGGCTGATCCAGCGCGCGTGGTGGCTGCTGCTGCTGGGCCTGGCCTACTCCGGGACGCTCATATTGGCGCGGCGTGTAGGGATTAGGGGCACGTTTCCGCAGGTGCTTACCGCCGGAGTGTACGCGCTGAGCCCGCGCATCTTGACCACGCTCACCGCGATTTCTTCCGAGGCGTGGCCGGTGGCGCTCGTGCCGTGGACGCTGGTGCCGCTGACGCGCAAGCGTCCCCTGGTCGCGCCCGTGGTTGTCGCGGTTGCCTGCATGGGCGCGGTCAACGCCACGGCCACCATCGCGGCGTGCCTGCCGGCGTTCGTGCTGCTGGTTGCCCGGCGGGCCTACGCGGCGGCGGGAAAGTTCGCCCTCGGCGCGGCCGCGGTGTCTGTGTGGTGGATCGGCCCGCTGCTGGTGCTGGGGCGCTACTCGCCGCCGTTTACAGACTTCATCGAATCCGCCGGCGTGACCACCGCGTGGCTCAACCCGGTGGAGATTTTGCGCGGCACCACCAGTTGGACGCCGTTCGTGGACACCGAGCGCGCCGCCGGCCACCTGCTGGTCGGTGAGCCGGTGTTCATCCTCGCCACCTGCTTCGTCGCCGCGGCGGGGCTGGCGGGCCTGGCGCGGCGCGACATGCCGTGGCGCGGGCCGCTCCTCGCCGTGTTTGCGGTGGGGTTCTGGGTGCTGGGTTCTGCGCATATGGCCACATCGCTTTACGACGGCACCCTCGCCCCCTTCCGCAACCTCCACAAGTTCGACCCGCTGGTGCACCTGCCTCTCGCGCTCGGCGTGGGGCACGCGGCGGCGGCAGCGCACGGGGTAAACCGGCCGAAGGCGGTCGCACTGGCGCTGGCCGCAACGGTGGCGGTGGCCCCGGCGTGGTCGTTGCGCCTGCTGCCCCAGGGCACGTTCAGCGAGGTCTCTCAAGATTGGGTCGCGGCGGGTAAGTGGCTCGACGAGCACGCCGCCGGCACGCGCACCCTGGTGGTCCCGCCGGCATCGTTCGCGCGGCAGAGCTGGGGGTGGACGCGAGACGAGCCGATCCAGGCGTTAACCGGCGCGAGGTTCGTTTTCCGCGACGCGGTGCCCCTGGTGGACCCGGAGGCGATTCGGGGGTTGGACGGACAGACCGAGATCGTGGAGAGGCAAGCGCTGCGCTCTATCGGTGTGGGCGCGGTGGTGGTGCGCCACGATTTGGAGCAGCAACCTCCGACGCCGAATCTGGGCGAGCCGGACGCCAGCTTCGGCGAGGTGGACATTTTCCTGCTGGACCCGCAGGCGGACGTGATGGACACCGACCGCGAGCCGGTGGCCGTGGACGGCGGCGGCGAGGTCCTGCCGTTGCTGTGGCGCGAGCTGGGCTACTTCCCGGCGCGCCTGACCAGCGGGGACGCCGACGATGTCGACGCTGCCGACAATTTCGACAACGTCGACATTGTCACAGACACCCCAGCGCTGGCGGTACGAAACTACGGCACGATCGACGGCCAATCCGGCTACCTCAACGTCGAGGGAGAGGACGCCACGGTGCGCAACAAGGTGAAGGACTACCCGTCCGACGGGCGGCGCACTGCGGTTTCCACCGACGGGCTCGCCCGCGCGTCTTCCTCGGCCGCGGACGCTGGTGCGTTCGGCGGGCCGGACCCGTCGAAGTCGCTCACCGCAGCCTTCGACGGCTTGGCGGAGACCGCATGGTGGCCCGCGCCGGGCGATGCGCACGCGTGGATCGAATTCGAGTCCGAGCAGGAGCAGGTCACCATCGCCTCCACCGCGGACACCACCGTGAAGCTGTGCGACGGCAACCACAACTGCCGCAGCGTCACCCTGGTGAAGGACCAGCCGCGCAGGCTCACCCGCGGCGACGCCACAATCGTGGAGCTCACCGAACCGGTTGGCATCCGCGAACTGGACGTGGGTGTGCGCCGCATCGTGGAGGTTGAAGGCACCGCGGACCGCTACTTCTTCCAGCGCCACTTCCCCGAAAACACGGTGATTCAGCGCCGCTTCACCACCGTCGAGGACGCCACCTGGCAGTTGTCCGCGCCCGCCACCATCGACGGGCAGCGCCACGTGGGCACCGTGTCTCTCTCAGCGGGCACCCACGAGCTGTTCACCCGCGCCGACACTGTCATGCTCTCCCGCGCGCCGCTGCCGATGCGCCACGGCGACCGGTTGATACTGACCACCCGCGCCTTTAACGACGGGCTTCGCGCCACCCTCGGCGGCACCGAGCTCGAGCCGGTGCGCATCGACGCCGGCGCCCAGGCCTTCCGCGTGCCCGAGGGCGCGACCGGCGAGTTCTCCATGCGCTTCGCCGGCGAGGGCGCCTACCGCTACTCCCTGATCTTCGGCGGGGCGTTGAGCCTGCTCGTGCTCGCAGGCTGCCTGTGGGTGCCGTGGCGACGCGAGCCAGACTCGCTGTACGCCCCTCCCGCCAGCGCGAACTGGGCGCCCACCCTTGCTGCCATCGCCGCCTTCCCCGTCCAGGGCCTAGCCGCGGCGGCGTTGGCGTGGGTGGTGCGCCGCTTCACGGTGCTGCCGATGCACCGGGTCGCCGCAGCAGCCCTCGGGGTCTGCGGCCTGGTCCTCGCCCGCGCCCCATGGCCGGCGGCGAACTACGCGGGCTCCTCGACCTTTCTCGTAGTGGCCGGGTGCTTCGCCGTGGCCTGCCTGACCAACCGCGCGCCGGGCACCTCCACCAGCTCGTAGGAGATGTACGCCACCGCGGTAGACGACAGGGCGGTCGCGGCGTAAACCGGCACGAACCCGCCGGAAAACATGGCAACCCCCAGCACCGGGAAGACGAAGTACAACACCGCCATGTGCCACAAGAACACCGAGTACGACCAGCGCCCCAGCGTGCGCATCACCCGCGAGGACAGCACCGTGCCCTCCACCCGCTGCCCCAGCGCGAACGGTGCCACCACAAGCGCTGCGAACACCGCGCCGAGCAGGATGCGAACGTTGAACTCCCCCGGCGAGGGGTGCGCCAGTCCGCGCGGGCCGATCACGCCGGCACACCACGCCACCGGCAGCGCCAGCAGCGCAATCGGCCACCGCGGCCCCGTGTAGCGCAGCCCGGCGCGCTCCAACTCCGCCAGCACGAGGCCGACGGCGAACCAGGGCGCGTAGGACGGCGGCCAGATCTGCAGGTTCAGCGTCGCCGGATCCGCCACGCCCGCAACGGCCCAGGGCCAGCCCAGCCCCAGCACCACCGCGCCCGCCAACGCCGCGCGCCGCTGCCGTGCTCCGAGCCGCAGGTACAGCGGCAGGACCGCGTAGAAGGCGGCTTCGATGCATAGGGACCACATTTGCGTGAGCCCGTCGATAAGCGCATGCGGCACGTAGACCTGCACGAGCAACAGGTTCGCCACCGCCTGCTCCCATGTCACTCCCGCGAGCGGCGGCAGCGCGAGCAGCACCACCGCCGCGCACACGAGGTAGGCAGGCGCGAGGCGCGCCACCCTGCGCGAGTAGTAGCCCGGCCGCCGCCCGCCGCGCGCGAGCAAAAACGCTGAGAGCGCGAAGAAGACGGCCACGAAGTAGTCGAAGCGCTCCAGCACCGCGGAACCTGTCGCGGTTTGAAAGGCCACGTGCGTGGCCACGATGCCGTACGCGGCCACAGCGCGCAGGCCGTCGAGCTCGGGCAAAATGGCGGGTCTGTTCACGATGGCGCAAGTCTAGCCACCCGGTAGGGTGACACGGGTGAACCTGCGACGCCGACTTGCCACCTGCCTGGGCATCATCGTCGCCTGCGGCGCGCTCAACCTCGCCTCCCCCATCGTGATTGCGAAACAGCGCACGCTCGATCCGGGCGAGTACACGATGCTTTTCGACGGAGCTTCGCCCCGCACCCGCACCGTCACCTTGACCAAGGCACCGAAGAAGCTGGACGCGGTGGTGACCCTGGACGGCGAGGACATCGACGCCTTCCCCATCGACCCGTCCACCGCCTTCCCCGCGAAGGGGCGCGCCGGGCTCGGCCCGCTGATCCCTTACCGCCCGGAGCGGCGCACCTACCCCCTGTTCGACGCCGCGGCCGGCACCGATGTCCCGATGGATTTTCTCGGCCCGGGGTCGGTGCGGGGGCTGGACACTTTTAAGTATTCCGCCGAACTGTCGGGGGGATGCACCCGCACCGTCGACGCGGAGCGGCGCACCGGACGCATCGTGGACGAAGTCTGGGACTGCCCGCCGCAGCAATGGGTGCTCGCGGAGGAGACCAAAGCCGCCCAGGTGGATGCGGCGCGGCGCGACGTGGCGTGGCTGCGGGCCCTGCAGGTGATGGCGGTGGTCACCCGCACGATCGCCGCGGCGGCGTTTATCACTGGCCTGGTGCTGTATGCGCGCCGCGGCTAGCAGGTGGTGGGCGCCCGCGTACGGCGCCCTGCTAGTTGTACTGCTGACCTGGCCTTTTTTGGTGCCCGGCGAGGCGTTTGCGCTGCGCGACATGATGGTCTTCGATGCGATGGCGCTGACCCGCGCCTCGCTGGGCTGGGGTGATCTGGCCGCGCGCAACGTGCCCCAGGACGCGCTGTTGGGCATCCTGCCGCGGCCCGTGCTGTTCGTGCGGGTGTTCATGGTGGCCGCCGCCGGGTGCGCCGCGTGGGCGGGGCACCGGCTGGGGCGCTCTCCGTTCGGCCGGGCGGCGGCGATGACGGTGGCGGTGTGGAACCCGTTCGTGGTGGAGCGCCTGCTGCAGGGCCAGTGGTCCTTGGCGGCCGCGGCGTGGCTGCTTCCGATGGTCGCACTCGGTGTGCCACCGGTGTCGGGTCTGGCGCACTGGTTGGCGTCGTTGACCCCCACCGGGGCGCTGGCCGCGGCGTGTTTCGCGCGCGGGCGCCGCGGTCTTGCGGTCTCCGTGCTCACCTGTCTGCCGTGGGTGGTCGCCGGCGTGTTCGCGGGTACGCAGGGCACGTCTTCTGCGGCATCCGCGTCCGCCTTCGCCCCACGCGCGGAGGCGTATGCGGGCACCCTCGGCTCGCTGGCGGGGCTCGGCGGCATTTGGAACGGCCAGGCGGTCCCCGCTTCCCGCGAGCATGGGTTCGCACTGTTCGGGGTGCTGCTGTGCGTGCTCCTCGCGCTGGCGTGGAGGGCTGTGCCCCGGCGCTTCCTCCTCTGCGCTGCCGTGGGCTTTACGGTCGCGCTCGCCTCCTGGGCGGGTTTGACTGCCCCGCTGGTCCAGCACGTTCCCGGCGCAGGGCTGCTGCGCGACGGGCAGAAGTGGCTCATCCTCGCCGTGCCCGCATTCGTGGCGGCCGCCGGGGGGTTGGAAGCTCGTCGGGCGCTAACTGCCGCGGCGTTTGCGCTGCTGCAGATCCCGGACGCGCCCGTGGCGCTCGCCGCGTTGGCCCCCACCGCCGTCGAGGTGCCTGCTGTCGACCACCGGGGCCGAGACGTGTTCTTCGAATCCCGGGACACGCTGCAGACAGTCGGCGGCGCTCCGGCTGTGGATCCCGCCCCCAAGGCCATGAACGTGGTTGAATCCGGTGCCTTAAGTGTGGACGGGGTTGCCGTGGATCTGCCGTCGTTGCGCTGGTCGGCGGCCCAGGCGGCCGTTTCCGGCGGGGAGGACTTGGCCCGCTTGCGCGAACTGGGCGTCGGGGTCGTGGTGCGCGCCGACGGCTCAGTAGAGGAAACGGGCGCGCCCGCGCGTGAGCTGCCGGTACTGGGAGTCGCCCTGTTTGCCCTGTGGTGCATGGTGCCATTGACACAATGTGTCCAACATCACAGCTTCAACAGAAAAGCTTCCTACCTGGGCACTTCCGACATTTAATTGGTCTACACCCATTAATGGAGCGCGCCAATCGTTGAACCTCTTGCACCTTCGCGCCTACACACCTTAAAGTGAACGAAAAGTTAACAACAGGTTACGTACACGCGTAACCCAGAACCGAGAAAAGGAGCAGATACCGCTTCTGCAAGGAGGAACACACCATGGCTAACACTATTGACTTCAGCATCATCCGCGAGCGTGCCCTGCGCAACATCCGCGAGGACCTGCTCGCCGAGTTCGCCGGCAAATTCGACGCACTCGAGATCAACGACGCGTTCGATGCTGTCCTGCGCACCCACCGCAACACCGCGCTGATCGAGGACTTCATCCCGGTCCTCGTCGAAGCCGAGATGCGCGACCGTCTCCGCGACGGCGAGCTGTTCCCCTCCGCGGCATAGACCGCCTCACCCCTCAACGCCCAGCCCTTCCACGCGGCTGGGCGTTGTGCTATTTTCAGCTGCACATTGTCGGTAGCGGACGCTTCCCGGCACCCATCCAGCGAACGTCAACCCCGCGTTTGCCCGGGGAAAACGGCAAACTGCAAGGCGCCTTGTGGCCGCATCAGGGCTGAAGCGGTTCGATTCCGCTCACACGCACAATGCACGCGGCCTGCACGACGCACACGGGCACGACCCCCACCACAGGGTTGCACCGAGCACTCTTTACTACCGCGACGTTGGGGATGGGCCGCCGGAGCTGCCGTGAGGGTCGGGTACGGGGACAACAACGTTTGCAAGGAGGCACACATGCTGCTCGCAGAGGCACTGGCGCGCCGTGCAGAGGCGCAGGACCGCTTGAACAAGCTGCAGGAGCGCCTGGTCAAAGGCGCGATGATCCAGGAGGGCGACACCCCGGTGGAGGACCCGGCGGCGATGCTCGAGGAGGCAGCCGCGCTCCTGCAGGAGATCGAGACCCTCGTGCGCCGCATCAACCACACCAACGCGCAGACCCCCTTCGAGGGCGCCACGCTCACCGACGCCATCGCCCGTCGCGACGCCCTGCTGCGCTCCCGCCGCCTCTACGCCGCGGTCGCCGACGCCGGCACGATGACCAACCACCGCTACTCGCGCTCCGAGGTCCGCTTCGTCCCCAACGTCGACGTCAAAGCGCTGCGCGACATGGCGGATAGCGCCTCCAAGGCCTACCGCGAGCTGGACACGAAGATCCAGCAGCTCAACTGGACCACACAGCTGCAATAACGCGGGCGAACTTCCGGCCGGTTTCCTCCCAGGAAAACCGCCCCGCCCAAGCCCGCGCGGCGGGAGCCATTGCTTCTCGACGCCCAAGGGTCTGCCCCACCACCTCCACAAACTCCTCACCGGGCTCGACCAACCGGCCGGTGACCCCGTCGCAGATGGAGTCCGCGACACCTCCCGCGCTCGCGTACGCCACGGTGGGCACCCCGTGCTGCGCCGCCTCGATCACCGCGATGCCCCAGCCCTCTTTCCGCGACGGCAGAAGGTGCAGCGCCGCCCGCTGAAGCAGTGCGTGCTTGTACGGCTCCGAGACGTGCCCGTGGAAAACCACCTTGTCGCCGTGCGGGGCTGCGTACTCGCGCAGCTCGTCTTCCCACCAGCCGGAGCCGATGATGTCCAGCACCGCACCGTCGATCTGCGAGACCGCATCAATCGCCTCCTCGATGCGCTTGTGCGGCACGAGGCGAGAGAGGGTGACTAGGTGCAACCTGTGGTCGTCGTGAAGCGTGGGCGTGTCGGCGGGCACGGGGTCGACGCCGTTTTCCACGATCTCGATGTCGCCGGCGCGCACCCCCAGCGCCACCAGGTCCCGCTTCGAGGCCTCGGACACGGTCACGTACTGCGCGCCCCGGTACACCCGCGGCGCCACCTTCGACTCCAACAACCAGCCCAGCCGCCCGATCACCGGGCCAGCCACCGGCCACTGCTCCTTGTGGCAGTGGTGCGTCAGCAGCACCACCGGCTTGCGCGTGAACAGCCGCGCGAAAAACGGGATGCCGTTTTGGGTGTCCACCACCACGTCCGGGCGGTTGCGCCACAACGACAGCGGCGCGGCCAGGTACACGCCGAATTTCCCGCCGGCGCGCTCGTAGCGCGCCCCGTTTCGCTTCGACCGCCGCGGCGCGTCCGTGTGCTTGGCGGTGCGGTAGATCACCTCGTGGCCCTGCGCCGCTAAGTATTCGCCGACGCGTTCCAGGTAGCGCTCCGAGCCGCCGCCCTGCGGGTGGGTGGTATCGCGCCAACACAGAAGCAGTATCTTCATCGCTATGCACCGTACCCGCCGGATGGCCACACTTCGTCGCTCACTCCGGCTTCTGCGCGCCTTTTCCTACGAGCAGTTCCGCCCGCGCATCTTCTACTCGCTGCTCGCCCGCGATACGCGCCTGCTTCTCGACGCCCTCCGGTCCGACCTCTCCTCATCCCCTGCTCCGAGCTTGCGAGGTGCAGCCGTCCTCGACGTCGGCGGCGGGCCCGGCTACTTCGCCGACGCGTTCGCAGACTGCTTCTACGTCGGGCTGGAACCAAACGTGTCCGAACTATCCGCTGCAGGTTTGACCGGTTTCAGCGCGGTGCGCGGCGACGGAGCGGCGCTTCCCTTCGCCGACGATTCCTTCGACGTGGTGTACTCCTCCAACGTCGCCGAACACATCCCGAACTGGCAGGCCATGGGCGACGAGATGCTGCGCGTGGCCAAACCCGGCGGGCTGGTGGTGCTCAGCTACACGGTATGGCTCGGGCCGTTCGGCGGGCACGAGACTGGCTTGTGGCAGCACTATGTGGGCGGGCAGTATGCGCGTCGTCGATACGCAAAAGTGCACGGCCGCGAACCGAAGAATGTGTTCGGCAAGTCCCTGTTCGCCGTCTCCGCGCGCGAGGGTCTCGCGTGGGCGGAAGGCACCGGCCAGCTCGCTGCGGCATTCCCCCGCTACCACCCGTGGTGGGCGTGGTGGGTCACCCGCGTGCCGGTGCTGCGCGAATTCGCGGTGTCAAACCTCGTGCTTGTGCTGCGCAAGGGTTAGTACTGGGGCTTCAAAGCCAATGTCCGCTGCACACGGTCTAGCCGCTTCATCATCCCCAGCGACTGGGGAGCCATAGCGTGAGTCAGACCGTAGATCTCACGCAGACGCGCCGCGTGATCGACATAAAGGATCTGCTCCTGATGACTCACTCGATTGCGGAGCTTGCGCAAAGCATCCAAGCTGCACCCCACAGCGTAGGCGGCCTCCACTTCTTGCGGAACCGTAAAGCCGTAGGCGTACTTTGCGCTTTCCACGAACTTGGGGCTAAGTCCCGGAAATGCCTTTCGCAGTGCAAAACGCCATAGATTCTCGTGCGCCGTGAAGCCCGAAGCAAGGTTTCCGCGGTGGGCCGGCACCTTTTGCGGAAAAAGCGCGGATAGGTTCCCAAATGTGAGCTGGGAAATCCTGTCGTCGAAGTTCACTTGTGCCCTAAATCGAGGATGAATCGGGGCACGCCTCCGCGCTGCTTTCTCAGCTGCACTCCGGCCGTCTTGAGCCATCCTTCCAACTAAGCCCCGTAGCGGCGTGGCGGCATCCTCGAGCCAATCTATAGTCCGTCCGTTATCCGCGTTCCATTTCCTCAACGCCACATCAATGCGGTTACGCATAAGCGGCTCAAACAACGCGATTGTCTCGTACCAAGCGGCCGCCACTGAAACCTGCCAGATGTACAGCGACTCGATCTCGCCTCTACCGACCTCAGCTATAGCCCTCCCGCTTCGGGCTACAACATCAGCCTCATATGCTTGGATCCGAGCACTGCTAAGGCTTCTTACAAGTTCCCCCGCCATACCGATGAGAATAGCGAAAGGCCTGCCAAACGGCAGGCCTTAAGCTTTATTAACAACAGATCCTGTCTGAAGTTTTCCAGCAGCGACGTTACAGCATTACTGCCGTGCTACACAAGCGCCTACTTCGCTGCAGCCTGGACGCGCTCGTCGAGTTTCTTCAGCTGGTCAAAGATCTCCTGCGGCACGCGGGAGCCGAGACCCTCGAGGTAACGGCGGGAGTCCGCGACGTCTTCCTTCCACAGCTCCGGGTCGGCGGTGAGTGCTTCGCGCACGTCCTCGACCGGGGTGTCCAGGCCGGTCAGATCCAGGTCCTCGGCGCGGGCGGTGTAGCCGACCACGGTCTCGTCGGCGTCGACGTTGCCCTCGATGCGGTCGATGACCCACTTGAGCACGCGGGAGTTGTCGCCGAAGCCCGGCCACAGGAAGCGGTCGTCGTCGCCGCGGCGGAACCAGTTGACCAGGAAGATCTCCGGCATGCGGTCGCCGCCCTTTTCGCCCATATCCAGCCAGTGCTGGAAATAGTCGCCCACGTTGTAGCCCATGAACGGCAGCATGGCCATCGGGTCGTGGCGCAGGGAGCCAACCTTGGCTTCCGCGGAGGCGGCGGTCTGGCCGGAGGAGAGCATCGCGCCGATCATGGTGCCGTGCTCCCAGTTGTGGGCCTGCGTGACCAGCGGCACGGTGTCCGGGCGGCGGCCGCCGAAGAGGATGGCGTCGATCTTGACGCCCTGCCAGTCGTTGAACTCCGGTGCGGCGGCCGGGCACTGCTCGATGGCCACGCAGTAGCGGGAGTTCGGGTGGGCGGCCTTGGAGGAGGACTCAGGCGTCCAGTCCTCGCCGCGCCAGTCGATGAGGTGGGCGGGCGCCTCGCCGTCCATGCCCTCCCACCAGACGTCGCCGTCGTCGGTGAGCGCGACGTTGGTGAACAAGACGTTGCCCGGCTCCATGCTGCGCATGGCAATCGGGTTGGAGGCGTAGTTGGTGCCCGGTGCGACACCGAAGAAGCCGTTTTCGGGGTTGACGGCGTACAGGCCGTCTTCACGCAGGTGCATCCAGGCGATGTCGTCGCCGACGACCTCGGCGGTCCAGCCCTCGAGCGTCGGGGTGATCATGGCCAGGTTGGTCTTGCCGCAGGCGGACGGGAAGGCCGCCGCGACGTGGTAGTTCTTGCCCTCCGGCGAGGTGAGCTTGAGAATGAGCATGTGCTCGGCCATCCAGCCCTCTTCCCTGGCCATCACGGATGCGATGCGAAGCGCGTAGCACTTCTTGGCCAGGATGGCGTTGCCGCCGTAGCCGGAGCCGTAGGACCAGATCTCCTTGGTCTCCGGGAACTGGGAGATGTACTTGGTGTCGTTGCACGGCCACGCCACGTCCTCCTGGCCCGGCTCCAGCGGGGCGCCGACGGAGTGCAGGCAGTGCACGAACTTGTCGCCCTCAATCTTTTCCAGGGCCTGGGTGCCCATGCGGGTCATGATGCGCATGGAGAGCACGACGTACGCGGAGTCGGTCAGCTGGACGCCCAGCTTCGGGTCCGGGTCGGAGATGGGGCCCATGCAGAACGGCACGACGTACATGGTGCGCCCGCGCATGGAGCCTTCGAAGTGCTCGAGCATCTCTTCTTTGAGCGCGTCCGGCTTCATCCAGTTGTTGGTCGGGCCTGCGTCCTCTTCGTTTTCGGTGGAAATGAAGGTGCGGGACTCCACCCGGGCGACGTCGGAGGGGTTGGAGCGGGCGAGGAAGGAGTTCGGGCGCTTCTCCTCGTTCAGCTTGATCAGGGTGCCGGACTCGACGAGTTCGGAGGTCAGGCGGTTCCACTCCTCATCGGAGCCGTCGGCGAAAACAACCTTGTCGGGCTGGAAAAGCTCGACCGCCTCGTTGATCCAAGCGATAAGCTGTTCGTTGTCGGTGGGGTTGTTGCCCTCCAGACGCTTAACTTCAGCGGTCATAAGGTTCTCCTTGTTCAACTGGTTATGGCCAGTGCGCGTGCGAAATTCATCGTTGTTGCGCCCCAAGAGTATCGAAACGGGCGTTCATCTGGCCAAAAGTTCCGACCATTTCACGCCCCGTGGATATAACCAGTCGGCCCGAGCACGACCTTTACCGGAAACGGGGGTGGCACGCTACCCCCGTTGCCCGTTCTTGCACCTTTGCTTTGCGACGCCTCCGGGGGTGCCCCGCGGAGCTTGCGTTTGCCCTGTTCATGTGGACAATAAACGTGATGAATAATACTGAAAACACCCGCCCGGGAACGGGCGAATTGCCGGCGGGCCGCCCGCTGCAAACCGAGTTCGACACCGGCCTGGACTACCCGCGCCTCGGTTCCGTGACCTTCCGCCGCGGCACCTTGACGGAGAACCAGGAGGCCCTGTTCGAGGAGCACTGGCCGCGCCTGGGCCGCGTCCTGGCCGCCGGATCGGACGAGCCGATCGACGTCGACGAGTGGTTCGGCCGCTCTGGCCACCCCACCATCGTGGAGATCGGCTCCGGCACCGGCACCTCCACCGCTGCGATGGCACCGCTGGAGGCGGACACCAACGTCATCGCCGTGGAGCTGTACAAGCCGGGGCTGGCCAAGTTGCTCGGCTCGGTGGTGCGCGGCGGCATCGACAACATCCGCATGGTGCGCGGCGACGGCGTGGAGGTACTGGCCCGTATGTTCGGCGAGGAATCCCTCGACGGCGTGCGCGTCTTCTTCCCGGACCCCTGGCCGAAGGCTCGCCACCACAAGCGCCGCATCATCCAGTCCGGCACCTTGAACTTGATCGCCACCCGGTTGAAGCCCGGCGGTGTGCTGCACGTCGCCACGGACCACGCGGGCTACGCCGAGTGGATCGACGAGCTGGTCGACGTGGAGCCGATGCTCGAGTACAAGGGCTGGCCGTGGGCGGACGCACCGTTGCTGACGGACCGCCAGGTCATTACTAAGTTCGAGGGCAAAGGCTTGGACAAGGATCACGTGATCCGCGAGTACCTGTGGGAGAAGAAGTAGCCATGGATCTGCAAGCGCTGTCGCACCCCTACACCCCCGGCGCGCCCGCCGGCCCGGAAAGCTACCTGCTGGTGTGGGACGCCCCGAACCTGGATATGGGCCTCGGCGCGATCCTCGGCGGGCGCCCGACCGCGGCGCACCGCCCGCGTTTCGACGCCATCGGCCGCTGGCTCATCGACGCCGCCGAGGACCGCTCCGACGAGCTCGGCCGCGACATCGAGCCGGAGGCGACGGTGTTCACCAACGTCGCGGCCTCCGGCGCCGACGCGATCCGCCCGTGGGTGGAAGCGCTGCGCAACGTCGGTTTCGCCGTATTTGCCAAGCCGAAGAGCGACGAGGATTCGGACGTGGACCAGGACATGCTGGCCCACATCGAGCGCCGGCGCGAGGAGGGCGTGCTCCAGGGCGTCGTCGTGGCCTCGGCGGACGGGCAGAACTTCCAGGAGCCGCTGCTCGAGCTCATCGACGCCGGCATCCCGGTCACCGTCCTCGGCTTCCACGAGCACGCCTCCTGGGCCGTCAACTCGCCTGAGGTGGACTTCGTGGACCTGGAGGACATTCCGGGCGTGTTCCAGAACCCGTTGCCGCGTGTGAACCTGGACAAGCTGCCGGACGGCGGCGCCTGGCTGCAGCCGTTCCGCCCGCTGAAGTCCCTGCTGCGCAACACGCGCGACTAAGGGGGCGAGAAGGTGTTCTACAAGTGGGGCCGTTTCGCCTACCGCCACCGCCGCATCATCCCTGTGGTGGTCATCGTGCTCATCCTGGCCATGCAGGTGCTCTTCGGCTCCAAGCTGGGCGAGCGCCTCTCCCAGGAGGGCTGGGAGGACCCGGGCGCGGACTCGACCACTGCCGCGACGATTGAGCAGGACACGTTCGGCCGCGACAACTCGGGCGACGTGATTGTGCTGGTCAGCGCCCCAGATGGGGTAGATAACCAAGAGCTCACAGACGCCGCGAACCGCCAAATCAGCGGCCTGCGCGAGCAGTTCCCCGACGAAATCGACCACATCACCAACTACTTCGAGCGCCCCAACCCGCAGATGGTCAACGGCGACCACACCAAGGCCTTCGCCGCGATCGGGCTGAAGGGCGACGGCGAGCAAACCCTCAAAGACCTGCGCACCATCAAACCGGCGCTCGAAGCGATAGAGCTGCCCAGCGCAACCGTCCAGGTCGCAGGCGCCACCGCGGTCGCCGACGCGCTGGACGAAGGCATGACAAACGACATCGCGCGCGCCGAAAAGGTCGGCCTCGTGTTCGTCGCCGCCATCTTGTTGTTCGTCTTCGGCGGTGTGGTGGCTGCAGCGATGCCGCTGATCGTGGGCGTTTTGTCCATCATCGGCTCCCTGTCGCTGCTGGCGGTGCTGGCGCAGTTCCAGCAGGTCAACATCTTCTCCCAGTCCATCATCACGCTTCTGGGCCTGGGTCTGGCCATCGACTACGGCCTGTTCATGGTCTCGCGCTTCCGCGAAGAGCTGGACCGCGGCCGCGGCATCGAGGAGGCTGTGGCGGTGACCACCAACACCGCCGGCAAGACGGTCTTCTTCTCCGCCTTGATGGTGGGGGTTGCCCTGTCAGGGCTGCTGATGTTCCCGCAGGCCTTCCTCAAATCCGTCGCCTACGGCGCGATGAGCGCGGTGCTGCTCGCCGCCGTGATCTCGGTGGCGGTGCTGCCGGCCATGTTCGGCATGCTCGGCAAGAAGATCGACGTCCTTTCCGTGCGCCGACGTCGCCCCCGCGGCGGCGATGAAAAAGCCTTCGAAGACACTGTCTGGTACAAGCTGCCCAGCTGGGCGATGCGCCACGCCAAGGCTGTCGTGGTCGGCTGCGCGGCGCTACTGCTGCTGCTCACCGTGCCGATGGTCGGCATCACCTTCGGCGGCATCAACGAGACCTACCTGCCGCCCGACCAGCACACCCGCCAGGCCCAGAACGAATTCAACGAGGAGTTCCCCGCCTTCCGCACCGATCCCGTCAAGCTCGTGGTCACCGGCGCGGACAACCAGCAGCTGGTGGACATCGTGGTGCAGACCCGCCAGGTCGAGGGCCTCGCCGGGCCGCTGAAGCCCGCCCACGCCACGCAGGACGGCACGACGGTGCTCTCCGCCCCGCTTGCGGATCGCACTGAAAGCGCGGACGTCGTCAAGCAACTGCGCGACATCGAAGCACCAGAAGGCGTGCAGACGTACGTTTCCGGCACCCCCGCCATGGAGGTCGAATCCATCGAAGCGCTGCTCAAGCGGCTGCCGTGGATGGCCCTGTACATGGTGATTGCCACCTTCCTGCTCATGGCGCTGGTGTTCGGCTCCGTGATCCTGCCGGCGAAGGCCGTGATCATGAACGTCCTCGGCATCGGCGCCACGCTCGGCTTCCTCACCGCCGTGTTCGTCGACGGCGTCGGCGCGGGCGCGCTGAACTTCACCCCGGGACCACTGATGAGCCCGATCTTGGTGCTGATCATCGCGATCCTCTACGGCCTGTCCACGGACTACGAAGTCTTCCTCGTCTCTCGCATGGTGGAAGCGCGCCAAGATGGCGCCAGCACCGACGAGGCCATCAAACGCGGCACCGCCCACACCGGCGGCATCATCACCGCCGCAGCCGCCATCATGATCGTGGTCGCCGCCGCGTTCGCCCTGTCCGACATCGTGATGATGAAGTACATCGCCTACGGCATGATCTTCTCGCTAGCTCTCGACGCCACGGTGATCCGCCTCCTGTTCGTCCCCGCCGTGATGCACCTGCTGCGCGAGGACAGCTGGTGGGCGCCGCGCTGGGTCAACCGCGCCGCCGGTTCCTTCGGCAGTGGCTCGGGCGTATCTGCGCCTCCCTCTGACGAGCGCCCCATCGCCGACATGGTGCCCGACACCCAACCCGGCCGCGCCGGAGTGAGCGTGACCGAAAACGCCTCGCTGGTGCCGTTTAGCGACCTCATGCGCGACCTAGAACAGCGCCGCGCCATCGAGCAGCTGAAGAAGAAGGAACTTGAGCGCTAGCAACGTCCGCCAGTGGGTGCGCTGGCTCGCCCCCGTGGCCGTCATGGCTGCGGTGCTGGTGATCCTGCGCGACGAGATGCCGTTTTTCGGGGAGGCGTGGCAGGCTGTCGGGGAGGCGCAGACAGGCCCGCTGCTGGCCGCGGTGGCCACGGCGGTGCTGTCGCTGGCCGCGATGGCCGGGGTGATGCAGATCCTGCTCAACGTGGAAGGTCGCATCACCGGGGTGGCGCGCACCAACGCGATCACCTACGCCTCCAACGCCTGGTCCACAACGGTGCCGGGCGGGCCGGCGATTTCCGCGTGGCTGACGTTTCGGGTGCACCGCACCTGGGGGGCGTCCGTGGGGCTGTGCGGCTGGTTCTTCGTGGTCTCCGGGGCGTTGTCCACGGTATGGATGGTGCTCATCGGCGTCGTCGCCGTAGCGCTGCTGGGCGCGGAGCTGTCCGTGTGGTCGCTGGTGGGCACGCTCGGTGCCGCGGTCGCGACGATCGGCGCGGTGTTCTGGGCGACCCTGCACCCGGCTGTGCTCAAACGGTGGGTGCGCTATCTGCCCGAGAAGGTCCGCGGGCGCGTGGTGGACGTGATTGACCAGGTTTCCGCCATCCGCATCTCCGCGCCGGCGTTCTTCGGGGCCGCGGCGCTGTCTCTGGCCAACCGGCTGTTGGACCTGGCCACCATGGTCTTCGCGGTGCAGGCGGTTGCGCCGGCCGGAATCTCGCTGCCGAGCGTGTGCCTGGCGTTCATCATGACCAAGTTGGCCGGATCCGCCCAGGTCACCCCCGGCGGGCTCGGCACCGTGGAGCCGGTGGCGGTGGGCATGCTCGTCGCCGGCGGGCTCCCGCTGGCAGCCGCGACGGCCGCGACGGTGGTCTACCGGGCGGTGTCGTTCGTGCTGATTACGGCCATCGGGTGGGTCATCTACGCCGCCGTGTACGCGGGGCGCGGCTTTATGGTCGGGCGCCCGTCCGCTGGCGAAACCGTTTGATCTGGCGTGACGTTTTATCTTGCGCGCGGTGCGCAACTTGGGTCTAAGGTGGCCCTACATGAGCGTTTCCAGGATGTTTTACGGTCGCAGCGTTGATTTTGAACGTGTCGTGCCCGTCGGCTGGCACGCGCACGAAGAGGGGGTTGCCGCGCTCCTGGAAAGCTTCCGACGGGTGCCAGACGGACAGCGAGTGCGCCTGGCCAAGAAGACGTCGAACCTTTTCCGCTCCCGCGACGCTGGAAGCGCCGGGCTCGACGTGGCGGGCCTGCGCAGCGTCATCGCCGTCGACCCGGTGACGAAAACCGCCGACGTGCAGGGCATGTGCACCTACGAAGACCTCGTCGACGCGACCCTGCCGTATGGCCTCGTGCCACTTGTGGTGCCGCAGCTGAAAACCATCACGCTCGGCGGCGCCGTCTCCGGCATGGGCGTGGAGTCCACCTCCTTCCGCAACGGCCTGCCGCACGAATCCGTGCTCGAGATGGACGTGTTGGTCGGCACCGGCGACATCGTCACCTGTTCTCGCGAGGACAACGTCGCGCTCTTCCGCGCGTTCCCGAACTCGTATGGCTCACTCGGCTACGCGGTGCGCCTCACCATCGAGCTCGAGGAGGTCGCGCCGTTCATCGAGCTCCAGCACGTGCGTTACGACGACCTCACGGCCTTCCAGGACGCCCTGGCCGACGCCGCCGCCACCGGCGAGTGGGGCGGACGCGCCCTGCTCGGCCTCGACGCCGTCGCGTTTTCCCCCACCGAGCAGTACCTCGTCTGCGCCTTCCAGGTGGGCGAGGCGCCGGGAACCTCCGACTACACGCGCGACGCCGTGTACTACCGCTCGCTGCAGCACCCGTCCGGCGTGCACCACGACTTCCTCACCATCCGCGATTACATCTGGCGCTGGGACACCGACTGGTTCTGGTGCTCTCGCGCCTTCGGCACCCAGAACCCCAAGGTGCGCAAGCTCTGGCCGCGCGAGCTGCGTCGCAGCGCGTTCTACTGGAAGCTCGTGGGCCTGGACAAGAAGTACGACCTGGAGTACCGGTTCCTGAAGAAGCCGAAGGGCCTGCCGCGCACTGAGCGCGTCGTGCAAGACATCGAGGTGCGCGACACGCAGGTCGCCGAGTTCCTCGAATGGTTCTTCCAGGCCAGCGACATCGAGCCGGTTTGGCTGTGTCCGATCCGGCTGCGGGACGGCGTCGACACGCTCGCTGGCGTCGGACTCGACGAGGAGGCGCCGTGGCCGCTCTACCCTCTCGAGCCGGCGACGACGTGGGTGAACGTCGGCTTCTGGTCCGGTGTCCCGGAAGTGGAGCCGGGGGCTTTTAACAAGGTCATCGAGCGGAAGGTCTCAGACCTTGGCGGGCACAAGTCCCTGTACTCGGAGGCGTTCTACGACCGCGCCGAGTTCGAGCGCCTCTACGGCGGGGACCTGCCGGAGCGGATGAAGGCCCAGTACGACCCGGGCCGACGCTTCCCCGGCCTCTACGAAAAGACAGTGGAAAACGCGTAGGAGAATGACCATGCAGATGACCGTGGCGGATATCGTCGACACCCTCTTCCCCGCTGGCACCCCATTCAAGTGGGAAGCCTTCGACGGCTCATCAACGGGACCGGCGGATGCCAAGCACACTGTGAAGGTGAACAGCCCCGGGGGCCTGTCCTACATTGTCACCCACCCCGGCGACGTCGGCCTCGCCCGCGCCTGGGTCACCGATGGCTTGGCGGTTGAAGGCGCGCACCTCGCGCACCCCTACGACGTCTTCGACGACATGCGCACCCTCTACAACAACCACAAGCGCCCCAACCCGCGCGAGCTCGTCCGAATCGCGCGCGCCCTGCGCTCCATGGGCGCACTGCAGATCCAGCCAATCCCGGAGGCGGAGCAAGCGTCCTGGCTTGAGCGCACAATCCGCCAGGGCCTCGCCCCGCACTCGAAGGAACGCGACGCCCAGGTCATTTCGTCCCACTACGACGTGGGCAACGACTTCTACGAGCTGTTCCTCGGCGACTCCATGGCCTACACCTGCGCCTACTACCCCACCCCGGACGCCACGCTCGACGAGGCGCAGGAAAACAAGTTCCGCCTCGTCTTTGAAAAGATGAACCTCAAGCCCGGCGACAAGCACCTCGACGTCGGCTGCGGCTGGGGCTCCATGGTGCGTTACGCAGCCCGCCGGGGCGTGAAGTCCCTGGGCGTTACCCTGTCGAAGGAGCAAGCCGAGTGGGCGCAGGCGAAGATCAAGGAGGAGGGCCTCGAGGACCTCGCGGAGGTGCGCTTCTTGGACTACCGCGACGTCACCGAGACCGGCTTCGACGGCATCTCTTCAATCGGTCTGCTTGAGCACATCGGGGTGAAGAATTTCGCCTCGTACTTTGAGTTCCTCGCCGGCAAGCTGCGCCCGGGTGGCGTGATGGTCAACCACTGCATCACCTACCCGGACAACCACAAGACGCCGCAGGGCGACTTCATCAACCGCTACATCTTCCCGGACGGCGAGCTCACCGGCTCCGGCACGATCATCCACGAGATGCAGGACCACGGCTTCGAAGTCTTCCACGAGGAAAACATCCGCTTCGACTACATGCGCACGCTGCACGACTGGTGCGAGAACCTCAAGGCCAATTGGGACGAGGCAGTCGCGCTCGTCGGCGAGAACACCGCCAAGCTGTGGGGAATGTACATGGCGGGCTCCGAATGGGGTTTCGAGCACGACGTCGTGGAGCTGCACCAGGTCGTGGGCATCAAGCTTGCTAGCGACGGCTCCCGCGCCGGCACACCTGAGCGCCGGTGGTGGAACGACTCGGTGTTCTAGAATGGCTGGCATGCGCAACACCATCTCCAAGCCCTACGCCATCGCCGCCGACTACGTCGCCATCGCGGTGTTTGCCCTGCTCGCCCGCGCCGCCCACCAGACCGAGGAGATGCCGTTCAACTTCACCGGCTGGCTGTCCACCCTGTGGCCGTTTGCCCTGGGGGTCACGCTGGGTTGGCTGATCACGCGCAAGGACAACGGCGGGGTCATCTGGATCGTCACCGTGGTCACCGGCCTGGTCATCTGGGGCATCCGCAACCAGGACATCCCCCACTGGTCCTTCATCGTGGTCGCCACGGTGATGTCCGCGCTGCTTATGCTCGGCTGGCGCAGCGCGGCGAAACTCGTGCGCAAAAACTAAAACGCACCTGCCAAACAAGGCGGGTGCGCGGGCTGCCGGCGGGCTAGAAGCCGATGCCGAAGTTCCAGGCCGGGTCGCCGGTCTGGATGCCGTTGACGAACCAGACAAGCATGCTGATGAGGTCGCCGACGATGTCGAGGGTGGAAGAGAGCATGGGAAAACCTTTCTAGAGGGGGCTAATGGTGTGTTTCTTCGGCAAGTCGAATTCCTGCTTGGAGGCTAGCTGCCGAAGGGCTCGTCGCAAAGCGACGCGGGTCTGCGAGGGCTCAATCATCTGGTCGATGTAACCGCGCTCCGCCGCGACGTACGGCGAGGTCATCTCGGCGTCGTAGAAGTCCATGAACATCTTCTTCATGGCCTCGCGCTGCGCCGGGTCCTCGATGGCCGCGAGCTGCTTGCCCTGCAGCATCACCACCGCCGCCGACGAACCCATCACCGCGATCTGGGCGGTGGGCCACGCCAGGTTGATGTCGCCGTTGAGGTTCTTCGACCCCATCACCGCGTACGCGCCGCCGTAGGCCTTGCGCACGACCAGCGTCACCTTCGGCACGGTGGCCTCCACCCCAGCAAAGGCGAACTTCGCGCCGCGGTGGATCAGCCCCTCGCGCTCCTGGTCCACGCCCGGCAGGTAGCCCGGGGTGTCCACGACGTAGACAACGGGGATGTTGTAGGCATCGCAGGTGCGGATGAAACGCGCGCCCTTGTCGGCGGCGTCCGCGTCGATGCAGCCCGCGGCGTACATCGGGTTGTTGGCCACGAACCCGACGGCGCGGCCGTCGATGCGCCCGAACGCGCAGATCAGGTTTTCCGCGTAGCCGGCCTGCACCTCAACCAGGTCCTCGTCGTCACCCAGCTGCACGAGCAGGTCCATCATGTCGTAGCCGGCGTTGGTGTCGTCCGGCATGAAGGTGTCCAGGGCGGTGTCGTCGAGGTCCTCGTCCGCCTGCGCCGCGACGACGGGTGCCGCGTCGAACGTGGACGTCGGCAGGTGCGCGAGCAGGTCCTTGACGTAGTCGAAAGCGTCCTCCTCGGAGGCGACCACGGCCTGGATGTTGCCGGCCGCCTCCTGCACGCGCGCGCCGCCGAGCTCGGCGGAGGTGATGTCCTCGCCGGTGACCTCGCGGATCACGTTCGGGCCGGTGACGTACATTTCGGACTCGCCCTCGACCGCGACGACGAAGTCGGTGGTCACTGGGGCGTAGACGGCGCCACCGGCGGACTTGCCCAGCATGATGGAGATCTGCGGCACACGCCCGGACAGTGGCAGCTGGCGCTTGGCAATCTCGGAGTACATCGCCAACGACGTCACCGCGTCTTGGATGCGCGCGCCGCCGGAGTCCTGGATGCCGATCACGGGGCAGGAGATCTTGATGGCAAACTCCATCACCTCGGTGACCTTGCGCCCGAACGTCACGCCGACAGAGCCGCCGTAGACGGTTTTGTCGTGGGCGTAAACGGCGACCGGGCGGCCGTCGATGCGCCCGTAGCCGGTGACCACGCCGTCGGAGTACACCGCGTCGGGGTCGCCGGGGGTGCGTGCCAGCGCCCCGATTTCGACGAAGGAGCCTTCGTCCAGCAGCGCGTCGATGCGCTGGCGCGGGGTGGTGCGCCCGGCGTCGTCGCGGCGCTTGCGGGAGCGCTCGGAGCCGGGGTCCTGCGCCTTGTCCAGGCGCTCGCGCAGGTCGGCGAGTTTGTCTGCGGTACTCATCGCTTCCCTTCGATCCATGCGTTCATGTGCTTGCCGACGATCCCCACCGCCGGCTCGTCCACCACCGCGAGGTGGTCGCCGGGCAGGTGGACGATAGTCAGGTCGTCCACGATAGCGCCCCAGCCGCCGTCCTCGTCGATGTGCGCGTAGTTCGGCTCGAGCTGGATCGCACCGTCGTGCATGCGCTCGGCGCGGAACAGCAGTACCGGCACCTCAACGTCGGCCCAGCGGGTGAAGTCCAGGTGGTTGAGGATCTGGTTGTCCACGAAGCTGGCCCGCTGGTGCTCCAACACGCCGGCCGCCAGTCCGTGCTCGGAGGCGTCGGTGGTGGCGAGAAACTCGGTGAGCATCTGTAGCAGCGCGTCCTCGCCGGCGGTTTCGAGCAGCTCGTAGGGCACCTCGAAGTCCAGCCCGTACGTCTCCTTGGCAAAGGCGGCGTAGCGGCCCCAGCGCGCCTTCGTTTCCTCGAGCGTGTCCGGGATCGGCTCGGACGGCTGGGTGGTGTCCAACAGCGCGATGAACTCGATGCGCTCGTTGCCCAGCTGGTGCGCAACCTCGTAGGCCAGCGCGCCGCCGAACGACCAGCCGGCCAGCACGACCTTGCGCTCGCCTGCGATCTGTTCGATGTCGCGGACGTACTGCGCTGCGCGCTCCTCCAGCGAGCCTTCGAGGCGCTCCACGCCGTAGACCGGCACATCGTCGTTCAAGCGGCGTGCGAGCGGGGCATAGACTGACGACGACCCACCTGCCGGGTGGAACACGAACACCGGGGGCGGTCCTCCTGCTTCGGCCCCATCCGGTTGATTGAAGACGCGGATGTTGCCGTCCACAGGCGTCTCCAGGCCCTCGCGGACTTTGTTCGCCAGCGGCTCGAGCGTCTCGGCGGCGCGCACGTCGGCGGCGGTGACCTCGATGCCGGAGCGCTCCGTCAGGTGCGCGGCGATCTCGCCGGCCTGCTCGTCGGTGATCTCCGGCAGCGGCGACGTCACTCCGGCCGCGGCGGCACCGGCGTGCTTCGCCCAAGCACCGAAGACCATGCGTTCCGACGCGTCGCGCGGCGCAACACCAACGCCCTGCGCCTTTTCGGCGGCGGCCGCCGGGTCGCGGGCGTCGTTGTTTTCCGCCATCGGCTGCGGCGCGTCCGACTTGCCGGCGACGGCGTCTTCGACGATGCGGATCACGTCGGCGACGGAGGCGTCGCGAAGCGTCTGCACCTGCAACGGCGGGATCTGGAAGTCATTTTCCACGCGGTTTTTGATGCGCATGCCCATCAGGGAGTCGAGGCCGAGGTCGATCAGCGGCAGCTCGTCGGGCAGGTCCGCGGCGTCGTAGCCCATGGACTCGGAGACGATGTCGCGCAGGCGGTCCTCCACCGACTCGCCGGAGTTGGGGTCCCAACGCACGGCATCGTCGGTGTCGTTGATGTTTTCCTCGGAGGCGTCGAACACCGAAGGTTCGTCGTCAAGCGGTTGCTCCATGACCCCTTGCACCGGCGCCCGCTCGATGGTGGAGGCGAAGCCCTCTGCCACCAGCGCAGAACCGTCGTACACCTTGACGGACACCCCGCCCAGCGAGGACGCGACCACCGTGGTCACCTCGCCGTCAGCGGGCAGGTAGCCATGCTCCTCGGTAGCCACCACGCGCGCCCCGGGGGCGACCTCCGCAGCGGCGGATTCGATGAGCTGGTGCGGGCTGAAGATCTGGTCCGCGGCGGTGGCGAACGCCACCTCGCCGCCAGGCAGCGTCACGCGCGAGCCCAACAGCGAGGCACGCGAGGACGACGGGCGCGCCGGCGTCCAGTGGTCCACCTGCTTGAACGCGGTCTTCGGCGCCTGCACCACGCGCCCATCGCCGTAGAACGCGCCGAAATCCACCGGCATGCCGCCGACGTACAGCTTCGCGGCCAGGTCCAGCAGGGACTCCAGCTCGTCCACCTTGCGCTTGGTGGTGTAGAGCAGCTGGGCGTCGGGCTTGCCGGAGGCGAACGCGGTGTTCATCATGCCCATCAGCGCCACCGGGTTCGGGGTGACTTCCACCAGCGTGGTGTGTCCTGCCGCGAAGGCCGCCTCGGTGGCGTCCTGGAAGTACACCGGCTGGCGGGTCATGCGCAGGAAGTAGGCGTCGTCGTGGACGATCTGGCCGGGCTGGTACACCTCGCCACGGTCCACGGAGGAAAACAGCGGCACGGTCAGCGGCTTGGCTTTAACACCTGCGATTTCGCCGGCGAGGTCGCCCATGATCGGGTCGAGGGCGCTGGTGTGGCCGGCGCCGCGCACGTTGAGCTTGCGCGCGAACTTCTCCTCGGCCTCCAGCGTGGCCACGAGGTAGTCGACGGCCTTGCCCGGCCCGCCGACGGTGGTCATGCCGGGGCCTGCGTACACGGCCGGCTCAACACCCGCCGCCTGCGCATGCGTGGCGACGAACTCCGCCAGGTCATCCCGCGACAACTCCACAACCGCCATCGCGCCTTCCTGGTCGGTGCCGGCGATCATGGCCTCGCCCTCGCCCATCAGGCGGGCGCGGGTGGTGGCGATGAGGATGCAGTCCTCCGCGCTCAAACCGCCGGCGCCGTAGGCCGCGGCGATCTCACCCATGGACATGCCCATCGTCGCGGCGGGGGTGATGCCGGCGGCGGCGAGCAGGTCGGTCTGGGCGATCTGGATGGCGGTGATGGTGACCTGGCCGTTTTCGGTGTCGTAGGTCAGCTCGTCGTTGTCGATGATCTCCAGGGCGGACCAGCCGGCCTGGAACTGGATCATCTCATCCAACTCGCGCATGCGGCGCGCGAACAGCGGGGAGCGCGCGATGAGTTCCTTGGCCATCTTGCGGTGCTGGGAGCCGAAGCCGGAGTAGACGAACACCGGCCCCATCGGCGTGGGCGCGTCGGCGGCGGCGATGCCGGGACCGATCTTGCCGTCGGCGACCTGGCGCAGGCGGCGCACGGCTTCCTCGACGCCAGTCGCCTGCACAACGGCGGCGGAGCGACCGTGGTTGCGCTTGGCCAGGGAGCGCGCCACCGGGATCAGGTCCTCGTCGGCGCGGCCTTCGAGGAAGTCCGCCAGGTACCCGGCGGCTTCCTTGCGGCGCGACGGCAGCAGGCCGGTCACCGGCAGCGCGGCCGTTGCCACGCCCTCGAACGCCGGCGCCGCCTCGGGGGCATCGGAATCTGCCAGGTCGTAGTCGGCCGGGTCGTAGTCGGCCACCACCACGTGCGCGTTCGTGCCGCCGAACCCGAAGCCGGAGACGCCGGCGACGCGGCGGCCGGAGTAGCGCGGCCACTCGCGCGGGTCCTGGACGACCTCGATGCGCTCGGCGTCGAAGTCGACGTAGTGGTTCGGGCCGGAGAAGTTGATGGACTCGGGGATGGTGTCGTGCTTGAGCGCCTCGAGCACCTTGATCATTGCCACCACACCGGCGGCAGATTCAGAGTGTCCGATGTTGGACTTCGCCGAGCCCAGCAGCAACGGCGCCTGTGCGTCGCGCCCGCGGCCGAGCACCTCGCCCAGCGCGGTCGCCTCGATCGGGTCGCCCAGGATGGTGCCGGTGCCGTGGGCCTCGACCAAGTCCACCTCGTGCGGGTCCACGCCGGCGTCAGCGTAGGCGCGGCGCAGCACGTCCACCTGCGCTTCCGGGTTCGGGGCGGTCAGGCCGTTGGAGTGGCCGTCGGAGTTCGTCGCCGTGCCCTTGATCACCGCCAGGATGTCGTCGCCGTCGCGCACCGCGTCCTCGACGCGCTTGAGCACGACGAATCCGGCGGCGTCGGCGCGGACGATGCCGTCGGCGTCGTCGGAAAAGGCGTGGATGCGCCCGGTCGGCGAGATCACGCCCAGCTCCGAAAACGCCAGGGAGGCAAACGGGTTGGCCAGGATGTTCACACCGCCAGCCAGCGCGACGTCTGCTTCGCCGTCGCGAAGCGCGCGCACCGCGTGGTGGACGCTCACCAGCGACGACGAGCACGCCGTGTCCACGTTCATGGAGGGGCCGCGGAAGTCGAACGCGTAGCTGATCCGGTTCGGGATCACCGCGGAGGACGCGCCGGTCAGCGCGTAGGGGTGCGCCTCGTTCGGGTCGGCGGCGATGAGCATGCCGTAGTCGTTGTTGGACGAGCCCACGAACACGCCCACCGGCGCGCCGCGCAGCTCGCTCGGCGCCAGGCCAGCGTCTTCGAGCGCCTCCCACGCCACCTCGAGCATGATGCGCTGCTGCGGGTCCATGTTCTGCGCTTCAAGCGGGGAGATGCCGAAGAACTCGTGGTCGAAGGACGCGATGCCGTCCATGTACCCGCCGTTGGTGTTCTCCTCGGCCATTTTGGTGCGCACGACCGGATCGCCTAAGTATTCATCCCAGCGCATGGGAGGAAGTGGGCCGGTGGCGGAACGGCCGTCGAGAAGCATCTGCCAGAACTCGTCGTTGTTGCGCGCGCCCGGGAAGCGCCCCGCGGAGCCCACGACCGCGATGTCGTGGGTTGCGGGGGTGGCAGTTGCTTGACGACGCACCACCTCCGGCGCCTCCTGCTTCGACGCGAGCAGCGCCTTCGCCAGCGCCGCGACGGTCGGGTACTGGTACGCGATGGTGGGGTCCACCCGGCGGCCGAGGAGCTGCTCCAGCTCGCCGGAGAGGATCACCGCGTCGCGGGATGCCAGGCCGTAGGTTTCGAGCGGCGTGGTCGGGTCCACCGAGTCGACGCCCGTGGCGCGCTGGACCCAACTGGTGAGCCACTGGATCAGTTCATGCTCGTTCATAACAGTTCAGACTATCGGCCTTGCCGGCGGTTGCGTTACTGCGTTGCAGCGTGTTCGCGTTCGGTGAACTGCTTAGCGTTGACGCGGCGGGCGATTTTTCCGGCGGTGGAGCGGGCCACCCCGCCCGGCGCGCGGAACTCCACGACCTCCGGGGAAATGCCGTGGTTGTTGGTCACCGCGGAGCGGATCGCGTCTTCGGCGGCGGCGTCGCCGTCTTCGGTGGCGCCGTCGGCGCGCTCGGCGAGGATGATCAGGCGCTCCACGTCGTCGCCGGGCACCGCGAAGGCTGCGACGGAGTCCTTGCGCACGTGGTCGGTGGCCTCCATGACGGAAGCCTCGATGTCCTGCGGGTAGTGGTTGCGCCCCGCCACCACGACGAGGTCCTTGACGCGGCCGGTGATGTAGAGGTGGCCGTCGAGCACGGCTCCGAGATCGCCGGTGGCGCACCAGTTGTCCTTGGGCAGGCCGTCCTGGAGGGTGGCGCCGATGGTGTTGCGGAAGGTCGCCTCGGTCTCCTCCGGGCGGTCCAGGTAGCCGGCGGCGACGTTGTTGCCGTTGACCCAGATTTCGCCGATGCTGCCCTCGGGCAGCTCGTTTTTGGTCTCGGTGTCCACGATGGCAAAGTGCATCCACTTCACCGGCTGGCCGTTGGAAGCCATGGGCACGCCGCCTTCGGCGGGCACGGCCTTGCCCTCGGCGAGGGCGGCGCGGTCGAACTCGACGAACTTCGGGCGTTCATCGGTGCGGTCCGTGGACACCAAAAGGGTCGTCTCCGCCAAGCCGTAGGAGGGGCGCAGCACGGTGCGGTCCAGGCCGGATTCGCCCAACGCGCCGATGAAGGCCTCGACGCCCGGCTTGGTCACGGATTCGGAGCCGATGATGATGCAGTCCACCGCAGAAAAGTCGTACTGCTCGGCGCGTTCCGGCGCAGCGTAGCGGGCTGCCAGGTCGAGCGCGAAGTTCGGGATGCAGGTGTAGATGTGCACGTCCGCGGGGTCGGCGTTTTCGCGGTTGAGCTTTTCCACCCAGCGCTTCGGGTTCTGCAGGAAGTCGCGCGGGCTCATGATGTCCAGCGCCTGTCCCAGCACGACGCCGAGGATGGCGACGATGACGCCCATGTCGTGGTGCTGCGGCAGCCAGGTGGGGATGCGCAGCGGAGCTTCGAAGCGCAGCGCCTCGTTGATCTGCAGCACGTCGGTGACCAGGGCCTTATTAGTGATCATCACGCCGGCCGGGTTGCGGGTTGAGCCGGAGGTGTACTGCAAAAAGCAGATGTCGTCTGCGGTGTCTTCGCCGTCGACCGGGGCGATGGGTTCGAAAGAGGCGGCCAGCGTGTCCGGCAGGGAGTCCACGGAGAGGATGCGCGGGCGCTGCGTACCCGGCCGGTCGGCGAAGAAGGCGCGCACGGCGGGCGCGCCGGCGGAGTTGGTCACCACGAGGCGCGCGTTCGCGTCGTCGAGCACGGCGCGCAGGTGCGCCTCGTGGCCGGGCTCGTTGGGGTCGTACAGCGGCACCGGCACCAGCCCGGCGTAGAGCGCGCCCATGAACGCGAAGAGGTATTCGGCCGAGTTCGGCGCCATGATCGCGACGCGCTCGCCTGGATGGCCGATCTGCGCGAGCCGCGCCGCGACGGCCTTGATGCGGGTGTTGACCTCCGTGCGGGTGAAGGTGCGTGCCTCGCCGTCCGGGTTGGCGGTGTAGTCCCAATCGCGGATGTTGACCGCGTCTCCGCCGCCTGCGGCGAGGTGGGCCTGGTAGATCGTCTCGCTGAGACGCGGGAGGGTGAAGTGCTCCGGCAGGGCGATCTGCCCGTTGTCGTCGAAAAACTGCGCGATGAGCTGCTGCAGATCCATACCCTGACTCCTTAGCTAAGAAAAACTATTTTGGACTACAAACTTTCTACCACGTTCCGGATCCAACCTACAGTCCACTCCGGCGTCGTCGTCCCGGGAATCACGGCTGGGTTGGTGGCGTACATCGCGTGGTTGCCGTTCGCGGCGATGAGCGCCTGCGCCCGGTCGATGGCGTTGCCCACGCCCTGCGGGGCGTCGCAGACCGTGTCGTCCGGCGCGCAGATCTCAAAGGCGCGGTCCTCCACCAGACCAAAGCCGCCGGGGCGCGGCCCGGTCATGGTCGCACCCGGCGTGGCGGCGCTGACCAGGCGTTGCAGCGGCAGCATCGCAATCTCCGCGCCCACGCCGCCGACCTCGGCGCCGGGGTTGACGCCCACGCCGTTTTCGCGCCGCCCGTCGGCGATCATCACCGCGCCCAGCAGCCGCTCCGGGTTGATCGGACCGGCGCTGTTGCCGATCTGGGAGGCCACATCGCCCACAATCACCGCGCCCTGGGAGAAGCCGGCGATGATGAACTTCGTCGACGGGCAGGTCTCCGCCACGAACCGCAGCTCGCCGCTCAGCTTGGCGGTACCCTCGGCGCGCGAGTCGTCGTACGTCATCTCCGCGCGCCCGCGCTCCGTCTGGATGTTCCTGAACTGCGCGGTATACGGCACGGTGAACACGCGCACGTGGTTGATGTCGTACATCTGCTGCAGCGGCTGGGTGATGGAGAGCATGAAGCTCGCCGGGTTGGCCTGCGGGTTGAACGGGTCGTCGTCCGCGGCGGATTCCCAGGTGCCGGGCACGGAGACCACCTCGACCGCGGGGCACCAGTCCGGCTCGGCCGGTGCGTCCTTTTCTGGCTGCGTTTCGGATTCGGATGTCTCAAGCGGCCCGTCGGCGGACGGCAGCCCGGTCTCGCCGGAGCGCCACTGGTAGATCCCCAGCCCGATCAGAGACAGCACCACAATCACTGCGGCGACGACAAACACGTTGCGCGAAGTGCGCATGAGCCAGGGCTCCCTTCTGTACTGCTAGGAGCAGAGGTTGGTGCGGGCGGCCTCGCTGATCAGCGCCGCCACACCCGCCGCGTCCATGTCGGTGCGACGCTGCTCCACAAGCTGACCTGCCACCGCGTCGCGGGTGATCAGGTTGTCGGCGCACACGGTAGCGCCGGTGGCTGTGAGCTGGTCTTCAATACCGTCGACGTTGACTCCGCTTTCCCTGAGTTTGGCCAGGTAGGCCTCCTCCTGAGGCGAAAACGCGCTCGCCTGCTGCGGCACGCCAGTCACCTCGCGGGCGGGCTGGTCGTCGACGCGGTTGCCTGACGACGCGTTCCGCTCCCCCGCTGCCGGCGCCGCCGACGAGGAGGTGGGGGTTGCGGTGGAAGAGGGCGCCTCAGTCGTTTCCTCGGCAACGGTCGGGGTGTCCGTCACGTCCTCGGATTCCACGGTGGTGCCGCCGCATGCGGTAAGGGCGGCGGCGCTGGCGGCCGCAACCAGGCTCAATGCAACCTTGCGCACTACTTCTTCCTCACATTGACGTTGCCGTTGACCTGCTCGATCGTGCCGTGCTGGAAATCGATGGTCAGACCGCCGGCCGGGATCTTCGCCATGTCCTTGACCGGCCAACCCAGCTCGCCCTGCTCGTAGCCGCGCTTGCCCCACTCGTCGAAGATCTCGCCGGTGAGAATCGTGTGCGCGCCCGTCGCGGCGGACCAGTAGATGTTGCCGTGCTCGAACGGCTGGAAGAAGCCGCCCTTGACCGCAACCTCGTTGCCGGTCGGGTAGCCCAGCTCGGAGGTGGCAGTGCCGATCTCGCCGTACTTCTCGGCGATCGCGCCGTGGACCACGAAGTGCTTGCCGTCCGGGTTGCGGGTGAGGAAGCCGCCCTGGAACTGCTGCACGTAGCCCTGGCCCACCTGGTTGGCCTCGGCCACCGGGTACTTCAGGTCGCCGGTTTCGTAGCCGTTTTCGCCCCAGGCACCGAACATGTCGCCCGGAATGGCGTACGCGCCGGTCTGCGGGGTCCAGTACACGGAGCCGTGCTCGAAGTGCACGAAGCGGCCCACGCCGTCCGGCGCCGCCGTCTCGCCCGTAGTGGGGAAGCCCAACCAGCCAGCCGGGCCGCCGAGCGCGTTGTACTTTGCCAGGATCGCACCGTACAACGCGTGCGCGCCGGTCTCCGGGGACCAGTAGGCGGTGCCGCCGCGGAAGTCCTGGGCCTTGCCCTTGGTGTCCTTGCCCGCGTCGTACTCGTCGTTGACACAGGTGCCGATCACGCCGGCCTTCGTCTCCTCCGCAATGGCGCCGATCGGGGTGCAATCGGAGCCGCGGCCCGCTTCCGGCACCTTCAGCGCGTTGGCGATGTACGGCCACGCCTGGGCCATCTCGAACTGCCAGTACTCCCAGGAGTGCACGCCGGACGGGCGGAAGCGCACGATCGGCTTCACCGGGGTGCGCGAGGCGTAGTCCACGAAGGTCTGGGTGGACAGGCGCGACAGGACCTCCAGGCCGACACCGGCCGGGTTGGCCTGACCCTTGGCCACAGACTCGGGGTTGCCAAAGTCGTCGCGGCCGGAGCCGGCGGAGACGTAAACCGTCATGTCCTTGAGGTTTTCGATGCCCAGCTTCGGGTCGTGGTCGATCCAGTCCTGCGAGCCCAGCGGGCCCCACATCGCCTCAGCGTTGTAGCCGCCGGCGTCCATCTGCGCCGCGCGGATGGCGGTGGGCATACCGGTGGTGGTGGTGTCCAGGTAGCCGGAGAAGGAGCCGACGAAGTCGAACAGGTGCGGGTTGCGCTCCGCCAGGTTGACTGCGGCAGTGCCGCCCATGGACAGGCCCACCACAGCACGCGAGTCGTTCGAGCGGAACTCGTTGTTCAGCACCGGGATGAGCTCCTTGGTCAGGAACGCCTCCCACTTGTAGTGCTTGCCGTTGTCCTCTCGCTGCCAGTCGGAGTAGAAGGAGGACTCGCCGCCGACCGGGAGGATGACGTTGACGTTCTTGTCGGCGTAGAACTGCTCGATGTTGGTCTCGATGGTCCAGCCGTTTTCGTCGTCACGCGCGCGCAGGCCGTCCAGCGCCCAGACCTCCGGGAACTTCGCGGTTGGGTTGGAGTGCCAGTCGCGAGCCAGCAGGATCTGCACCTGGATCGGGTGATCCGGCATGGACGGAGAGTTGATGAACACGGCCACACGCCGGCTGGTGATCCACTCGATGCGGTCCACCTTCACGCCGTCGGGCAGGCCCGGGATCTGCGGGTTCTTCTCCACCTCGATCGGGGTGCGCTTCGGCGGGTCGTGCGGGCGCAGGCCGTCGGAGATACCGCGGTTGGAGGAAAGCTGCGAGGACAGATCGCCCGGCAGGCTCGACTGTGCGCCTGCGGCCGGCGCGGCTACCGGGGCCAGCGTGAGAGCAAGGGCGGCGGGCAGCACAGCGGCGGCGAGCCGCGTGGGGGTGGTTCGGTTGTCTCGCATGAGTCTCCTACCTCGTCTGGCTACTGGTGTCACAAGAGTATCGACCAAAAGCTTAAGTTTCACTTGAAGGTTTAGTCGTGTGCGACACGCGCGGCGTTACATTGCGAGAGCAAGGCAGAAGAAAACCGGCCCCTGCCAGATACGATCCGCAGGAAGCCGGTTGCCAGGAAAGCGCGAGTTCTACCAGGCGTTCATCACATTCAGGATGCGACCCTTGTTCGCCTCGAGCTGGGAGCCGAACTGGTCCCAGTTGTGCAGGCCGGTCGGCGTGAACACGGCGGTGTGCTGCACGCCGGTCACGGTCGCCTTCGCGGACCACAGGCGGGTGGTAAAGCTTGCGATAGTCTCCAGCGCAATGCCGGCAGCACGGTGCTGCGGCAGGTACTTCTCGTCGGCCGGGCCCGGCACGCCGGAGCCGGCGGAGACGTACACGTCGCGGCCGCGCAGGTTACCCATGTTCAAGAACGGGTCGTTCTCGTAACGGCGCGGGTTGAGCACGGAGCCCCACATGGCGTTGAGGTTGTACAGTCCGCCGTCAAGAAGCGCGGCACGCAGCGCGGTCTGGCCGCCCGGGATGGTGGTGGTCAAGTAGCCGGAGAAGGACAGCACCTGGCGGAACTGCTGCGGGTGCAGGGCGGCCAGGTTGATCGCGGCGGTGCCGCCCATGGACAGGCCGAGGATGGAGTTGTTCGTCGGGGACACACCGAAGTGGGTCTGCAGGTAGGACGGCAGCTCCTTGGACAGGAAGGTGTCCCACTTGTACGTCACCGGGTGGTTGAAGTCGTAGGTCGCCGGGGCGTTCCAGTCGGTGTAGAAGGAGGACTGGCCGCCAACCGGCATGACCAGAGTGATGTTGTTGTCCTTGAAGGTCCGCGCGGCGTTGACGTCGTTAACCCACGCGTTAGTGATCTCGGTCGCGCGCAAGCCGTCGAGCATGTACAGGCCCGCGTTGCCGCCGCGCTGCGCCGGCTGGATCTGGACGGTGATGTGGCGGCCCATCGCCGGGGACCACACCGTGCAACGCTGCACCCAGAAGCCCACCCGGTCCCACTCGCAGGTGCCGGTGGAGTCCGGGCGCAGCCAGTCGCGGTGCGCCGCCGACGCCTGCGGGGCGCCGACCACCATGGAAACGGCACTGAGCAGCGCCATGAGCAGTGCGGTGAGCTTGCGGCGCACGGAATTTTTGGAGTTCATAGGTCCCCTCAAAACGTGTTTTCAGGCAAAAGACACGTTTACGTTACCAATTCGATACTCAACCCGCTATTCCCCGGCGTGGGCATCGACCGGCCACGCGATGCGTTCGCCGTCCATACCGGGGTTCTCCCCGTGGCGGATCGCGCGGCGGGTGTCGGCGTCGATGTAGACCCCCGGATCGCTGGAAAGCTGCAGCGTACGGCCCTTACCCAGGGAGTAGCGGACGTTGGCCCAGAAGCGCTGCTGGCTCATGGGTTCGCGGGAGGTGGCCAACAGTTCGGCGATCTCGGGGCTGCGCAGTGCGGCGCGGGCCTGCTTGGCGCGCATGGTGCTGATAAACGGGGGCAACCCGTCCAAGGTGGTGTCGGAGTCAGCGGCCTGCCAGATGGGGTCGAGGAATTTGTCGTGGCCGACGCGGCCGTCCGGGTCCCGCGGCATCCGGGCCGCGATAGGGGTGGCCAGGCCGACGGTGTCCAGAATGCGGACGTCGAGAGGCGCATTCATGCTCGTCATACCCAGGTTGATCAGGTAAGCGGTCAGCGGCAGGTTGCGCAGGTCTGAGTCTTGCTCTTCGCGGTCGCGGTAGAACCAGCTGTAAATCTCCGGCTCGGCGGAGACGTATGCGAGGTTGAGCTGCGCGGCGTCCGCGTCGTCGGCGTCTTCGAGCGCTTCCTCCCAGTTGCGCATGAGTTTGGAACCGAGGAAATCTTCGGCGTAGCGCGGCGGGTCGGCCGGCTCGCGGCCCACGGCGAGCGTCCAAAACTCGCGCTCGTCCACAATGCCGAGTTCCTTCTCGCCGGTCTGGTACGCCTCCCAGTCGATGGGGTGCGCGCGCACGATGGTCACGCCTGCCCACACCACGACGGCGGTGGTCACGGCCACGCTCACGCGGGTCAGCGGCACGGCCATCACGGGCAGAAGCAGCGCGAACAGCGGCAGCAGCCACATGCGCCCGTGCATGAAGTCGCCGCCGACGCGCAGCACGTAGAGGATGTGCACCAGCGCGCAGCCTGTGGCCACCAGCACAATTGCTAAGCGACGTCCTCCGGCCTCCCGCAGAAACCACCACCCCAGCACTGCGGCGGCGAGAACCGGCAGCCACAGCCAGTAGTAGCCCACAAAGTCGCCGAAGTACTCGAACCCGCGCGCCCACTCGGAGTCGGACGCGGACTTGGCCACGGCAGTGTGCGGGGTGAGCAGGCCGTAGTAGCCCATGCGGAAGATCTGGTAGGCCGCGGGCACGGGCAGCGCGGCGGCGAGGATGCCGGCCGCCTTGCGCGGGTTGTACGCCAGCAGCAGGATGCCGGTCACGCCGCCGTAGAGCGCGAGCTCGGGGCGCACCAGCCAGGACAGGCCGCACCAGAAGGCGAGGAAGTAGCCGACACCGGGGGCGCGGCGACGCAGGGGCTCGGCCCAGGCGACGAGCGCGGCCCACCATCCGGCGATCCACAGCAGTGATAGGCCCCACTCCAGGCCCGAGGTGGCGAAGTCGCGCGCCGGCGGCAGCGCCAGGTAGATCACGATGCCGAGGGGGAAGACGGGCCCGACCTTGCCCCAAAACCGGCCCGCGGAGTAGGTGGCCAGCGCTGCAGCTGCGACGGTGCAGATCAGGGCCAGCCACATGGCCACGTCCTCGAGGCGGGCGCCGGTGAGCCAGGCGAAGGCGGTGATGAGGTACTGCCAAAGCGTGGAGGTGTTCGCCTCCACGCGCTCGCCTGCGTTAAACACCGGACCGTTGCCGGCGAGCAGGTTGCGCACGGTGCGCAGAACGATCAGGCCGTCGTCGGAGATCCAGCGGCGGGTCCACCCGCCCCAGAACGCGAATACGCCCGCAACTGCGGCTGCGGCGAGCGCGGAGATGCGGGCGTGTTGTGTCATTGCGACGATGTTAGTGGCTCACGGCCTACCAACCTAAGTTCGGCACGATGTAGACGGCCATGGCGACGCAGAAGATCCACACCAGGGCCAGCAGCTGCAGGACGCGGTCCTCCAGCGCGATCTCGTCCGGGGCGCCGCCTTGGCCGCCGTCGACCACGGAGGCGTAGCGCAAAATGGCGATGACGAACGGGACCATGGAGATCTGGTACCAGATGCCAGCGGTGCCCTCGACGGAGTTGGACAGCTGGAAGCCCCACAGCGCGTACGACATGACCACGGCGGTGGCCGATAGCGTCCACACAAACCGCAGGTAGGTCTCGGTGTAGCCCTGCAGCGAGCGACGGATTTCCGCGCCAGTCTCCTTGACCAGCAGCAACTCGGCATAGCGCTTGCCGGAGGCCATGAACAGGGAACCGAACGCAGCGACCAGCAGGAACCACTGCGACAGAGAGATGCCGGCGGCCACACCACCGGCCATAGTGCGCAGCATGAAGCCGGAGGACACGAGCGCGATGTCGATCACCGGGATGTGCTTCCAGCCGAAGCAGTAGCCCAGCTGCAGCGCAATGTAGATGCCGATGACCCAGGCCAGCGAGCCGCCGTCGGTAGCCAGCAGCGACAGCCCCAGCGCTAGCGCGATGAGCAACGCCGCCATGACGTACGCCAGGTTGATCGGCAGCATGCCGGAGGCGATCGGGCGGAAGCGCTTGGTGGGGTGGCGGCGGTCGGATTCGACGTCGCGCGCGTCGTTGATCAGGTAAATCGAGGATGCGCCGAAGCAGAACACCACGAACGCCAGCACGATGTCCCAGGCGGTGCGGGAGTTGAATGAATCCGCGCCGGCGGCCAGCGGCGCGGCCAGCACCAGGACGTTTTTGACCCACTGCTTCGGGCGCAGGCCCTTGAGCATCGCATCCGGCAGGTTCTTCGGCGGAGCCTTCTTCATCACTTGATCCACGCCGGAGGTATGCGGCTCCGACTTGATCAGGGGCTCGTCCACAGGTTCACGGGTGTTTGCCACTAGATCCTCTTCTCCGCCTCGATGGCCGCCTTCGCCGTTACTGCCCCGAGGGCGGCGCCGGCGAGGGTGTCGGTTGGGTAATGCACGCCGAGCACGTTACGCGAGAGCATCATCACCGGCACGAGCAGCCACGGCCACTTTGTGCCCGTGATATCCGCCAGGTGCACGGCAGCCGCGCCGGTGTTCGCTGCGTGCGAGGAAGGAAACGACAGCTGGGACGGTGTTTTCACACCGATCTTCACGCGCGCGTCGTGCGGCCGGGGGCGTCGCACGATGCGCTTGAGCACCACGGTCGCGGCGTGCGCGGCGAAGGTGCCGGCGCCCAGGGCGAGCCACTTGGAGCGGCGTCGCTTATCCGTGTCGCCGATGCTCGTTGCGATGACGCCAGCCGTCGCAACCGCCAGCCACCCGAGGTCGTGCTCGCCGAAGTAGCTCAAGCACCGAGCCGCCTTCGCGGATTCGGGGGTGTACAGCGCATCTTGGATGGCCACGAGCAGGTCTGTTTCTTTACTGGGCATCGAAGATCCTCCCCCAGTTTTCGTGGCTGGTCAGCTCGCCTCGCGCGTCGCGGTAGGCGCGCTTGAGCTCCGGCCAGCGGCGCTTGATCTCGGCCTGCAGCTGCTTGGTTTCCTTCAGCAGGTCGTCGCTGAGCTGCTTGTTGCGCTTGCGGAACGCCACGCCGGTGCCGCCGGCGGTGGACACGGTGGCGGAATCCACGCGCGCCAGGGTGTACCAGCGGGCCTCGTCGGCGGTGAGGTTGAGCTGCGGCGCCTCCCAGTGAGCACGGTCTTCCTGATTGCGCTGGTGCAAAAGCGCCTTCGCCGCCCACGGCAGCTTCTTGATCTTGGCCAGGCGCCCACCGATGTTTCGGGTGGGCACGCCCGGCGCGCCGGTGGGTGCGGGCAGGTCGGTCGCAGACGAGAGCACCTGCGCGTCCGAGTATTCCTTCCTAATCGCTTGAATCCGAGGCAACGAGGATTCAAGGATGTCGAACAGCTGGTCCGGGCCTGCCAGGAAGTCCTTCATGGCCTCGATCTGGATGGCCATGGTGGAGTACTCCATGCACATGATGTGCTTGTGGGTGGACTTCAGCATGTTCTTCAGCATCGCGTCCGGGTTGTCCGGGCCGTAGATGCTGGCCACGATGAGTCGGTTGCGCATGTGGAAGTACGCCTGCCAGTCAATCGCGTCGTCCTTGTCGGCCCAGGCCATGTGCCAGATGGCCACACCCGGCCACGTCACCGTGGGAAAGCCTGCTTCTTTGGCGCGCAGGGCGTATTCGTTGTCGTCCCACTTGATGAACAGGGGCAGTGGCAGGCCCATCTTCTCCGCCACCACGCGCGGGAACAAGTTCATCCACCAGCCGTTGTAGTCCACGTCCACGCGGCGGTGCAGCGCGCGCGAGGTGGTCTTACGCGGGTCCATCTCCTCTTCCTGCGTGCCCACGTAGCCCAGCGGGTATTTGGCAAAGTCGTGGTCGTAGACGCCGTGCTCGGCGGCGCGGAACATGAAGATGTCTTTGTCCACCGCCTCGCCGGAGGTGCGCAGCTGCGCGCGGTCCTGCAGGTTGAGCATCTGCCCGCCCACCAGGATCGGCTTTGCCGCGTAGCGGGCGGCCTGCACTGCGCGGACGATGGAGTCCGGCTCGATGGCGATGTCGTCGTCCATGTACAGGATGAACGGCGCGTCGGTGCGGTTCAGCGCCTCGTACATGATGCGGGAGTAGCCGCCGGAGCCGCCCAGGTTGCCTTGCTGGAAGATTTCCAGCTTCCCGCCGAGCTTTCGCTCGGCTTCGGCGAAGTCCGGCTCGTCCGCCGGGTGCTGGTTGCCTTGGTCTGGCATGAGCACATTGCTAATCGACGCCTCCACGTACGGGTCTTCCGCCAACGCGTGCAGCGCGTTGACCGAGTCGCGCGGACGGTTGAACGTGGGGATGCCGACGGCGACCTGCTTGGGCTGCGGCGGAACGACTGTGCCGTCGTCAAGCACCTGCTCCTTCGGCTCCTGCGGCGAGCACCACGCGGCGTCGCGGATGCGGGTGTCGTCCTCGGCGGTGATGTCGAACCAGAGCCAGCCGCCGTCTTCGAAGTTGGATAGCTTCAGCGGGATTTCGGTGGTCCCGGTGGCCTCGACGTTGGTGACGCCGACGCGGGTGCCGTCGTGCTTGGAGCGGTAGACGGAGATGGTCGCGCGGCCCTCGACCTCCATGGCCAGCACCACGGAGTCCAGCTGGGACCAGCGGCGCCAGTAGCTGGCCGGGAAGGCGTTGAAGTAGGTCTCGAAGGACACTTCGTTGCCCGCGGGGACCTCGAAGCTGGTGCGGTCCGACCAACGCAGCCGCTGCTTGTTCTGCTCCTGCTCGATGAGGTAGAGCATGCGCACGTCGTGCGGCTCGCCCTTCTTTGGCATGAGGACGCGCTGCAGCGTGTCCACAGCGAGGTTCTTCGTTGTCTGCTGCGTTTCCTGTGTTTGCACAGTGCTCTCTTTCTTGCCGTTTTTGTCTCGGCGTTCGCCGGCGGGCAGTCGAAACCAAGCGTAATAGTCGGGAGGGGCATCTCTTGGTGTGGCTCGCGGTGTTGTCAGGCACAGTTGGGGCATGACTTCGTTGGCATACAAAGATTTCGGCCCTCGCGACGCGCACCCGGTGGTGTTTTCCGGCTCCATCGCCTCCACCACCGACATGTGGCTGCCGCAGCTGGACGCGCTGTCGGACACATTCCGCGTGATCGCGCTCGACCACCCCGGCCACGGTGCGACGCCTGACGCGCCGCACTTTTCGACGATCCCCGCGCTGGCCGGCGCCGCCTTGGACACGCTCGATGAGCTGGGGGTAGACGAGTTCTCCGTCGTCGGGCTCTCCCTCGGCGGCGCGATCGCGCAGTACCTGGCCGCAACGAGCCCGCGGGTGCGCCGCGCGGTGTTCATGTGCACCGGCGCGAACCTCGGCGGCGCCGACACCTGGACCCCGCGGGTGGAGCAGACCCGCGCCCACGGTGTGGCCCCGCGCGTCGATGGCGCGGTCGCGCTGTGGGTCACCGAGGCGTTCCGCGAGTCGCGCCCGGCCACCGCCGACGCGCTGGCCCGCATGATCGCCTCCACCACTGGCGAGGGCTACGCCACCTGCGCCGAAGCCCTCGCGCAGTGGGACTTCGCCGCCGAGCTTTCCCGCATCACCGCCCCGGTGCTCACCATCGCCGGGCCCGACGACACCTCCACCCCGCCAGAGGTGGTCCACGCCATCGCCGACCGGGTTGGCGGGCCTTCCCAGACGCTGACGCTGACCGCCGGTGGCCACGTGCCCACCGTGGAGGTTCCCGGCGAGGTCAACGCGGCGCTGCGCGGGTTCCTCGCCCGGTAGGCTGCGGGCCATGCAGAACAAGGGTTTTGACGGCTTCGACGGCTTTGACGGTTTTGACGCAGACGGTCTCCCCCACGACCCGGCCGGCGAACGCCGGTCCGCCGGCCGCTCCACGGGCGCGAACTACGCCATCGGCGCGGCGTTGATCGTGGTGGCCGTGCTGTCGTTTGTGTTCCTCAGCGGCGCAACAGCCGTCTTCATTGGCGTCGCCGCTGCCGTCGCCGGCGCTGTATTCGTGCTCATGGGCATCCAGGGAACGACCGAAAACGGCCCGGACATGCTGGCCGAGGACTACTACGGGCAGCAGCGCTACAACCCGCTGCCGGACCCTGCCGCGGACTACGACTGGGACGGCAGCTTCCGCCGCGAATTCGGCGACGACCAGCACAGGTAGAGCCTTGCCCCAAGGTGTTGCCCGGTGGCGGCGCCGTAACCTAAAATGACCGGCATTAGCTTAGGCACACCTAACCTAGGGTGCTTCCACCCCTGACCGAAAGGCCGAATCTTGACCCGTGTTTTCCCACTGCCGCTGAAGCGTCTGACGGCAACCTTCACTGCAGCTGCACTGCTCCTCACCGGCTGCTCCAGCGAGTCCGCAGACTCCGGCGAATACACCAGTGCGGCGGGTTCAAACGACCGCATTGTCACGCTGGGGCTCGGCGACGTCGACACCGTCCTCGCGCTGGGGGAGCAGCCAGTCGGCTACGCTTCCTGGGAGGCTGAGGGCTCAGGCGATCCGTCCGGTCTCGGACCGTGGGCGAAGGATAAACTCACCGCTGAGCCGAACCCGATCCGCAACACCACCACCGAGTTCAGCACCGACACCGCAGAGCAGGTCGCATCGCTGAATCCGACCAAGATCATCGCCGTCAATAGTGGTCTGGACAGTGACAAACAGGCTCTGCTACAGCAGATCGCGCCGACGACCTTCCATTCCGACCAGTACGCAGACTGGCAGGTGCCGTGGGACGAGCAGATCAAACAGATCGCAGCAGCGTTGGACCAGGAAGCTGAGGGCGAAAAGCTGATCGAAGAGTCCGAGCAGGCTTTTGCGGACTTCCGGCAATCGCACCCGGAGCTGCAGGGTAAAACAGCGGCAATCGGGATGCCGTACGACGGCAAGATCGGCGTGTATACGGCAGGCGACGGCCGCGGCTCGTTCCTTGAGAAGCTCGGGTTCACAATCCCGGACACGTTCAACGGTGACGGCTCCAGCTTCTTCGTGGACTGGTCCCCGGAGAACTACTCCGACTTCAACGGTGTGGATTACGTGTTCATCTTGGACTACTACGGCGCGATCGATGCGCTGAAGAACGATGCCGCGTTTGCGAACCTCGATGTGAACAAGCGCGGAGGCATGCACTGGCTCGACACCGACACCGCCAATGCAATGAGCATGCCCAACCCGTTGACCATTCCGTACGCGATCGAGCAGATCGAGCGGGAACTCTAGCCCAAGCTAGCGGGGCACGATCATCGGCCCGCCGGCCACCGGGTCCTCGGTGACGACGGCGGGCAGAGAAAACACCTCGCCAAGCAACCGCTCTGAAATAACCTCTGCGGGCGTGCCCGCGGCTTTCACCTCGCCGCCTTTCATCACGACCAGCTGGTCGGAGAAGCGCGCCGCGAGGTTCAAGTCGTGCAGCACCATGACGACGGTGCGCCCCATGTCATCGGCGAGACGACGCACAAGCGAGAGCACCTCCATCGAGTGGGAAAGATCAAGATAGGTCGTCGGCTCATCCAAGAACACAAGCGGGGTGTTTTGGGCGAGCACCATCGCGATCCACGCACGCTGCCGCTGCCCGCCCGAGAGCCGCTCGAGCGGGCGCTCCGCGAACTCGGCCACCTGGGTCAGCTCCATCACCTCGTCCACCATCGCGCTGTCTTTCTCCGAGGTCTGGCGCAGCCACGTCTGGTGCGGGTGGCGCCCGCGCCCGACCAGGTCACGCACCGTCAGCCCGTCCGGCGCTACGGGGGTTTGCGGCAGCACCGCGAGCGTGCGGGCGATCTCGCGGCGTTTCATCTCCGCGGTGTTTCGGCCGTCCAAGACCACCTCGCCGCGCTCACGCGGGATCAGGCCAGCAACCGCGCGCAACAACGTTGATTTACCGCAGCCGTTCGGCCCGACGATGGTGGTGACGCCGCCGCGCGGGACGTCGAGGCCGAGCCCGTCGATAATCGTTGCCGCACCGTAGCTGACGGTGAGATCACGCACGTGAAGCATTACAAGGTCACCTTTCTGGTCGCGCGCATCAGCGCGTAGAGCAAGGCTGCCCCGCCGAACGCTGACGTGGCCACGCCTACCGGCAAGTCTCCCGGCACAACGGTGCGCACCGCGAGGTCCGCACCGGCGACGATCAGCGCGCCGGCAATCATCGCGGTGCCGAGTGGGGGCGTGGGGGCATGCGCTAATCGACGGCCCACGTGCGGCGCCACAAACGCCACAAAAGCAATCGGACCTGAAGCCGCCACCGCCGTCGATGTCAACGCCACGGCAAGCACCATGAGCACAAGCTGGGTGCGCCGCGGATCGACGCCCAGCCCCGCAGCCGTGTCGTCCCCGAGAGAGAGGGCTTCGAGCTGGAATGACGCCCAGCGCAGAAGCGGCACAACCAGCGCGAGCGCCACCAACACAGCGGCGGCGTCACCCCAACCTGAGGATCCGACCGAGCCGGTCACCCACGCCTGGGCTTTGCCCACATCGCGGTAGTCCGCGCGGACGAGGAGGAACGAATTGTACGCCACCGCCAAGGCGTTGAGGATGATGCCGGCGAAGATGAGCTGAAACGATCCCAGGCCGCCGGCGCGGCTGAGCCACCACATCGCACCGGAGACCGCTATCCCGCCAACAAACGCGCTCAGCGGCACCCCGAGCGCGCTGAGCAGCGCCCCGGTACCGCCACCCGCGAGCAGCGCTGTAAGTGCGAACGCCGACGCACCTGAAACAACGCCCAGGATGTCTGGGCTGGCCAGCGGGTTACGAGTGATCGTCTGAAAGATCGCGCCCGCGAATCCGAGCGCGGCCCCCACCGCCAGCGCCGTGGCAACACGCGGCAGGCGCCACTCGACGACCACGGTGCGGGCCATGCCGGTGGACTGTCCAGTAAGGGCGGCGAGGACGTCATGAAGCCCAAGCCCGAATTCACCCACCATGATGCCGCCGAGCGCGACGGCGAGCCCGCACGCCGCGAGCACGACATTGACTGCGAACGTGCGGGTCACAGCTTCGCCCCCTTCCGCAGCAGGTACAGGGCGAACGGGGCGCCGACGAATGCGAGGGTGATGCCAACTTGCAGCTCACCGGGGCGGGCGATGACTCGGCCGGCGACATCCGCGAGGAGCAGCAGCGTCGCACCGGCAAGCGCGGAGCACGGCAGCACCAGCCGGTAATCCGGCCCGGTCAGGGAGCGGACGATATGCGGCACGACCAAGCCGACAAACCCGATCGGGCCCGCCCCCGCCACAGCCGCACCGGCAAGCAGGGCGACCAGCAGGATCCCCACCGCGCGTGCAGCCGCGACGTTGACGCCGAGGGAGTGCGCGACGTCATCGCCCAGGTTCAGCATGTTCACCCGGCTCGCCGTGGCGAACGCGGCGACTAGGCCGACCAGTACGACCGGGGCGACGGCGGCGACGATGTGCATGTCCCGGCCCGCGACGGAGCCCGCCGTCCAAAACCGCATGTCATTGAGGCTTTGCGTGCTGGTGAGCACGATGCCGCTGGTCAGCGCGGAACACACCGCTCCGAGCGCGGACCCGCCGAGTACCACCGTGATCGGAGTGGAACCGCGGCTTCGCGCGCTCAGTACGAAGACGAGCGCTACCGCCATTGTCGCGCCGAGGAAACCGACCCCCACCGCGACCAGCACCGGCAGCGAGCCAAACACGGCAGTTGCCGCAGCCACCGCAAGCGCCGCCCCCGGGGCGATGCCCAGCAGGTTTGTGTCGGCCAGCGGGTTGCGTGTGTGCCCCTGGAGCAGAGCTCCCGCTGTGCCTAGCGCCGAGCCTGCGAGCAGGCCGAGCAGCGTGCGTGGAACCCGCAGTTGGGCAACCACTTGCGCTTCCTCACTGGCCTGCCCAGATTCGGTGTGGAACGCGAGGGCAAGCCCGTCACGCACAGCGCTGACGCTTTCTGCCACGCTCATCTGCCGCGCGCCGACGGCGAGCGAGAGCAACACCGCGGCGACAGCCGAAATCCCGAGCGCAATGGCAAATCCCGCGTGTTTAGTCGCACTCATAGCCTGTCACCGCCAATACCCCATGAACGAGACATGCTGGCGCGGCAACCCCGCCTCCTTAACCAACAGGCGGCGCATCGCTTTCACCGAAGTGTTCTTGCCGGCGATCCAGTAGTAGGTGTGGCCGGACGCGCCCGCCCCACCGTTGACGGGTTCCCCGCTTCCCGAATACGTCGGGGTTTCCCAGACATTGTCTCGCTGGAGGCCACCGTCGTTATCGGGCTCATCGGTGGTCGGACCTACTGGGCCCCGCAGCGGCTCAATGTCCTGTTTGAGCTGCGTGTAGAGCATGTCCCCATGCCCGGCTTCGGGCTCGGTGCGGAAGTGCCAGCGGACGTCAACGTGAGCAGGCGCATCGATTTGGAGGCTGTTGCCCACCGGCACCTCAATGTCAGCGGAACCGGCGAGGTCTTCGGGCCAGTCCTCCAGCACTCGGGAAATCGCTGGAAGAGCAGTTTCATCGCCGTACAGTCGAGCAGCCGCGGCAGCGCCGGGAGCGAATTCGATGCCGACGCCAGACGTGTCATCGCGGGTCGGCCCGATGATCCACAGCGCCTGCCCGGGCAGCGCGCTTTCCGCCCATGCGGAGGCCGGCCCAGCGTTGTGGCTGTGCAGTACGAAATCCACATCGAGTTCGTCCGGGTCACCGTCGTTGCGCCGGAGGTCGCGAATGGAGTAGGTGCGGAGATGCCCGCGCGTGTGTTCCGGCATGGCGCGCCAGAGGTCCCACCACCCCTCGGCCGGCAAATCAACAAGCCCTGCCGCGGACGGGATGATGAGCTTGATCCGCAGATCCATGATGGGCACAGCGGGGCCCATTGCGTCGACACCAGTGAACGTCACACGTTGAAAATTCGGTGCGATGCGCTCGCTGCGAACGACTGTTGCAAGGAAGGGCCGGAAACTCACCGCACGGACTATATAGGATTGCCTAACTTAACAAAAGTGGGGGGCTTGTCGATTAGCAAAAACGCTTACTACTGCCCCCTGCTCGGAGCCGCCAGCGCCTTGCAGTCGCGCGCGAGAATGAGGCTGTCCACGCGCACTTCAGCCGCGAGTCCGGCGGCGCGCTCAGGGTGGTTCAGCAGGCGAGCGGTGAAAGCGCTTATCCAATACGCTCCCTTACTCACCTACGTTCGATACGTTAGAAGGTGTCATTTCCCCCAGATCTTTTCAACGTTTGCAATGGCGAAAACTCAAAAGGTGTCCCGGCCGCAGTTCAGAACCCCTGATCCCACGCAGAAGACCACCAGAACATCCAACTCACAAGGTTCAGCAGCTGCAGAACCAACGCGCCCATCCAGCGCCACTCTCCCCCACCTCCCACCTAGTGAGTTAAAAAACGTAACCTGCAGTGTCTGCGCAGGAACATGCAACCTTTCGTCGACGGGAGTTTTCCCCGATCACTTCTTCAATTTCAGGGCCATGCGGAAGCCGTGCAGCGGAAGCGGAAAACGCTACGCACACCTACAGAAGTCACCAGCTCCGACGCCATCCGCAAAGAAGTACCCCGCAGTCCAAAAACAATCAAACAAACAAGTTCCAGCGCCAAGCTATCCGCGGCTGAAACTCTCTAAACACGGCAAAGTCGAATGCCCAGCTTGCCACAGGGCTTTGACCCCGAATCTGAAGAACAACTCCCTGCCCGTACACAAAAACAATGGCGAATCGTGCCGGATGAGCAACCGGAAGTTTGACTTTGTTGCGAAGAACAACAAGGCGGCCAAGAAAGTCTCTCCGGCTGCGCAGTCCTACGCAGAGAAATACAAGGTCCGCTCCCCGGAGCAAATCCGCAAAGAGAAACAACGAAGCCAACGTTCGGCGAAGGACCGCAAACAGGAACAACGCAAAGCACGCCGACGCCAGCGGCGCCACTCCGACAGCTACGCCCTCGACTGCTACGACAGCTGGGGCATAGACGACCACAGCGTTGACCAGGGGGTAAGCGTCAGAACGTACCGAGGCGGACTTCCCGGCCAAGGGAAACGCCGGTAGGCCAAAACAGCACCATTGTGAACGTAGATACACAATGCGGTAATCGGTGTGAATGTTTGACAAAACGTGCGTCTACCTGGCGATTAAATATGTGAACGTAGGTCATGTTGACACGATTGTGAACGTAGGTTAATCTTCATTCTTGTAAGCAACGCCAACACAAAGAAAGATGCTCACAGAATGAACGCCATCAAGGCCCCACAGTCCCAGACCAAAGAAAACCCCAGACGCTTGATTCTCGTCGACATCGAGAACTTCAATGGCCTGGCCGTACAGAGCGCCGCACAAGCAAAGTGGTGCAAAAAGATGCTCACCCTCTGGCTCGACATCAAGGAAGGCGAGATCGTGGTCATCGCCTCCGACCAGAGCGGACTCTTCAACGTGAACGCAGGTTGGAAGGGTCCGAGACTCCTCATGGGAGAAGGACCCAACGGTGCCGACCGCCGACTGGTTGAGGAGATCGAGCGAATGAACATCGGTCAGTTTGATGAGATCGCTCTCGTCTCCGGAGACGGGATCTTCGCTGAACCAGTAGCCCGAGCCGCGGACCAGGGAATCACTACCACGGTCTATGCCCACGGATTCCAGCTTTCTAGGCGACTACAGCTCGCCGCAGCACAGGTGCACATCTCGGAGGACGGCTACCTAACGGCCGCACACGCACCGAAGACAAACCCTTCCCTACCGGACAACGTCATCCAGCTCAACCAGATCAACCAGACCAACCAGGAGGCAGCGTAAATGAACACCGCAACCGGACACCTCACGCTCAAAGACATCGCCGAGCTGGCGCAGGTCAGCCGGCCGGCCGTCAGCAACTGGCGCAGCCGCTACAACGACTTCCCCGAGCCCGTCAAAGAATCCACAGCCCGCAAACCGCTCTTCGATGCAGACGCGGTGGTTGCTTGGCTCAAACAGAACGGCTTCTTCCCCGAAGGAGCGGAGGAAGACCTCAAACTGGCTTCGCTCTGGGCAACGGCAAACCTGCTGCGCAGCCACCTCCCGGTAGATGAGATCCCACTCGTCATCCTTTCGCTGCTGGCGCTCGACCAAGACCCCTCGTTCGAGGTATCTGCCGAGTTCGACCAGATCACCGGCCGCCTGAACGAAGACACGCTGGATGAAGTCAAGCGTGGCATCGCAAGCCTGAGCATCACCGACTATGCCCAAGCCGCCAACCAAGTCGTGGACCGATTCCTCGGAGTAGGTTCGCGCGGCGAACGTAGCCAGTACGGCACGTCCACGTCGCTTTCAAGCGCAGCGCTGATCTCGGCAGCCTCTACCACCTTGGAGGGTGTCCAGACCGTCTTGGACCCCGCGTGCGGTATCGCCGGCACGCTGCTGGGGATCGGGGAGGCGGCCCCCGAAGCGAAGCTCTTGGGAGCCGAGCTAAACCCCTCCATCGCAGCACTCGCGCGGTTGTTGGGACACTTCGCTGACAGCACGGTGACCATTCACACCGGGGATTCCATCGTCCACGATCCGTTCCCGAAGACAAAAACGGACCTTGTGGTGTGCGAACCTCCACTGGGTGTCCGTATCCCCCGAGAGCAGCTAGGCAACCTGGAGGAGCTCTTCGGTTCACTCCGGGGCCTGTTTAGTGACGACCTTTTCCTGCTTCACGCAGCCCACCACCTATCGCCGGACGGGCGCGCCTACATCCTCACCGGCCTAAACCCCACGTACCGGCCCTCGTTCAGGGAACACCGCCAGCGCCTCGTCGCTCAGGGCCAGGTCGAAGCCATCGTTGAACTGCCGGCTGGAATGTATGCAGCCACCCGCATCCCCGCAGTGTTGTGGGTGCTGCGCGCCAAAGGCGCAGATGAGCCGTTGCTTATCGACGCCTCCGGTGAAGCCCCGGAAACCATCCCCGCCCGAATCGCCGAGTGGCTCACCGCTGCGCGCAACCGCGAAGCCACCGACGTGCCATACAAGGCGATCACCTTGGCCGACGTTGTCACCAACGACGGCTCATTTTCCCCATCCACTTACCTTGCTGAGCCCCTCAGCACTGATGAGGCGGGTTCCGAATTCGATTCCGCCCTCCAATCCCTCGCAGCAACAACTAAGGACCTCATGCGTATCCGCACCCCCCGCGTCACCGCAGACGCCATCCCCACGTCCACCACGTCCACCATGCTCGCCGACCTGATCAAGAGCGGGCACTTCACACGCATCAACGGCACCTACCGCGCCGACAAGCACCTCGAATCCGGCGATGTCTACCTTGCTCGCCCCAACCGAAACACCGCTCCCGCGTTCGTAGCGGACCACGATGCAGCGGATGCCCTTCGCCCCGGCGACATTGTGATGCCCCGAATTGGCGAGCTCCCTGCCTGGGTTCACCAGGACGATGGCAAGACCTGGGTCCCCTCCGACTCAGTCATCGTTCTCCGCCCCACCTCGGATGAGTACGAGCCCGACTTCATCGCCGCTTGCCTGAACGCGGCTGTGAACATCGATACCCGCACTACATTGCCGAGGCGTCACCCGGTGGCCCGCATCGCGATCCCGGAGCTCAGCAGTGACCAGCAAGCAGTCGTCGCACAAGCGCACCGCTCGCTCGACAACGCCCGCACGGCGGCACGCAAGCTCGAGCGTGAAGCCGAACACGCAAGCGACGCCCTGATCAACCTCGTCTTCTCCGGAAAGTAGGCTCCCAACTATGACTCCCACCCCCGTCAAAGAGTTCCAGGACACCCTGTGGAAAGCCGCCGATAAGCTGCGCGGTTCCATGGATGCCTCGCAATACAAAGACATCGTCCTCGGACTCGTGTTTCTCAAGTACGTCACCGATGCATTCGATGCACGCCGCCAAGAGCTCCAAGCCGAGCTCGAGGAGGAAGGCGCCACCGAGGAGGAGATCCTGGAGGAGCTTGAGGACCGCGACGCCTACCTGGAAAAGAACGTCTTCTGGGTCGCACCTGCTGCCCGCTGGGACTTCCTGCAACGCCACTCCAAGGGCAAGACCGAAGAGGCCGGCGGCGAGTTCAAGGCGATAGGCAAGCTTATCGACGAAGCCGCGGAAACCCTCATGGCCGACAACCCCACCCTCGAGGGCACCCTGCCGCACAACTACAACAGTGAAAGCGTGGACCAGCGCCGCCTCGGAGAGCTCGTCGATCTCTTCAGCACCACCCGGTTCACGGCCGAAGGCCCGGAGCGGGCCCGCGACCTGCTGGGTGAAGTCTATGAGTACTTTCTCGCCCGTTTCGCTTCCGCTGAAGGCAAGCGCGGCGGCGAGTTCTACACCCCTCGCCCGGTGGTTCGCACGCTTGTCGAGATCCTCGAGCCGACGGAGGGCCGCGTCTACGACCCGTGCTGCGGTTCCGGTGGCATGTTTGTTCAGGCGGAGAAGTTCCTAGACGCGAACCGCAAGGACACGTCCGCAATCGCGATTTACGGCCAGGAGCTCAACGAGCGCACGTGGCGCATGGCGCGGATGAACCTCGCCATCCACGCTTTGAACGCCAAGGGTCTCGGTGAGCGCTGGGGCGACACCTTCGCCCGCGACATCCATCCTGGAGTGCAGATGGATTACGTGCTGGCCAACCCGCCGTTCAATATCAAGGACTGGGTCCGCAACACCGACGACAAACGCTGGATCTACGGTGTGCCACCAGAGAAGAACGCGAACTTCGGCTGGATGCAGCACATCATTTCCAAGCTCGGCTCCCAGGGCGAGGCGGGTGTGGTCATGGCCAACGGCACCATGACCTCGAACACCTCGGGTGAGGGCGAGATCCGCAGGAACATGCTCGAAGACGACATTGTGTCCTGCGTGATCACACTGCCTTCCCAGCTCTTCCGCGGGACAAGTATCCCCGTCTGTGTCTGGTTCTTTGCAAAGGACAAGGGCGCAGGCTCGAAGGGTTCTGTCGACCGCCGCGGGCAGTTCTTGCTTATCGATGCCCGGTCGCTCGGCCACATGATCGACCGCACCGAGCGTACGTTCTCCAACGAAGACATCCAGAAGATCGCGAACACGTTCCGTACCTGGCGCGGACGCGAATCTGCCGAAGGCGAGTACGAAGACGTGCCTGGCTTCTGCAAGTCGGTGCCTCTCGACGAGATCCGCGAAGCGAACTACGCGCTCACCCCGGGCCGTTACGTCGGCTTCGCCGAAACCGAAGAGGACGACGAACCGATCGACGAAAAGATCGCGCGCCTCACCGCCGAACTCACCGCAGCCCTGGACGAATCCGCCCGCCTCGACGCCGTCGTCCGCGAGCAGCTGGGGAGGTTGGGATAGTGGCCTGGAAGTCAACGCGGCTGGACGCTATCGCTTCAATCCAGACCGGCCCTTTTGGGAGTCAACTCCACCAAGAAGACTACGTCGAAGTTGGAACGCCCATAATCACGGTCGAGCACTTGGGGGGTTATCGGATTACGAGGGACAACCTTCCGATGGTTAGCGATGACGATGCTGAACGCCTGCGGAAGTACTCATTGCTGCCCGGTGATGTTGTGTTTAGCAGGGTAGGATCCGTTGACCAATCCTCATTTGTAACCGGAGACGAAGAGGGCTGGTTGTTTTCTGGGCGCTGTCTCCGTGTTCGGCCCCGCCCCGACGAGGTCGATCCGCGGTTCATCTATTACTCGCTGAACACCAGTGAGGTGAAAAGCTTCATAAGGGCCATTGCAGTCGGCGCTACGATGCCGTCAATCAATACGGCGATTCTTTCCGAGGTTCAGATTTCATTGCCTCCCGTTGCGCAACAACGGCGGATTTCCTCAATTCTCGGCTCCATCGATGACAAGATCGCGACGAATCGAAGAGCGGTCCAACAGCTAGATAAACTCCGCAATGCTCTGTGGCAGCGAAATCTGCAGGATGGTTCTGCCCCGATACCGCTGTCGTCGCTGGCATCGTTTGTAAACGGTGGAGCATTCACAAAAGGTGCCACAGGCACCGGCAGAGTGGTTGTACGTATCGCGGAAATGAGTGGTGGCATCGGAAATAGCACAGTGCGAAACGAGCTAGCCGTACCCGAAACACAGGTGGTACGCAACGGAGATTTGCTCTTTTCCTGGTCCGGCACGCTCATGGTTAAGCGGTGGCCGCATGATGAAGCGATCGTGAACCAACACATCTTCAAAGTCATTCCAGACCGTGACTTCCCAGCAGCGTTTCTCGATTGTGCAATTGAGCAGCAGCTCGAGTATTTCAGAATGATCGCTGCGGGTAAGGCGACGACAATGGGGCACATTAAGAGATCGGATTTGGAGGCTGAGGTTGAAATCCCGGTTTCTATCCGTGAAGACGATCTACAACTCGCGGGCTCGTTATGGGATCTAGCGGTCGCGCTCGAGAAAGAGAACCTCACCCTCGCCAAAACCCGCGATGAGCTGCTTCCGCTCCTCATGAGTGGAAAGATCACTGTGAAGGAAGCGGAGCAGGATGCCACCGCTGCAAGCGCGGACATTGCGAGTGAGGAGTACAAGGCGTAGCACCATGGTGTACAGCGAGGCAGCATTCGAAGTAGACGCGCTCGATTTACTCGGCGAGCTCGAGTGGAAGGCCACGAACGGAAGGGAACTCGCACCCGGTAGCGGCGAGCGCGACAACTGGCGCGACATCGTGCTTCGTGGCCGCCTCCTCAACGCCTTGCGCAACCTCAATCCCGAGGTACCGGACGAGTTCCTGCAGCAGGCGATGGCCGAGGTGATTACACCGCAATCGCAGAGCGCGATTGCGGAAAACCGCCGCTTGCACGAGATCTTGGTCGAGGGGTACCGCGGCATCGAGTACTACGACGCCGACGGGAAACGCCAGAACCCGACCATCACCTTCTTTTCCCGCGACCCGTCCAAGAACGACTACATCGCAGCCAACCAGATCACCATCCGGAACCTGGACAAGGAACGGCGATTCGACGTCGTGTTGTACGTCAACGGAATGCCGCTGGCGATTATTGAGCTGAAGCAATCCGGCTCTACGGCAACCGTCGAGAATGCTTACAACCAGCTCCGCACCTACGTTGCAGAGTTCCCAATGACGTTTCGCTTCGCCAACATCGTGGTGGCATCTGATGGCATCGATGCGATTTACGGCACGCCGTTTACTCCGCGGGAGCATTTGAGTACGTGGCGAGTGAACGACGACGGCGAGCCCTTCGAGCAGGGTCCGCTCGTTGTGGTGGACGGCGAGCATATGACCGAGTTCGACATGCTCATGTGGGGCCTGTTCAACGTTGAACGCTTCGGCCAGATCTTCGTGGACTTCACTGCGTTCGACGAGATGGATGGGGAGCTGCGCATGCGTGTGGCAAAACCACACCAGTACTTCGCGGTTGCCAAAGCCGCAGCCAGAACCATCCAAGCTGCCCGCAGCGACAAGAAGGCGGGCGTGGTGTGGCACACCACCGGGTCTGGCAAGTCCATGGAAATGGAGATGTACACCGCGAAGATCATGCGCGATGCGCGGCTTGATTCCCCGACCGTGATCGTGTTGAACGACCGCAACGAGCTGGATAAGCAGCTCTTCGACACATTCTCCGTCTCAACGCTGCTGCCCGAGGACCCCGTCCATATCTCCAGCCGAGAGGACCTGCGCGATCAACTCAGCCAGCGTCAGTCAGGCGGCATCTACTTTGCCACCCTGCAAAAGTTCGGTCTGCAGGGAACGAAGGACAAGCGCGAGCTTGAGCACCCGGTGCTTTCGGAGCGCCACAACGTTGTCGTTATTTCGGACGAAGCGCACCGCTCCCACTACGGCTTCGGTGACACAAACGCGGACGGCTATGCGCATCACCTTCGCACTGCGCTGCCCAACGCCACCATGATCGCTTTCACGGGCACACCGATTGACGAATGGGACCGTAACACCCGCGAGGTCTTCGGCGGGGAGATCGACGTCTACGACATGAACCGCGCCGTGGCGGACGGTGCCGTGGTTCCGGTCTACTTCGAGCCGCGGTTGATCCCGCTCGAGCGCATTCAAGGGATCACTGATGAGGAGATCGACGACGCAGCTGCGGACATTCTCGCAGGGATCGACGACGATCAACGTGAGAAGGTGCAACGCTCCGTTGCTGTGCTGAACACCATTTACGGTTCAGACCAACGCCTTAGCAATCTCGCCCAGGACTTCGTGCGGCACTGGGAGGACCGCCGGGAGAACATGCGCCAGTTCATTGGCGCACCGGGCAAGGCGATGATCGTGGTGCAGACCCGAGACATCGCAGCAAAACTGTACGAGAAGATCATCGAGCTGCGCCCAGAGTGGCACGACGATGACGACCTCAAGGGGAAGATCAAGGTCATCTATTCCGGGGCCGCCTCCGATCCGCCGCACCTGCAAAAGCACATCCGCAACCAAAGCCGGATGGACGCGATCAAGGACCGGATGAAAGACGCCGATGACGACCTAGAGATCGCCATCGTGCAAGGAATGATGCTCACCGGCTTCGACGCTCCCCCGCTGCACACGCTCTACCTGGACCGTCCACTGAAAAGCGCGCTGCTCATGCAGACGCTCGCCCGCGTGAACCGCAAGTTCCGTCAAAAGGAAAGTGGGCTGTTGGTGGCGTACGCGCCGCTGATCGACAATCTCCAGGCAGCCATCGCCGAGTTCACAAAGAGCTCATCCGCCGACGATGAAAAGGTGATCGGCCAAACCATCGAGGAAGCGTTGGTGATCGTTCGCGGATTCGTCGAGAAGCTCAATGCCCTCTCCGGCGAGGAATGGCGCGCACTCGAAGCCGCAGGCGAGCAACGCCAAGCACGCCTGCAGTTGCTGGCCAAATTGCGCAATCCGCACACGGTTGATGAGAACGGGCGTTACCCGCTGGCAAGGGAATTCACCTCGACCGCCGGCAAGTTGGCCAGGTCGTGGGCGCTTGCGTCCGGGAGCCCGAATGCCAACGAGTACCGCTCCGACGTTCGGTTCTACTCGGACGTGCGCAACCAGCTGATCAAGATGGAAGCCGACGATCGCCGAGCTAACGGGGAGCCGCTGAGCGAGGAGATCATCACCTTGCTCAGCCAACTCGTCGTGGAGTCCACGGCATCCTCGCAGGTGATCGACGTCTACGGTGAGATCGGCCGAGAGCTCCCCAACTTGCAGGACCTGAACATCGAGGCACTCAAACTTAAGTCCAGGGACGAATCCGAGACTGCATTGCTTATCGACGCCCTCCGGCGCGCCCTCCTCCAAGAATCCCGCAACGCCACGGGCAACAACGAGGTAAGAGCGAAGCAGTTCTCCGAGCGCATCCGCGAGCTGATGAACCGCTACACCAACCAGCAACTCACCTCGGCGGAAGTGATCGCCGAACTCATCGAACTGTCCAAGGAAATCGTCGCGGAGAGCAACCGTGGCGAACAGTTCAGCCCGCCGCTGAGCAATGACGAGCTCGCGTTCTACGACGTGATGGCCACCAACGGGTCTGCCGGTGAAGCGCTCGAAGACGACGTTCTGGCGCAGATCGCCCGCGAACTCGTGACTGCCCTTCGGCGCGACGCGAAAACGGACTGGACAGTGCGCGACGACGTCCGCGCCAAACTGCGCCGCTCCATCAGAACCCTACTGCGTAAGCACAAGTACCCACCAGAGAAACGCAACGAGGCCGTCGTCCTCGTTCTCGAACAGATGGAGCGTTTCGCACCTCGATGGTCCGAGGCGGCGTGATGGATTTTCACCGTGAGTTTCCTGTTCCTCCCTCAGACATCCATGGATATGAAACGCTGATGACTTCTGTTGCCAGACGGCTGCTTGAGGCACAGACTCTTTGCGATGGGGCCCAGGATGAACGGGATGTCATGTACTCCGCTCTACAGATCAGAATGGCAATCGAAGAGACCGGTTATGCGTCATTCGTGGGGAACCGATCCTTCCTCGCTTCGGTGGTAAGGCGAGATCCTAAAAAGTGGAAGGACGTTCGCAATCAGTTACGCAAACTTAATGCCAGTTACTGGCCTGTTGGCTACATAGAGTTGGAGGATTTCGGCACAGGCGAATTGTGGTTAGAGAACCGTGACGCAATATCTGAGGAAGAAAGCGTTAAGGAATGGGGTCGCCTTAGCCGTATCCTCCACGCAAATCCCCTCTCGAATGAGCATGTCAACTGGAAAAAGGAACTCGATTACCAGCGCGATCTTCTCGAGAGATTCGTCAGCCTAATAACCAAGCACTTCGTCAAACTCCACGATCAGCCATTCACTTTTGCCTGTGAGCTCAACCACGAGAGAGTGCGTATCATTGGGTACCGCGACGATGATCGTCTTTTAACAGCTGTCGGAGAAATTGCAAGATACCAATTCAGAAGTGGAGATCTTGCTTTTGCGGAGAGAGCCTTTACCCCCCGCCCTCTTTGACGCCCTTTAGAACGTGTTTCTCAGCTACTACGGCCCCAGCGCCCCGATAGGAATCACTGAGACACCATCGTTCCGGCGGAGCGCTGGGCCACCGGAGGTGATCACCACCAATGCTGGGTCGTCCTCGAGGTGGCCGGCGAACCGTTTGAGGGTGTCTGCCGCATGCTCAATCACCTCTGGGGTGTAGCCCAGTTTTACCTCGACCAGCACATCCCGGCCGCCGACGTTCGCGACCGCGTCGACCTCCAGCTTCGTGTTGAGCCGGGCGTGATACACCGTTCTGCCCGTGAACGCACGTAGTTCGTGAACCACAAGTGACTCAAAAAGTTGGCCGAAGTAAGCCGGATCCCGAAGTAGATGCTCCGGCCCACGATCCAGCGCCGCCATAGCAAAGGAGGGGTCGGCCAAATGGCGCTTCGGCGCTTTCCTCAACGTCGCTTTGGAGCGCAGGTGCGTGAACCAGGCAGGCTGATCCACAGAGACGAAAATGCTCGCCAGGGCATCGAGATAGCCCCGTGTTGTTTCCCGTGAGGTATCGGAGTCGGTGGCGATGGTTTGCAGCTCCAGCTCGGTGCCCACACCACGAGCTAATGAGCGGATCATTCGCCGCACTCGCTCTGAATCACGATTCACTCTGCCAGGGGCGTGGACATCCACGGCCGCAACGGTTTGTACGTAGTCTCGGACGTTTTCAAGCGCATCTTCAAACGGGAGACCAACGTTGTAAGGAAGGCCACCCCGGCACACTCGTTCCGCCAGCTGCGGCAGTGTTAACGCTGGTGCCGAAAACGGCAACGGGTCCCCTGCAACTGCCGCGGCAAGCGAAACCGACCCATCCGATTCTCCGGTTTCAAAAAGGGTCATCGTCGACATCGTCATTCGTGCGAACCGGCCGGCACCCGAGTGGTTCGTTGCGTTCGCCCCGGGGGCCGTGGAACCGGTGAAGATGAACTGCCCCTTCGCCTGACGCTCGTCAATGGCGTGCCGCGCGAAATCCCATAGTCTCGGCTGCAACTGCCATTCGTCGATGAGGCGCGGCGTGGCACCTTCGAGCAGCAGCCGCGGGTCATTATCCATAGCGAGAGTGACGCCAGGGTCCGTTTCTACGTTAAGAAAACTCGCAGCTTGCTGTTTTGCCGTTTCAGTTTTCCCGCAGCCTTTCGGCCCCTGAATAAGGACACCGCCCTGCCTGCGGAGCGATCGTTCCAATTCAGCATCTGCCAACCTTGGAATATACCCATTTTCCATACCGCTGCATATTACCAGCTAAACGATTTAGGTTGGCGTTTTGAAAACGACTTGGTTGGCGTTTTGAAAACAGATTGCTTGGCGTTTTGAAAGCGATCCGCTTGGCATTTTGAAAACGGGGCGGGCCGGTGGTTCGTCGATAGGCAAAAGCCCCTTACTTCGGCTCCCACAAGCTACTCGGGCCGGTGAGGGCCTTGCGGTCGCGCGCGAGAATGAGACGGTCCAAGTCAGCGAGCACCGCGTCGACATCGGACGGGTTATACCGGCGCTCGCGCCGCGCCCGCTGCAGCTCGCGGCTGGCGGCGCGCAAGGCAACCTCCTGCATCTGCACCGCACCAGCGCGGGCCCGCAGAAACGCCTCCTTGCGTTCCTCGGAGCCCTCCGGATCCTGCAAGCGCTGCTCAGCAAACGAGTCCAGCCACTCCTGCACCATCTTGTACGCCTCAGGCTGGTACTCCTCACCGTGTTCGCGCACCGCCTTACGCGCAGCCGCGTACGCCCGCTGGTTCAGCTCCTCGAGCGCCTTGTCGGCGCCAGGCCCGTTTTGCAGGTCAAGCTTGTCCACGAGCCAAGGGAGCAACAGCCCCGGCACCACCATCGTGCAAGTGAGCACGGTCAGCGCGATGACCGACAGTTCGTGGTGGTAGCTCGTCGCCGACGCCGGAATTGCCAGCACCAGCGCCAGCGTGACCAGTCCGCGCATGCCCGCCCACGCCATGAGCAGGACCTCCTGCAGCCGTAGCGGGGAGACGTTCGTTCGGCGCTTTTTCTCGTTGAGCTTGTACAGCACCCACATCCACACGAAGCGCACCGCAAACGCGATGACGGACAGGACAACGCCCACCTGCACCGCCTGCCAGATGTGCGTGCCCGCGGTGTCCAGCGCGTCGCGCACGCTCATGCCGATCAGGCCGAACGCCACGCCGGTAAACAGCAGCTCCACGGTTTCCCAGAAGGAGTGGCCGGTCAGGCGGTCTTCTGCGGTCATGGTGGAGCGCGAGGACATCTCCACCGCGGCGATAACAATCGCGATGACGCCGGAAGCGTGGATGGCCTCGCAGCCTGCGTAGATGGCGAACGGAAGTACCCAGGTAAACGCTGTGCGGATCACGGAATCGGGCACGGAGTTGGCGAAGACAGCGGCCAACCTGCCCACAACCAGGCCGATCAGCACCGCGGCGATGGCGGCGTAGAGGAACTGCAACACGCCCTTGCCAAAGTCGACCTCGCCGTGCGCGACCGCGGCCGCCATCGCGACGTTGAAGGTCACGATGGAGGCGGCGTCGTTGAACAGCCCCTCCGTCTGCAGCGTGCCGGTGATGCGCTTCGGGATGCCGGCCGGGCCCGCCACCGCATCCACGGCCACCGGGTCCGGCGGGGCAATCGCGGCGGCGAGCACCATCGCGGTGGCCAGGCTGAGCCCCGGCAGCATCCACATCGCCGTGGCGGTCAGCGCGGCGATGGTGAGGAACACCAGGATGATCGACATGGTCAGCACCACGTTGAGTTGCGAGCCGATCTGCCCCCAGCTCGTGCGCCGGGCCAGCGACCACAGCAGCGGCGGCAGGAAGATCGGCAGAATCAGGTGCGGATCAATGGACACCGTGTCGATGCCCGGAATGAAAATCACCGGCGCGACCACCACGGTCAGAAGCGCCGGCCAAGGCAGGCCGGTGCGTTCACCTACCGCGGCGACAAGGACGGTGGCGAGCAGTAATCCGATAAGTGCTATGAAAGTTCCCACGCTGGGCTAGTTTACGGCGCGTCGTGGGCAGCGCCAGGCGCCCCGGGGCTACACCGCCGGACAACGGATCCAGCTATCAGGACCCAGCTATTCGCTTCCAGGAGCCGATTAGCTGGGTCTTAGTAGCTGGATCCGCGAAAAATGGAGCAGACTGTAGCCAACCCTAGTGCCCGCGCGGCTGGCTCAGCGGCTCGCCGGCCTCGAAGAACGGGCGCAGCTGGTTGTCAAACAGGGTCAGCGCGGCGGCGATGGCCATGTGCATGTCCAGGTACTGGTAGGTGCCCAACCGGCCGCCGAACAGGACGTTGTTCTGCTCGGATTCTTCGGCCGCGAGGCGTCGATAGGCTTCCAGCTTCTCGCGGTCCTCCGGGGTGTTGATCGGGTAGTAGACCTCGTCGTCGTCTTCCGCGAAGCGGGAGTACTCCTTCACAATCACCGTCTTATCGGACGGGTACTCGGAGCGCTCCGGGTGGAAGTGGCGGAACTCGTGGATACGGGTGTACGGCACGTCCGCGTCGTTGTAGTTCATCACCGGGGTGCCCTGGAAGTCGCCGATCTCGAGCACTTCCTGCTCGAAGTCGAGGGTGCGCCAGCCCAGGCGACCCTCGGCGTAGTCGAAGTACTGGTCCAGAGGGCCGGTGTAAACCACCGGCGCGTCCGGGTTCTCGGCGCGGACCTCGGAAGCGACGGCGAACCAGTCGGTGTTCGTGCGGACGTCGATAAGCTCATGCTCCGCCATCTTCTCCAGCCAGGCGGCGTAGCCGTCGACGGGCAGGCCCTCGTAGGTGTCGTTGAAGTAGCGGTTGTTGAAGGTGTAGCGCACCGGCAGCCGCGAGATGATCTCCGGCGGCAGGTCGGTGGGGTCGGTCTGCCACTGTTTGGCGGTGTAGTGCTTCACAAACGCGTCGTAGAGCGGCTTGCCGATGAGCGCGATGCCGCGCTCCTCCAGGTTCGTCGCGGCCGCGGGGTCGAGGCCTTCGCGCTGCTCCTCGATGAGCTTTTTCGCCTCTTCCGGCGAGTAGTAGCGGCCGAAGAACTGGTTGATCAGGCCGAGCCCCATGGGGAACTGGTAGGCGGTGCCGTCGTGCATCGCGAAGACGCGGTGCTGGTAATCCGTGAAGTCTGTGAACCGGTTGACGTATTCCCACACCCGCTCGTTGGAGGTGTGGAACAGGTGGGCGCCGTACTTGTGCACCTCAATCCCCGTTTCCGGCTCGTTTTCGCTGTATGCGTTGCCGCCGATGTGGCTGCGCTTTTCCACCACCAGCACGCGTTTGCCCAGCTCGCTCGCCGCCTGCTCGGCCACGGTGAGGCCGAAGAAACCCGATCCAACAACAATGAGGTCGTATGCCATGAGGCCTATTTTCGCACAGTTGCCTATCGACGGAGCTCCGCCGCGACACGCCACAGAAGTCTCAAGTCTTTCTTGAGGCTTGAACTTGCACTACACTTCGTTTCTGTCACATTTGCCACTACTTTCGCAGTGAACGCCAAGAACCCCAGGAGTATTACTGTGCAGCAACGTCGCAGCATTCAGGGCGGCGCGGCCCACCCCGCCCGGGCCGCGATCATGCCCGTGATCGTGTCCGTCCTCCTCGTCACAGCACTCGTTGCCGCCAACGCATTCAGCGGCAATCGCATCCTGCAGGTGCAGTCCCTCGGCGCAGGCGCCCCGGAGGTCTACACCACCACCTCATCGTTCGCTTCCGGCGACAACATCACCGTCGACGACGCCGCCATCCGCACCCAGGGCGGCGAAGAAGACCACGTGCGCCGCGTGGTCAAGGAGTTCACCAACGACCGCGAGTTCTCCATCGTGGGCCTGACCTGGACCGGCGACCGGGATGTCGCCGCGTACGTGCGCTCCCAAAAGGCCGACGGCGCCTGGTCCGAGTGGTTCGAGATGGACCCGGCAGACCCGCAGGCGGGCTCCGACAAGTTCGGCACCGAGCCGATCTACGTCGGCCGCACTAAGCGCATCCAGGTCTCCACCGGCAACGTGGACCTGCTTGAAGGCGGCCGCGCCGCCTCCGACGCCCCCACCACCGCCAACGACATCGAAGCCGTGTTCCTGGACGGCGGCACCGGCACCGCGCAAGGCGGCATCCAGCCGGTCGCCGATTCCTACACCCGCGGCATGCCCGAGGTAGTCACCCGCGCGCAGTGGGGCGCCGGCCGCAGCAGCACCCCGTACTACTCCGAGCCCACCACCGCCGCTACCGTGCACCACACGGCCGGTTCCAACAACTACTCCGAGGCCGAGGCACCGGGCATCGTGCGCGGCATCTGGAACTACCACACCAACAACCTGGGCTGGGGCGACATCGGCTACCACGCGCTCGTCGATAAGTACGGCAACATCTACGAAGGCCGCGCCGGCGGCATGGACCGCGGCCCGCAGGGCGCGCACGTCGGCTCCTTCAACCAGAACACCTGGGGCGTGTCCATGCTGGGCGACTACCAGCAGGCAGAGCCGACCCCGGCCGCGCTGCGCGCGATGGGCGATATCATCGGCTGGAAGGCCGCCCAGGCAGGCTTCGACCCCACCGGCTCCAGCTACCACGTCGCCGAGGGCAACTTCCGCGGTTCCAAGTACGCCGCCGGCCAGGGCGCGATGTTCAGCAACATCAACGCCCACCGCGACTTCCACTACAACACCTGCCCGGGCGACAACCTGTACTCCAAGCTGCCCATGATCCGGGCAGCCGCCTCCCTGAAGTACCGCACGCTGCGCTCCGGCAACGATTCCGGGTCGCTGTTCGGCGAATGGGGCAAGGAGTCGACCACCGCGTCCGCAACCGCCACCACGACGCCCACCAGCACCGCGCCGGCCACCAACACCGCGCCGGCGGATCCGAACGTGCAGACCACCGTCGTCACCGCAACGCCGACGCGCCAGTCGGCGTCCGTCGACGACACCTTGACCGCACTGTCCTCCGGCGACCCCACCGCGATCGCCACCGTGGCTGGCACCGCAATCGGCCTGGTCTTGCTCTACCTGGCCGCCCAGGACAAGCTGCCCACGGTAAGCACCAAAGGCGACGTGCAGATCTTCGAGGGTCTGACGCTGGAGCAGGCCGCCGGGCTGGCGAAGCAGATCAGCCCCGCGGTCGCGCCCACCCTCAACGCCTTCGGCGCCGAAAACGCCGCGCAGGTCTGGACCTCGCTCGAGCCCACCCTGGGCAAGATCGTCGCCGGCGTGGGCGGCCCGACCGGACCGGCAGTGACCCTCTACTCAAACGGCGTGGGTGCCCGCAACAAGGAGGGCGAGATCATCGCGCTGGTGGGCAAGATCGCCGAGGCCTGGCTGCAGCAGGGCCTGGACGCTGGCCCGCTGGGCATGCCGGTAAGCCAGCAGTTCAACCCCACCGCCGACACCGTGCGCGTGGACTTCGAAGGTGGCTTCATCACCTACAACCCGTCCACCAACGCCGTGGACATCAACGCCCGCTAGGCCCCCTCGCAAGCTCGGGCCTAGGCTAGATCCAAGCAGCGGGCGACCGCGTCCTCCCACGCGGCAATGAGCCGGTCCCTGTCGGGGCCGGCCATTTCGCCTTCCCAGGTCGTCGGGGTGCCGAGCGTGAGCGGCTCGTCGAGAAGCGAAATGCCCATGCCCGCCGCCGACGCCGCCCCCATCACCGTCGTCTCGGTGTTGGCGGGACGCTCCACGCTGATGCCGAGGATGTCCGCCTGCATCTGCATGAGCAGATCATTCGTGGTCATGCCGCCGTCCACCTTGAGCGCGGTCGGCTCGCCTCCCATCGCGCACACCACCTCGCGCGCCTGCAGGCAGGTCGCCTCCAGCGCCGCGCGAGCAATGTGCCGCTTATCGACGAACCTGGTCAACCCCACGATCACCCCACGCGCATCGGGGCGCCACCGCGGCGCGAACAACCCCGAAAATGCCGGCACGATCACCACTCCCCCACTGTCGTCCACCTGCGAGGCGAGCGTCTCGGATTCCGCGGCGGTTGCAAGCAGGCCCAGCTGGTCGCGCAACCACTGAATCAACGACCCGCCCACGGCTACCGAGCCCTCCTGCGCGTACACCGGCGGCTGCCCCTCGATTTGGTATGCCACCGTGGTCAGCAGCCCACTGTCGCTGAACTTCGGCGTGCGACCGGTATTGAGCAGCATGAACAGGCCCGTGCCGTAGGTCATCTTCGCATCGTTTTCGCGAAGTCCGCCCTGGCCGAACAGCGCCGCCTGCTGGTCACCCAACACGCCTGTGATCGGCACACCCGCCAACGGGCCCCGGCGGCGAATCGTGCCGAACTCGCCCACCGACGGGCGGATCTCGGGGAGGATTTGGCGGGGGATGCGAAGCTCGTCGCAAAGCTTGTTGTCCCATTGCAGCGTTTCCAAATCCATCAGCAGCGTGCGCGATGCGTTGGTCACGTCGGTCAAGTGCACCGCCCGCTCTGGCTCCTTCGCGCCGCCGGTGAGGTTCCAGATCAGCCACGTATCAATCGTGCCCGCCAGCAGCTCGCCGTTTTCCGCGCGCTCCCGGGCGCCCGCGACGTTGTCCAGAATCCACGCCCACTTCGGCGCCGCCGGGTACGAGTTGTGCAGCAGCCCCGTCTTGCGCAGGTACTTGGCCGGATCACCCTCGTGGTTGGTGCGCGTGTCCTGCCACACGATCGCGTTGTAGATCGGCTTGCCAGTTGCCTTGTCCCAGATCACGGCCGTTTCGCGCTGATTGGTCACACCGAGGGCGTCGATGTCCTGCTCGCTGATGTCCTTGTCCGCCAGCGCCTCGCTCAGCGCCCGGCGCGTGTTGCGCCAGATCTCCATCGGGTCGTGCTCCACCCAGCCCTTCCGCGGCATGTGCTGGGCGTGCTCGTACTGCGTTTGCGCGATGACCTTGCCGTCGGTGCGCGTGATGCACACGCGTGTCGACGTCGTGCCCTGGTCAATCGCCGCAATCAAAGCCATGCGCGCGATTCTATCGGGGCGGGGTGCGCCGGCCCTGCACGGCAGAGCCGGCGGGGTTGGAACGCGGCATCTGCCGGACTGAGGCGTCTGCCGGAGGCTCGTCGTATAGCAGCGCGGCGGGGGCGCTATACGATCAACACCTTGTTGCAACTCACATTCATTATCACCTGGGCAAACGCGAACGAGTTGTGCGGATCGTATAGCAGCACCCCCGCCCCCGCTATACGATCTTCATCCCCGGCGCATCTCGCGTGGACGCATCCCGCCTCGCGTGCGATACTCCCGCCCATGGGGGGAATTGCAAAGAAACGCCAGGCTGAGCTGGATCTGATCACGCAGGTCGCAGCCCAGTGCAAGACATCTGTGATAACCGGCCCGGCGGCGGCGCGCTGGCTCGGGTTGTCCACGCTCAATTGGGTGACCGCCGTGGACCTGGCTCTTCCGGGCGAAGCGCGGTCGTGGGGGAAGAAGTATCCGGACAGGGTCTACCGCGACGGCCTCCTGCGCGAGCAGGAGTTTCTCGTGCACAACGGCGTCCGCACGGCCACCGCCATCCGCGCGATGTTCGATTCCTTCCGCTACCACGGCCGCATGGAAGCCCTGGTACAGATTGAATCTGCCCGGTTCAAGCACGAGCACCTGAGCATTGACTACCTGCTGGCCAAGACGGAAGTGTTGCCTCGCGCGCGGGGGTTGAAGTCGTTTAGGCAGCTCATCGGGTACTCCTCCGACACCTCCGCCAGCGCGTTGGAGACTCGTCTGCGCCACCGCCTCCTTCGGGCCGTGGAAACGGGCCAGCTCACGGGGGTGGAAAGCCTGGAGTTCCAGGTCGGTTTCCAGATCGTCGACGAACACGGTTGGCCCACGGTGGCTTGGGCGGATGCACTCATCAACGGCTTCCTCGTGCTTGAGGCGGACGGGCGGGAGAAGACGAGCGGGGAGATGGGCGATGCGGCAGATGCTTTACGACGTGAACGTCACCGCGAAACCCAACTCCAAAACCGCGGCGCGACGGTGCGCCGCGCGGGGTGGGACGCTACGTCGTGGGGCGGGTTGATCGCCGAGCTACAGCGGTTGATCAACCACCAACCCGGGGTGCACCAGCTGCCCAACCGGATGGACGTGCGGTACCGCCAGTGGCTGGCAGGGCTTGAGCGCCGCGCGGGTTAGAACCAGCGCTCGAGCACCCGCGCAACACCGTATTCGTCGTTGGTTGCGGTGACGTGGTCGGCGGCGTCGCGCAGCACGTCCTTGGCGTTTCCCATGGCCACCCCGAGGCCGGCCCAGCGCAGCAGCTCGAGGTCGTTGGGCATGTCGCCGAACGCGATGGCCTCGGCGGCGGTCACGCCGTAGAGCTCAGCGAGGTAGGTCGCGCCGGCGGCTTTGTTCACGCCGGGGCAGGACACCTCGAGCAGGCCTTCGTCCATGGAGTAGGTCACGTGCGCCAGTATCGGGTCGATGTGCGGAGCGATGAGCTCGTACATCTGCGCCGAGGTCATGGCGGAGCAGCGCACCAGAAGCTTTGCGGCGGGCTGGCTGATCAGGGTGGGGGTGTCGGCGACGCCGAAGCAGCTGTCCCACGCGTCGCGGTTGTACTCGGGGGTGATGATGAAGCATTCCTCTTCCGGGTCCAGCGCGGAGGAGCCGACGCGCTCCACGCCGTAGCCGTGCGCGACCCCGGCGAGCACGCGTTCCGCCACGTCGACGACCTCGGCCATCGCGGACGGGGCGAGTTCAAAGGCGTGGATGACGCGGTCTTCGGCCGGGTCGTAGACCACCGCCCCGTTCGCGCACACGCACACCGGCGCGATCGGCAGCTGCTCCAAAACGGGCAGCAGCCAGCGGTGCGGCCGCCCCGTGGCCAGGCCGAAGTGGACCCCGGACGCCACGGCGCGGGACACCACGCCGCGCAGTCGCTCGCTCACACGGCCGGCGGAGGTGATAAACGTGCCGTCGATGTCCGAGATAATCAGGCGTGGGGCGGCGTTCACGGCGTCACTTCCTGCGCTTTTTCGCTTCGCGCTCGGCGCGTTCGCGGGCGTAAATTTTCTCGGCCTCGGCGATGGTCGGGGCGGTGCCGCCGAGGGCGACCGGCATCCACGCCTCGCAGGCACCGTCGGTGTGGAGGGAGGCGTATTCGTTCCGTGAGGCGTCGAGAAGCAATTGCATCTGCCGCTTGAGCTCGGCGGTGTCCGCCTCCGCGTCGCCGGTGAGCGCGACGGGCTCGCCGTAGCGCACGATCACGGGGACGTTGCGGAAGTGCTTGGGCAGGTCCTTGGTCCAGATGCGCTGCGAGCCCCAGATCACGCACGGGATCAGCGGCACACCAGCCTGGTGGGAGATGCGGGCGGCACCGGTTTTGAAGTGGGCGAGCTCGAAGGAACGCGAAATGGTCGCCTCTGGGAAGATGCCCACCAGGTTGCCTTCGCGCAGCATGCTCACCGCAGGGGCGATCGAGTCGGCGCCGCGGGCGCGATCGACGGGCACGTGCTTCATTATCTTCAGCAGCTGGCCCAGCACCGGAACGTCGAAGACGGCCTTTTTGGCCATGAAGCGCACCAGGCGGTCCCCGTGCAGGTAGGGTCCGGTGCCCAGGAGGATGAAGTCGGCGTAGCCGGTGTGGTTGCCAGCGAGCATCGCGCCGCCTTCCGCCGGGATGTTTTCGGCGCCGATGACCGTGACATCGATGTTCGCGGCGCGCATGAGGCGCCGCGCGAACCCCACAAAGCCCTGATAGAACCGCTCGACGGCCTCATCGCGGTTGGCGGCGATGCCTTCGTAGAGCCGCGGGACGGTAAAGCCGCGGTACCGGCGGGTATCCATTACGGCGCAAGCACTTCCTTACCCACCCACGGGCGGAGCGCCTCGGGCACGCGCACGGAGCCGTCCGCCTGCTGGTTGTTTTCCAGGATGGCCACCAGCCAGCGGGTGGTGGCCAGGGTGCCGTTGAGGGTGGCGGCGGTTTGGGTCTTGCCGTTTTCGTCGCGGTAGCGCGTCTGCAGGCGGCGGGCCTGGAAGGTGGTGCAGTTCGACGTCGAGGTCAGCTCGCGGTAAGTGCCTTGCGACGGCACCCACGCCTCCGTGTCAAACTTGCGGGCTGCAGAGGAACCGAGGTCGCCGGCGGCGACGTCGATGATGCGGTACGGCACCTCCACGGCGGCAAGCATGTCGCGCTCCAGACCGAGCAGCTTCTGGTGCATCGCCTCGGCGTCTTCCGGCTTGCAGTAAGCGAACATTTCCAGTTTGTCGAACTGGTGGACGCGCAGGATGCCCTTCGTGTCCTTGCCGTAGGAGCCTGCCTCGCGGCGGAAGCAGGAGGACCAGCCGGCGTAGAGCAGGGGCCCGTCGGACAGGTCGATGATCTCGTCCTGGTGCAGGCCGGCCAGGGCCACCTCGGAGGTACCCACCAGGTACATGTCGTCGCGCTCGAGGTAGTAGATCTCCTCGTCGTGCGCGTCGAGGAAGCCGGTGCCCTGCATCACTTCGGGGCGCACCAGCACCGGCGGGATCATCACCTTGAAGCCGGCCTCGCGCGCCTTCTGGGCGGCGAGCATGAGCATGCCCAGCTGCATCCAGGCACCGTCGCCGGCGAGGTAGTAAAAGCGCGCGCCGCCGACCTTGGTGCCGCGCTTCATGTCGATGATGCCGAGTGCTTCGCCCAGGTCCAGGTGGTCTTTGACCTCGAAGTCGAACTCGGGGACCTCGCCGACGTGCTCGAGGACCACGAAGTCTTCCTCGCCGCCAGCCGGAGCGCCTTCGACGATGTTGGCGATGGAGTACTGCAGCTTGTTCAGATTCTCCGCCGCCTCAGCTTCTGCAGCCTCGGCCTCCTTCACACGCGCCTTGAGCTCGTTGGAGCCTTCCAGCAGCGCCGGGCGATCCTCGGGCGCGGCTTGGCCGATCTTCTTGCCAAACGCCTTCTGCTCCGAACGCAGTTCATCGGCGGCTTGGATAGCGGCGCGGCGCGCCTCGTCGGCGGCCAGCAACTCGTCTACAAGCGCAGGGTCTTCGCCGCGAGCTCGCTGGGATTCGCGGACGGCCTCAGGGTTTTCGCGCACACGCTTCAGATCAATCACGCTTGTTCACCTTACCTTGTATCCCCGCGGCGCCGGGGCACAACAGCATCCGGTCATAACCAGTGCGCTATGGTGGGCGTATGCTCCCTCCGATCACAGACGGCCCCGTGCCCAAGCACGAGCAGCTCCGCTCGATCCTGGAAACCCGCATCGCCGCGGAGTTTGCCCCGGGCGACCCGCTGCCGGGCGAGCGGGCGCTGGAGGAGGAATACGGCGTCTCCCGCATTACGGTCCGGCGCGCGATCGGGGACTTGGTTGCGGCGGGCCGTCTGCGCCGCGTGCGCGGCAAGGGCACGTTCGTCGCCCCGGCACCGTTGGTGAGCCGGCTGCACTTGGCCAGTTTTTCCGACGAGATGCGGGCGCAGCGCGTTGAGGCGTCCTCACGCATCCTGCTGTCCGAGCGCACCACCCCGCCGGAGGCGGTCGCGCAGTTTTTCGGCACCGCGCCCAACACCACCCACATCCGCCTGCGCAGGCTGAGGCTTGGCGACGGCGAACCGTACGCCGTCGATGACGCCTGGTACAACGCCGTACTCGTGCCGGACCTTCTGGAAAACGACGTGTACCACTCCGTGTACACCCTGCTGGACAAGCATTACGGGCTGGGAGTGACAGAAGCGGAGCAGACCGTCACGGCCGTCACAGCAGGCCCGGATAACGCCCCGTTGCTGGATGTTTCGCCGGATACCGCGCTGCTGCACATTGTCCGTTATGCCCGGTCAGGGGCGCACAACGTGGAGTTTTGTTCCTCGGTCTACCGCACGGACCGCTACCGGCTGACTACTCGGGTCGCGCGAGAAGTGGAATAATGGGCCGCCATGGCTTCGAAACAGAGCGCGTTACGCTCCTTCCTCATTGCCGCACTGGCGGGTGCCGTCGGCGCGGGCACGTACGCGCTCGCCGCGGGCACCCCCGATACGGGGAGCGAGACCGCGCCCTCCACAGCCGCGTCGACTGCGCCGTCGGAGGCGGCCTCGTCGTTCACTCCCGCTGACGCTGGGGCGTGTTTGACCTGGCAGGTGGCCGAGGACGGCACGATCACCGGCTTCGAGCAGGCGGATTGCGATCTCGAGCACCGCTTCGAGGTGTCCCTGCGCCAGGATTTGGCCACGTACCCCACCTCCGAGTTTGGCCCTGAGGCCCCGCTGCCAAATCCGACGCGCCAGGCCCAGTTGCGCGAGGAGCTGTGCGGCGCCGGCACCTTGCGCTACTTGGGCGGCAAGTACGACCCGAACGGCCGCTACTCCATTGCGCCGATCCTGCCGCCGGCGGACGCGTGGCAGAACGGGGACCGCACGATGCTGTGCGGGCTGCAGGAGACGAACCGGGCGGGTGAGCCGATCCTGACTTCTGGCCGGGTGGCGGATCAGGATCAGGCGCGGGTGTTTGAGGCTGGCCAGTGCGTGACCATCGACCCGTCGAATACGCTCTCCCCGGTCAAGTGCGCGGACCCGCACCAGCTGGAGATCACCAGCCAGGTTTCGCTCGCCGAGGTGTTCCCGGACCACACCCCCACCGTGGAGGAGGAGGACAAGTACCTCCAGGACGTGTGCACCGAGGCGGCGCAGGATTACCTCGGCGGCGAAGAGCAGCTGTACCAGATTGCGCTGCGTCCCTTCTGGACGACGCAGAGCCCCGCTGCCTGGGAGGGCGGCTCCCGCAGCGTGAACTGCGCGCTGATGTTCTCCCGCCCGGAGGGCACGTTTGCCAACCTCACCGGTTCGGCGACGCAGGGCCGCGAGCAGTTGCTTATCGACGACGCACCGCCCCCGGAGCGCCCCGCCCGCCGTCCGCTGCGCGAGCAGCAGACCCCGTCTCCGGCGCCTGCACCGGCTGCCGCTGACGGGCTCGCACCTGATCAGGCCCCGGATCAGGCACCTGCACAGACCCCACTGCAGGCTCCGGTGCAGTAGCCATGCGGCCGGTCAGCGACGAGGCGTTCGAGGAGATGATCAACGACGCCTTGGACACCATCCCGGACAACTTTGCCCAGCACATGACAAACATGGTCATCCTGGCCCGGGACTACAACCCGGACAACCCCACCCTGCTCGGATTGTTCGAGGGCGTGCCGCTGACGGAGCAGCACTCCAACCACACCGGCTATTTGCCGGACGCGGTGTTCGTTTACAAAAACGCCCTCGAGGCCATTTGCGTGGACGAGGAGCAGCTGCGCCACGAGGTGAAGGTGACCGTGCTGCACGAGGTGGGCCACTACTTCGGCTTAGAAGAGCACGAGCTGCACGCGCTCGGCTGGGGCTAGGCGCTTGCGCCCATCTCCCTAGCGATGCGCAGTATTTCCTCGTCCTGTTCTTCACCGGTGAGTTCGCCGAATCTTTCGAGGTAGCGGTACTGCACTTCGTCGACGGTGTGGTCGTAGTGCGCGAAGAGAGCCCCGGTCGGGTCCTCGGCCGGGCGGCGTTGCAGCAGCACTTCCAGCATGAGGCGGAACAGCGGCTCGTCGAAGCTCAGCTTCACTAACCCGATTTGGCCGTCGACGTGGCCGAAGGTGTAGAACTCGACCTGCTTGTCTCGGCCTCGATAAATGAACATGGTCAGCGGGTACTGTTCAGCTGCAACGTGCACCTGGCTGCGCACTTCGTACTCGAAGCGCTCAATCGTGTCGCCCGCCCATGGGTACCTGTCTGTCGGCATGGTGAAGACCATATGCATTGTTGTACACGAACTTTTCGGCTAGCGCGCGGTGCGCGGCCAGGTGCCCAGCTGCCGCATCGCGGTGGTGTGCGCGGCGCAGGCTTCCAGCGCGCTCGCCACGGCCGCATCGTCGGCGTGGCCGGCCAGGTCCACGAAGAAGTCGTAGGTGTTCGGCTCCTCGCGGGTGGGCCGCGATTCGATGCGCGTCATGTCCACGCCGCGGGCGGCGAATTCCTGGAGCACGCGCACCAGCGCACCGGGTTCGTTTTTGGTGCGGAAGACTATGGCGGTGCGGTCGTCGCCGGTGGGCGCCGGTTGCGCAGGTTGCTTTGCGACGAGCACGAACCTGGTCCGCGCCGTCCCCAGATCAGCTACGCCGCGGGCGTGGATCTCAAGCCCGTGCAGGTCCGCCGCGCGCTCCGGGGCGGCGGCCACGTCGGCGTCGCCGTTGGCCACCATCTCCGCCGCGGCCGCGTTGGAGGACGCCGGGATGAACTCCACCTGCGGCAGGTTTTCGCCCACCCAGCGCTTGACTTGCTGCTGGGCGACGGGGTGGGTGGCAAACCGTTTCGCGCGGTCGAGCGATTGGCCCGGGCGCGTCATGATGGCGAATGCGATAGCCAGCTCCGTTTCCCCCACGATGCCCGCGCTGGCGGTGGCGGCGAGCGCGTCCATGGTGGTGGTCACGGCCCCATCGACAGAGTTCTCTATCGCGCAGACCGCGTAGTCGACGTCGCCGGCGTCTATGGCGGCGAGAGCTGCCGCCGGGGATTCGACGGGCACGTACTGCGCGCCGTCGATGCGGAAGCTGCGGGCTGCTTCCTCTGTGAACGTGCCTGCCGGACCCAGGTAGGCGACGCGCGTCACGGGTACCTTTGCAGCAGCGGGTGCGTGTCGCTGGCCACGTCCCGCCAGTTTTCCGGGGTGATGCGGATGCGCTCGGCCCAATCGTCCCAGGAGGCCGAGCTGCTGGTATCTCCGGTCAGCTTGTTGATGGTGATCTGCACGACCGCGTGGTGGAACGGTTTTCCGTCCGCCAGCGCATCGGTGTAGGCGACGGCGTAGGGCTCAAGCTTCGCGCGGGAGAACACCCCGTAGGTGAAGTTGAGGGCCTCCATGTAGAAAATCGCGTCCACCTGTTCCAGCTTCGTGCCCTCCGGGCCGGAGGTGAGCGTGAAGAAGGCGTTCAGCCCTGCCCAGTCCGCGCCGAGGTACTTCGTTTGCTGGAAAACCTCGCCGCCGAGCCTGGTAAACAGCGCGTCGGTGAGGTGGGCGCCGGTGGGAGCTGCAGCGGGCGTCATGGCGGAGCGAAGGAAAAGGTGTCCGTCCACGATCAGGTTCGTGTGCCTCGCGCTCAACTGGCGGGCGTAGTTCTGGAGGTCCTGCGCCTCGGGAACGCCCCGTGCCGGGTCGAACGGGTGGCTGCCGTGGTAGACAAACGAGTTGGATTTCGGGTTGAAGCTTGCGGCGTAGAGCTGGGTGGGGTCGCCGCCGGGCTCCGCGACTTCCTGCCAGAACACCTCGTAGAACAGTGTGCAGTGCTCTTCCTCGTGGTCGATCTTGGCCACCTGCGCGGGCTGGCCCGCAAACTCCACCAATGCGGTAACGAAGGTATTGCCTTCGTGTGCGATCACGACGGAATAGAACATTGCCACCTCGATGTGCTGCGAGATGCCCTCGACGATGGTGCGAACGATCTGCTGGTACGGCTCTCTCGGGCCGCCTGCCCCTTGGGTGTCACCGGCTGTCATAGCCACGTTTGTACACGAATGTCAGTTGCCTAGCGCGTCTTCCGCGAGCAGCGCGTACGTGATCAGCCAGTGCGTGGCCATGAAATTGGTGCCTGTCAGGTGGGCAGCGGCGGCGTCGATGAGTTGCTGCGTGCCGTCCGGCTTGCCAATTTCGCGCAGTAGCCACGCGCGGGTGAGCATAAGCCCGATGAGGTGGGCCTGCTGCCCGTCTTCCGGGTCGTTGACCTGGATCGGGGCAGTGTAGAAGGTGTACGCCTCCGGCGCGAAGAAGTCTTGCAACCAAGCGTCGAATTCGCTTTCCGGCAACACGCGGCGCATCAACGCGGCCTCGGCCAGGCCGTTGGAGACGAAGTCGTGGCCCGAGACTTCCCACTCGTGCGGGTAGGCGCGCTCGGCGCCGAACCAGTCGAGGGCGGTGCGCTCCACCAGCGGGCGCATGCGTGGTGAGGCGTCGAATATCAGCAGTAGCGCTAGCGCGGAGTTGGAGTGCACTCCGTGGCGCACCGGCCACTGCTGCGTGCGCAGCCACGCGGCGATGTTGTGCTCTAGCTGCGCCTCCAGCGGTGCCAGTGCATCTTCCCAGCGGGTGTCCCGGCATACCTTGACCAGCTGCATCGCCCACGCCCAGCCGTAGGGGCGCTCGTAGAGTGGGTGCTCGCGCAGGTAGTCCGCTTCGGCCGCGATGTTGTACGGGGTCAGGCGTTGGTCCAGCAGGGCGGAGAGCCCGAGGTCGCTGTCACGCCCGTGCAGTTTCACCGCGGAGCAGAGCATGTGCACGCACGAATGCCAGTCGTAGGAGCCCCAGAACGCGGGGTGGAGCTCTCGCGGATCCGCATGGCCCGGGCCATGCTGCACGTGGTGCATGGCGGCGGGGTATTCCTGGCTGACAACCTGCGCAATAGTGCTCGCCCACGATTCGTCCATGGCGTTAAAGTTAGCGCATGCACAGGCGCCTGAAGCTGGAAATCCTGCTCGTCCTCGCCGTCACCTTCGGCGCCTCCGGTCTGCGCGCGGCGCTGCGGCTGGTGGATTCGCTGCTGAAAGAGCCGCTGAACCAACAGACCACCACGATCTACGACGCCGCCTCCACCATCCCCTGGCTGGACTTGGCGCTGCAGGCGGTCTCCGCGTTGACGCTGTTCGCGTGGGGCGGGTTGGCGTGGTTCCTGCTGGATACGCGGTGGCGCTGGCCGCGCTGGGGCGACGTCGCGCGCGGGGCCGGGTTCGCGGCGTTGATCGGCCTGCCCGGCCTGGCCTTCTACGTCGCGGCAGTGCACCTGGGTCTGTCCAAGGTGGTGGTGCCCACCACGGCCGCGGTGCAGATCCCGACATCGTTGCTGTGGTCCTTCGCCAACGGCTTCGGCGAAGAGGTCGTGGTGGTGATGTACCTGGTCACCCGTCTGAAGCAGCTGGGGTGGAAGCCGTGGCAGTTCGTCGCGGCCTCGGCGCTGCTGCGCGGGTCTTACCACCTGTACCAGGGCGTGTCCGCGGGGTTAGGCAACATGGTCATGGGCGTGATCTTCGCCTGGTACTTCCACAAGACGGGCCGCGTGTGGCCGCTGATTTTGGCGCACTTTTTCATCGACGCTGTGGCGTTTATCGCCTACCCGCTGCTCGACTTGTCGTGGCTTGGAATCTAAACACTTGCGTCACACTGGTTACACTTAGCGCATGTCCACAACGCCCCATTCCAACGACCCCCGCGACAACGCGGGCGAGTTCGTGCTGGGCAAAGACGGAAAACCCCTGGTGGACCGCTACGGCCGCCCCATTCGCAGCCGAGCATCCGCCTCACGACGCCACGATTCCGCCGACCCCCACCCGGCCGAGTTCACACGCGTGACCCCGCGCGAGCAGCGCAGAGCTGAGCCCCGAGTTGAACGCCGGGTTGAGCCCCGGGTTGAGCGCCGTGCCGGATCCCGCGTCGAGCCAGGCCACACCGTCTACGAATCCCCCGCCGCCTACCAGCCGCGCCGCGCCCCGGAGCACCCCCGCAGCCGGCCGGCACAGCGACCTGCCCAGCGATCTGCGCAGCGACCTGTCCAGCGCCCGGCATCCCGCCCCGCTCCGGAGGAGGTGCCGCTGCAGGTCTCGAGGGGGAGGCGGAAGGGGCCGAAGGTGCGTCGTAAAGCAAAACGCCCCGGCTGCGGCGCACTCATCCTGCTGCTTATCGCGGTGCTGGTGGCGTCGGTGCTGATCGCGGACTCGCGGCTTAACCGCATCGAGGCCATGCCCGACCAGCAAATCGCCGGCACCTCAGGCACGAACTGGCTGCTCGTCGGCTCCGACTCGCGCACAGGCCTGAGCGAAAAAGACGTCGAACGCCTCGGCACCGGCGGCGACCTCGGCACCGTGCGTACCGACACCATCATGCTGATGCACCTGCCGCTGCACGGGAAACCGACCCTGATGTCCATCCCGCGCGACTCCTATGTGGCCGTGCCCGGATACGGCTACGACAAGATCAACGCCGCGTTCTCCATCGGCGGGCCAGCACTGCTGGTAGAGACCGTGGAACAAGCGACCGGCCTGCACGTGGACCGCTACGCCGAAATCGGCATGGGCGGGCTCGCCAACGCAGTCGACGCGGCGGGCGGCGTGGAAATCTGCGTTGCGGAACCCATCGACGACCCGCTCGCCCACATCAACCTCCAGCCGGGCTGCCAGGAGATGGACGGCCCGACCGCCCTCGGCTACGTGCGCACGCGTGCCACCGCCCAAGGCGACCTCGACCGCGTGGCCCGCCAGCGCGAGTTCATGTCCGCCCTGGTGGAAAAGGTGACCTCTCCGGGCGTGTACCTCAACCCGTTCAGGATGGCGCGGCTGATGTGGACCGCGCCGACGCTGCTCACCGTCAACTCCGGCGACCACGTGTGGAACCTCGCCCGGGTGGTGTACGCCCTGCGCAACGGCTTGGACACCGAGACAGTGCCTGTCGGCGGGTTCGAGGACACCGACGTGGGCAATGTGGTGCTCTGGGACGAAACCGCCGCCGAGGCCCTGTTCGAGTCGCTGCGGTAGGCGAGTGTGGCGCGGTTGGCGCAACAAGCGGCCACAGGCGGGAAACCGGCTACCTAGATCCGGCTACCAACCGCTTTTGGGAGCGCGGACAAAAAGTTGGAGTGTTCGGGGCTGGAAGGTGTTCCGATGCCCGCAGGGTTTCCATCTGATATCCGCGATGGTGCGGTTGAGAGGTTTTTGGCCGGTTTGTCTGCCCGTGAGGTCTGCGACTGGGCTGAAGACGCGTGTGGTCGCCGACCGTCGGTGGACACGGTAGGCAAGTGGGTTGCGGCCAAGCGCCGCGACCAGAGCTTTGACGGTACGCGACGCGCCTACGACGCTGAGAGCATCGCGAAGGTTGTCGCACGCAGGTTGACCTCGCAGGCGACGGTGCGTGACATCGCTGTAGAGTTCGATGTCCACGACACCGCGGCGCTGACCTGGACGAAGCCCCGGCCAGTCAACGAGGACACGGTGCACACCACTGGCCCCAAGCGTTGAGGACGACGACCTCGCCTTCAAAATCAGACAGGGGGTTACTCGTAGCGAAGCGAGCTGAGCATCCCGGTTTCCATGTGATAGGCGTTATGGCAGTGAAATGCCCACTCACCGGGGTTGTCAGCGATCAGGTCGGCGATCATGGTTTCACCGTGGCGGAGAAGGACAGTGTCCTTGCGTAGCCCGTCGCTGCCGGGCAGCGCCCACGTGTGGCCGTGGATGTGCATGGGATGGGGCATCATGGTCCTGTTGCGCATGACCATCCGCAGGCGCTGGCCCTCCTGCACGGTCGCGGAGGAGGATTGGCCGTCGGTGAGAATGCTCCATTCATACGGCATCATCTGCCCGCCCAGGTCGATGCTGACTTCTCGGTCTGCTGTGCCCTCGGGCAGGAGTGCACGGTCTGCTGGCTTCAGGGAGGACAGAAGCAGTCCGGTGGACGACAACTCGGGGAAGTCGACATCGGGGCGGGGGGCCTGGCCGCCGGCGGTGCGGATGACGGCGAAGGCGCGGTCGTCCTTACCCACCGCCAATGCCGTGAGCGGGAAGATGCCGTCGCCGAGGATGACCTCGACGTCGACACGCTCGCCCATCGACAGGTAGATCGATTCGGTCTCCAAGGGCTGGACAGGGAAGCCGTCGGTGTGGGTGACGGTCATGCGGTGACCACCGAGGGCCACCTTGAAGATGGTGTCACCGCCGGAGTTGATAAACCGCAGGCGGGCCTTGTCGCCCGGGCGAGCCTCGAAGGTCCGGTGAGCACGGGGGATACGCCCGTTGATGAGGTAGTGCGGATACATCACATCGCCGGCATCCCCGCCCAGTACCCGGTCCGGGGTGCCGTGCATCATCTGGCCGTGACCTCCCATTCCGTTATGGTCGCCCGAACCCATTCCGGTGAGCTTGTCGAGCTCACCGTCGGGAGTGCCCTGAATGCCATCGACCCAGTCGTCGAGCACGATGGTCCACTCGACGTCCTGATCCTCAGCGTCGTCCGGGTCGCGGACGATCAGAGGGGCGTGCAGACCCCGGTCGAGTTGCAGGCCGGTGTGGGAATGGTAGAAGTAGGTGCCACCGTGGGGGACTTCAAAAACATAGGAGAAAGACTCGCCAGGTTCAATGGGGTCCTGGGTCATGCCGGGCACACCGTCGGCTGCGTTGTGGAGTGCGATGCCATGCCAGTGGATGGAGGTGCTCTCAGGCAGTTCATTGGTGATATCGACCTGCAGGACGTCGCCGGCGGTGGCCTCAATGGCCGCATCCCCGGTGTCAGAGACGTATCCCCACGTCTTGGCTTCGATGCCGCCGATATCCAGGGAGAGGGGCCGGGCGGTCAGTGTCCGGCGCACCGTCGGCTCACCGAGCGCAGTGGGGGTGGGAGTGGGGCGAAGGGAGGGACCTGGTGCCGAGGCAGCGGGTCCAGGGTCGCTGGTGCAGGCGGCCACGGCCCCGGTGCCGGCGAGGACGAGCCCGCCGAGCAGAAACTGTCGTCGGGAAAACGCGTTCGTCATGATTTAACCTTCCTTGGTGCAAGATTTCAGTGATACGGGAGACAGTCGCAGGTGAGGATCCTGCTGAGCTATCACGTCAGGCGCAGGTCTGTGACACAGGTGGCACCGTCGTCGGTGGTGGAAAACTCCGTGGAGCCGGTATGCCCCTGGTAGCTGACCTCAATCAGGCCGGTGACATCATCGGGAAGCCAGAAGCCAATAAACCCGTTGTCGAAGGTGGTTGTCGCCTCGTCCACCAGTACCTCACCGGTCGCCTCATCGGTGATCGTGACCTGGATATCCTCATTGTCGAGTTCCCCCTGGCAGGTCGTGAGGCTGTGGTAGAAGCAGTCGTGGGTGGAGGTGAGATAGGGTGCGATCGAGACATACGTCTGATTGTCGGGAAGATCGAGCGCGACTTCCTGGTCATCGCTCGAGAGCAGTAGTTCATCGGCACGCACTGAGGCGATCAGATCCGTGGGACGCTCAGTGACCTTCTGCCGGTCGAGGTGATCAATGATCTCCACCGCGTCCATGTCGGCCAGGCCATGGGTAGTCAGGAATGTGTCCTGGGACTCCGTCCCGTCGGCGGTGGGTTCCGGGTCGGCGGCCGAACACCCCGTGAGGGCGAGGGCAAGGGCCGCGGCTGCGATCGCTGCTCGTTTCACGTCAATCTCCTTGGATCGTGGTAGGACCGTGAGAAGACACCGCCTCAAGGTCGATGCCATACCTTTATCTAGCACGGGTGCCTGACGGACTAGGATTCAAAAACCCTGCTCAAAGCCTTATAACAGGGCGAAAAGGGGGTGAATTCGGTGGGCTGGGTCACCATCGGGACACCACCTCTCAGCCGTGGGCGATGTCGTTCTACCCGCCCCGGGTATGCGGTGCAGGCAGTGAAATCCCTGGTGGCGCCTGCTGAACCGACGAGGAGAGGCGATGCCGCCGGCCCGGGGTGGGGCACAGGGGTGACGGCGGTCGAAGGGTGATGTTTGAAGATTTGATGAAGATTTCCCGCCGGGCACTGAGCGAGGGTGGTATTCCCCCTTGCCGGAGCGATACTGGGGTCTATGGCTGACCGCACACCGACCACCGCCACGCCCCCGGGGCGGGTGCTGGTCGTCGATGATGAACAACCCCTGGCTCAGATGGTGGCCTCCTATCTCATCCGGGCCGGCTTCGATACCCGCCAGGCGTACACCGGCACCCAGGCCGTGGACGAGGCCCGTCGCTTTTCCCCCGATGTTGTGGTGCTGGACCTGGGGCTGCCCGAACTCGACGGCCTGGAGGTATGCCGACGGATCCGCACCTTCTCGGACTGCTACATCCTCATGCTCACCGCGCGTGGCAGCGAGGACGACAAGATCAGCGGTTTGACCCTGGGGGCGGATGACTACATCACCAAACCTTTTAGCATCCGGGAACTGGTGACCCGGGTGCATGCGGTGCTGCGCCGCCCGCGCACCAGCACCACCCCACCGCAGGTGACCACCCCCTTGATCGTTGGTGACCTCATCCTTGACCCCGTCGCCCATCAGGTGCGGGTGGGGGAGACGACCGTGGAGCTCACCCGCACGGAGTTCGAGCTGCTGGTTGCCCTGGCCCTGCGCCCCGGCCAGGTGCTGACCCGCCACGACCTGGTCACCGAGGTCTGGGACACCACCTGGGTCGGTGATGAACGCATCGTCGATGTCCACATCGGCAACTTGCGTCGCAAGCTCGGCACCGACACCCGGGGCCGGGGGTTGATCGACACCGTGCGTGGCGTGGGCTACCGGGTGGGGCAGCCATGAATCACGGACCCGGCCTGACCTTCCGCTTCCTGGCCGCCCAGGTGTTGGTCGTGGTGATTAGCCTGCTGGTGGCCGCGGCCGTGGCCACGATGGTGGGCCCGACCCTGTTCCAGGATCATATGTTGATGACCGGCCGGGAGTACCCCTCGCTGGAGCTGTTTCATGCCGAGCAGGCCTACCGGGACGCCAACCTGATCACCCTGGCCGTTGCCCTGCCCACCGCCTTGATCAGCGCCCTGCTGGCCAGCCTGTGGTTATCGCGTCGCCTGCGCACCCCCCTGCAGGATCTCACCCGCGCCGCTACCAGCCTGACGGCGGGCGACTATCGTATCCGCGTGCCCGCCGGAGAAGCAGGCCCCGAGGTCACCACCCTGGCGCATGCTTTCAACACCATGGCCGACCGGCTGGAACACACCGAACAGGTCCGTCGCCAGATGCTCTCTGATCTGGCCCACGAAATGGGCACCCCCTTATCGGTGCTCACGGTCTACCTCGATGGTCTCCAGGACGGGGCCGTGGACTGGAATAATGCCACCCACACGATCATGGCTGACCAACTCACCCGCCTGACCCGGTTGATGGAAGACATCGACGATGTCTCCCGGGCCCAGGAACACCGGATCGATTTGGACCTGGCGGAGGAAGGACTCGGGGATCTGCTCCATACCGCCGCTGCTGCCGCGGGGGAAGCTTATGCTGTCAAAGGCGTCGATTTATAGGTCGAGACCATTACGGACACCGCCCGGGTGCTCGTGGACCGGCAACGCTTCGGCCAGGTGATGAGCAATCTCCTGTCGAACGCGCTACGGCACACCCCGGCCGGCGGGCAGGTCCGGATCAGCGTCCACCGACAGGGGGCGTCCACCGCGCTCATCCACGTCGCCGATGACGGCGAGGGCATCCCACCTGGCCAGCTCGGACACATCTTCGAACGCTTCTACCGGGGGGATGCCGCCCGCAGCCGGGACAACGGCGGGGCCGGTATCGGTCTGACCATCTCCAAGGCATTGATCGAGGCCCACGGCGGCACTCTCACCGCTACCTCCCCCGGACCCGGTCGCGGAGCGGTGTTTACCCTCCGCCTCCCACTGTCCCCTCCCGACAGTGAGGAGGCTGCTCGGTGACCACACCCTGCCCCGCGTGAGGGCCGTGCCCTCCACCTCTTGAAAATGTACCCCGGGGGGGGTATATGCTAGCGAGCGTTACCGCATCCCACCGACCCATAGGAGCTTTCCCATGACCAACCCCCCGCCCCGCCTCTTGCCGATGACCTCTCACGGCTGCAGCTGTTGCGGACCTGCCTCACGTGCCGACACCGCCTCCATCCCTGCCGCCAGCGACTCGTCAGCAGGAGGGTCCTCGCCGAGCTACCAGGTCACCGGCATGACCTGCGGGCACTGCGTGAAAAGCGTGACCCAGGCCCTTCAGGCCCTGCCTCAGGTCGACGACGTCCAGATTGATCTCGCTGCTGGTGGTGTTTCCACCGTCAGGGTCACCGGTGTCGTACCTCCGGAGATGGTTCGCCGGGCCATCGAGGAGGCCGGCTACACCGTCTTATCCTGATCAGTTTTACCCATCATCTCGACCCCGACCGGGTTGATGCGGAAGGAACCTCATGAGCACTCCCCACCATTCCGGTGATCACCATGGTGATCACCCCGCTCCGGAAACAGGCCACACCCACCACCCGGATCATGCCAGCCACGAACACCACGCAGATGCCGACACCCACGGCCAGGCGATGCCGCACGATCACCCGCACTCCGCCATGGACGAAGACCACCACGTTCATAGTCACGGCGAACACGCCGGACACAGCACCGCAATGTTTCGGGACCGCTTCTGGTGGTCGCTGATTCTGTCCATTCCCGTCGTTATTTTCAGCCCCATGGTCGCCCAGCTGCTCGGCTACCACCTCCCGGCATTCCCCGGATCCACCTGGATCCCCCCGGTGCTGGGCACGATCATCTTCGTCTACGGCGGAACGCCTTTCCTCAAGGGCGGATGGAACGAACTGAAATCCCGCCAACCCGGGATGATGCTCCTGATCGCCATGGCCATCACCGTGGCGTTTGTCGCCTCCTGGGTCACCACTCTGGGGCTGGGCGATCTTGACCTGGACTTCTGGTGGGAGTTGGCCCTGCTGGTGACCATCATGCTGCTGGGCCACTGGCTGGAGATGCGTGCTCTCGGGGCCGCGTCCTCCGCGCTTGACGCGCTGGCTGCCCTGCTGCCGGATGAGGCCGAGAAAATCATCGACGGGACCACCCGCACCGTGGCCATCTCCGAGCTGGTCGTCGACGACGTCGTGCTGGTGAGGGCCGGTGCCCGGGTGCCGGCCGACGGAACCATCCTCGACGGAGCCGCCGAATTCGATGAGGCGATGATCACCGGCGAATCCCGTCCCGTCTTCCGCGACACCGGTGACAAGGTGGTCGCCGGTACCGTGGCCACCGACAACACCGTCCGCATCCGGGTGGAGGCTACCGGCGGGGACACCGCCCTGGCCGGGATCCAACGCTTGGTTGCCGACGCCCAGGAGTCCTCCTCCCGGGCCCAGGCCCTGGCGGATCGGGCGGCGGCGTTGTTGTTCTGGTTCGCGCTGATCTCCGCTCTGATCACCGCGGTGGTGTGGACCATCATCGGCAGCCCGGACGATGCCGTGACGCGCACGGTCACGGTACTGGTCATCGCCTGCCCGCACGCCCTGGGCCTGGCGATTCCGCTGGTCACTGCGATCTCCACCGAGCGGGCCGCGAAATCCGGGGTGCTCATCAAGGACCGGATGGCGCTCGAGCGGATGCGCACCATCGACGTGATGCTCTTCGACAAAACCGGCACCCTAACCGAGGGGGCGCACGCGGTCACCGGTGTCGCGGCAACTGTCGGCGTCACCGAGGGCGAGCTGCTGGCCCTGGCCGCCGCCGCGGAGGCCGACAGCGAGCACCCCGTGGCCCGCGCCATCGTGGCGGCCGCGGCCGCCCATCCCGAGGCCTCCCGTCGGCAAATCCGTGCAACTGGTTTCAGCGCCGCCTCCGGCCGGGGGGTCCGGGCCACTGTCGATGGCGCTGAGATCCTCGTGGGCGGGCCGAACATGCTGCGCGAGTTCAACCTCACCACCCCGGCCGAGCTCACCGACACCACCAGCGCGTGGACCGGGCGTGGGGCCGGTGTGCTCCATATTGTCCGCGACGGTCAGATCATCGGCGCGGTGGCCGTCGAGGACAAGATCCGCCCCGAATCCCACGCCGCCGTGAAAGCCCTGCAGGACCGCGGAGTGAAGGTCGCGATGATCACCGGTGACGCGCAGCAGGTGGCCCAGGCGGTTGGCAAGGACCTGGGGATCGATGAGGTCTTCGCCGAGGTCCTGCCCCAGGACAAGGACACCAAGGTCACCCAGTTACAGGAGCGTGGCCTGAGCGTGGCCATGGTCGGCGACGGTGTCAACGACGCCCCCGCTCTGACCCGCGCGGAGGTTGGTATCGCCATCGGGGCCGGCACGGATGTGGCCATGGAATCTGCCGGGGTGGTCCTGGCCAGTGACGACCCGCGGGCAGTGCTGTCGATGATTGAGCTCTCGCAGGCCAGCTACCGCAAGATGATCCAGAACCTCATCTGGGCCTCTGGCTACAACATCCTCGCCGTGCCGCTGGCCGCCGGCGTGCTCGCCCCGATCGGGTTCGTGCTGTCCCCGGCCGTGGGCGCGATCTTGATGTCTGCCTCGACCATCGTGGTGGCCCTGAACGCCCAGCTGTTGCGCCGCATTGATTTGGATCCGGCCCACCTGGCTCCGACCGACGGGAAGGAGGAGAAGGCTGCTATGAGCTCTGCAGCCCCCGTCCGCTGACTTTCAATCCTTCATCGACTCCCCCATACACAACCTCCGAAAGGGAACCCCCATGAAGCGCACCATCACCATCGCCGCTCTCGCCTTGACCTCCACCCTGGTTTTGTCCGCCTGCGCAGATAACACTGAGGGAGAAAACACCGACACCACGACCATCGCCACTACGTCCGCCCCCGACACCACCGAAACGACCGGGGCCACCACGGATCCTGAGACAGAGACGGGGGCGGCCGGAGAGGTCTCCGCCGAGCACAATGACGCGGACATCATGTTCTCGCAGATGATGATCCCGCATCACCAACAGGCCGTGGAGATGAGTGAAATCCTCCTGGCCAAGGACGATATCCCGGCCGAGGTCATCGAGTTCGCCCAGGGTGTTATCGATGCCCAGGGGCCGGAGATCGACCGGATGAATACCATGCTCGAGACCTGGGAAGAAGATCCGGTCACCGGTGATATGGGTGAGATGGACCATGGCGGGATGAGTGGAATGATGAGCGAGGAGGACATGACAGCCCTCGAGGACGCCAAGGGCACCGAGGCTGCCCGGCTCTACCTTGAGCAGATGACCGCCCACCATGAGGGCGCGGTCGATATGGCCCGCGAAGAGGTCACTGATGGCCAGAACCCGCAGGCCATCGCTCTGGCTGAGCAGGTCATTGAAGATCAGGAGGCCGAGATCGCCGAGATGGAGCAGATGCTCAACGAGCTCTGAATAAGGACATTCCCCGACCACCCCAGATGAGAAACACGACCATACGGCCATCGGGCCAAACGAGGATTTCCGGGAAGGACAATCAGCATGCCGAATAAAATCAAGGTTGCAGTAAACGGGTACGGTGTCATCGGTAAACGTGTAGCCGACGCGGTGAGAGCCCAGGAAGACATGGAACTCCTCGGGGTCAGCGACGTCACCACCGATTACCGGGTCGCCACCGCCATCACGCAGGGCATCCCGGTCTATGCCTCCACCGAAGAAGCCCACCAAGAGATGAGCGCTGCCGGATATCCCATCGCCGGGAAACTACCGGACCTGCTCGACAACGCGGATGTCGTGGTGGACTGCACCCCGTCCACCATCGGGGCCGGCAACCTCGACCTCTATCGCACCCATGGAGTCAAGTCCGTGTTCCAGGGCGGGGAGAAGCACAGTCTCACCGGCCACTCCTTCGTTGCCCACGCCAACTACAGTTCCACGCTTGGACGCGACACCACCCGCGTGGTTTCCTGCAACACCACCGGCACTGTCCGCACCCTTATCGCACTCCAGGACGCTGGATTGCTGTCCAAAGCGCGGGGAGTGCTTGTCCGCCGGGCCACCGATCCGTGGGAATCCGACCACTCGGGGATCATGAACACCATAGTTCCCGAAGGTCGTATTCCCAGCCATCAAGGCCCAGACGCCCAGTCGGTGGTCCCCGACCTGGATGTGGTGACCATGGCGGCCAAGGGAGCGCACACCCACAACCACCTGCATTTCTGGACCATCGAGCTAACCCGCCCGGCAGACACAGAAGAGGTTCTCGAAGCGTTGAAGGCGATGCCGCGGATCGCTTTCGTGCGGCGCTCCGATGGAATCGTGGCGGTCAACAGCACCGTCGAATTGATGCGAGATCTAGGCCGGCCACGGGGCGATATGTATGAGGTCGCCATCTGGGAAGATATCCTGACCGTGCAGGGCAATGAGTTGTTCTGGACGTACACGGTCGACAACCAGGCCATCGTCATCCCCGAGAACATCGACGCAATCCGTGCCCTGGCTGGCACCGTGGAAGACGGTGATGAGTCCATCCAGCGCACCGACCGTGCCCTGGGGGTGCGCGCGGACTTTTTCTCACCTCTGTCCAACGGCTGATTCCAGCAGGAGACACCCACGGCGGTGCCCGACCCAGATCGCTCATGTCCGGGTCGGGCACCGCTGTATAAGCAGTTGATCAGGCGCACCGCGCCTTTTCGGAAGGCGTAGTCAGGTGCGTGAGGCTTCCGCGATAGTGCCGATTGTTTCATCCAGGACAGCGTCGAATTCGCGGTCGTCCTGGGTGACGGTGAGCCCTTCGGTCAGGGCGCGGGAGAAACTGGCGACTATTCCGGGGTTGCGTGCCAGGCGAGCGTTAGCTTCCGCGCGAGTAGCCGCCTGATAGTGCCAGCACCCGCGGATGTTCCACGAGCTCGCGGTAGAAGTCATCAGTTTCGGGAAGCGTCAGTTTGAGGATGACCGCCTGGTCCTCCTTCAGCTGGTCGAGCTCTTTGCGCAGGGTCACCCGGAGCTGGTCTTCTACCTCGATCTTCCGGGGGCTGTGGATGTCGACCTCAGGCTCGACAATGGGTACCAGCCCGAACCGGAGGATCTGCTGAGCGATCGCGAACTGCTGCGCAACGACAGCGTCCACCCCCCCCTCCCCGGGAAGCCTGATGAACGAGCGCATTTTGGTGCCGAACATGTGCTTGCTTACCGCACGCTCGAGCAGGTTGTCCAGATCAGGGAGGGGCTTCATGACCTGAGCCCCGTGGGTTTCTTCCGCCAGGCCCTTGTCAATCTTGAGGAACGGCACAATGTCTTTGACTTTCCACAGATAATCCCCTGTAGGCATTCCCCCGATGTCGCGGTCCATTGTGTCCTCGAACAAAATCGCCCCGAGGATCCGGTCACCGTCGAAACTGGGGCTGGTAATGATGCGCGTGCGCATCTTATGCACCAGACCAAACATCTCCTCCCCACTGGAGTAGGCGTCCTCGTTGATCCCATAAAGTTTCAGCGCTTTCGGGGTACTGCCCCCGCTTTGATCCAACGCCGCGATGAAGCCGGTACCGGCCCTGACCTTGTCGTATTTTCCTACGTCCATGAAACGTCCTTCCGCCTAGCGAGTTGTGACCATGTCGTGGAGCCCACTGTGCCCCGGTCCCAGGCAACTGTGCTCGTTGTCGTATCCCGGTACGGTTCCAGTCCAGTTAGGTAAATACCGAGGATCTGCGTCATGACGGTTCTTCCCCGGTGGTGCCCGGCCAGCGTGGGTCTTCGGCAGCTGTGCTCTCCGCCGAAGGGAACCGGTCATGCTCCTGGCTTCGGCCTGCTTGGCAGACATCATGGGTTTTCTCACCTGGTTAGGTCCGGGGTAGGTTTGTTCTGCAGGCCGCGTCGTGCCTCGAATAGGTCCGTTGACTCCCCACCGGCGAGTTCCACATACGCTCCCGCGCTCCCCACGTAGATGGGTGGCGCAGTACTGGGGTGTAGTCGGATCAGGAGACTATCGATGCTCAGGGCAACATCGATCAGGTGCCCGCGGTACTGGATCTGGAATTCCACTTTTTCCAGGTGGGTACGCAGTCGAGGATCGAAGGTAAGGGCGTTGGCTTCGGTCTGAAGACCGGCAAAAGAGCGGGTTAGGATATCCACCGTGCCCGCCATCGCACCCAGATGAATTCCTGCGCGGGTGGTTCCCTCCTGGGTGTCATCCAGGTCCGCGACCACGGCTTCGCGGAAAAGGGCCCAGGCCCGGTCCTCGTTGAAGCGGGAGAGCACCGAGGAATGGACCACCCGGCTGAGTGTGGATCCTTCTGAGCTGCGGGACACGTAGTACTCTACGGTGCGTTTCAGGTCAGTTTCGGAGAAGGAATAACCGAGCCTGCCGAGTTGGTTGATGACACCGGTTGGTCCCAACAGATAGATGAGCATCAGTACGTCGGCCTGTTTGGCCAGTTTATACCGATTGGTGGTGTCGTTTTCGGCTTCCAGGATCAGGTCGAGCCGACCGATATTGCCGTACGATGTCAGTAACCGAAACCAAGCGCTGACCGCTATCCTGCGCATCGGCCCGCCCACGGAGGATCCCTACCACTGACACGTCAGAGTCCACTTTTTACGTACTGCGTTAACTTCTTGGGCCATCAGGGAAAGCGCATGAACAAAAACATGGTCTCCTCACCATTCGATGCTTCCCAGACCGGCTCCGAAAGGTTGTTTATATGCACAAAATATCGATCGAGGCCCTCGCCCGCAAGCAACTTAAAGAGGCCGTCATCGCCCCTAGTGCTCGTGCCGCCGATACCGTCTTCGGCGGACACGAAAAAGTTCTGCGGCAGACCGTCGTCGGGATACGTCAGGGTGCCGAGCTCGGAGAGCGCGACAATCACGATGAATCCACGATTTATGTCCTACAAGGGCGTGTCCAACTCAGGACGGGCGATGAGACCTGGATAGGTCGCAGCGGTGATCTGTTGATCGTGCCGCGATCTCGGCACAGCCTCGAGGCAATCGAGGACTCCGCTGTTTTGATCACCATTGCCAAACTGAAGCAATAAGAAAGATAGGGACTTCCCCTGGGGTGTTTGAGCCCGCCGAGGGTCCGTTTTTCGCGGCGAGACCATGGACCGGCACCGTTCGATCACCGGCCTCCTGTCGCTGATGTTTGTACCAGCATGCGACGGTGACCAGCTGACCGGTTCCACTATCCTTACCGCTACTGGCGGCGGGGGTAATCGAAGATATGTGCCCATTGGTGAAGGATCGGGGAGCTAGTAGGATGACAGTGAACCTATTTTCCACGTCTTTATCCGTAGTATCGGAGATCCGATGACCTACACAATCGCCCAGCCCTGCGTTGATGTCCTGGATCGAGCCTGCGTCGAAGAATGTCCCGTGGACTGCATTTACGAGGGCAAACGGATGCTCTACATCCACCCCGACGAGTGCGTCGACTGCGGTGCCTGCGAGCCCGTTTGCCCGGTTGAGGCCATCTTCTACGAAGACGATGTCCCAGACAAGTGGGTGGACTACATCGACGCTAACGCCGCCTTTTTCGACGACCTCGGTTCGCCAGGCGGTGCCGCCAGCCTGGGTCCGCAGGACTTCGACGTCCAGCTCGTTGCGGCGCTGCCGCCACAGAACCAGAACTAGGACCTGATAGGTGCTGTTGCAAACTCGCGTTTTCGACGAAAACGGCGGATCCGGTACCAGCGTTGTGCTGCACACTAACAAATAGTTAGTTATTTGGAATTCCTGTTTGCAACAGCACCCAACTCGCTGGAGTGGGCGACTAGTTGCCCGCCGCCGCGCCACAACTTCACCTCGCTACCGCGTATCTGCTCCGAGCGGCCTGCGTTCGAACTGCACTACCCGCACATGGTTGAACGCATGCGACGCGAGGGGCATGTCACCGCACGCGACGAACGTGCCGACACCACGCAGACCGGCGCCCCGGAGGACGACCATGCTGGCGTGAGGTAACGGGCGCTGAACGCACGAATGCAGAGACGGCCCCCACGGGGCAGGGGAGGCGCGCCTTCTGTCGGCGCAGTCTCGGAGGTCTGTGAGTGCCACTCCACTGGCTTCCTGAGCAGCGGCGCCGGCGGGGCCGATGGTGTTTCGCCGTCGGCTGCTGGGAGGGCGTCGCCGCGGTGATGTGCTTGTACGAGTGGTGGATCTTCCACAACGCCCACAGGGTTCATTAACCCCGCTATCGTCGGACAAACTCCGGACTTGCGTGCACACAGAGGGCTAGAGATACATCTAATCGCAGCGGTGCTGTTGTCCCTGATCCCGAAAACCCTGAAGTGCGCGCAGATCGTGGTTAGGATAGCGCTCGAGGTCATTGACCGTCGGCCGCCTTCAGGGCTGCGGCTCTCCCCCCAACTTTGCAACAGCACCGGTTGATGTTGCAGGTGGGGATGTGGTCAAGGTTGTTCAGTGGCGCGATCTTTTCGACCAGCAGCAACAGTGGCCATCAACCCGATCATGTCGCCGCCAGCAGCAGGACTCCGAAGCCTCCAGCCGGCAACAGGGGCGGTCAGAGTGGCCTGGCCGCCGTTCTCGACGGGGGTGTGGTGGTCGGGTCCCGGCCTGTCACCGGGCGAAACGGGCGATAGCGTCGGTGACTTCCTGGAACTTGGCGTCGGCCTCCTCTCCTCCTAACTTGGCGGCGTCACGGACGCAGTGTTTCATGTGGTCATCGAGTAGTCCCAGGGCAACGCTGCGTAGGGCAGCATTGACCGCGGAGATCTGGGTAAGGATGTCGATGCAGTACTGTTCCTCGTCGACCATGCTGTGCAGGCCCCGGGCCTGTCCCTCGATGCGCTTGAGGCGGGCGAGATAGCGATCCTTGTCGTTGATGTAGCCATGGGTGGTGTGACAGGTGTCGGCCCCACCCGAAGAGGAAACGGTCTGATCAGGGGTGCGAGTATCCACAATGGTCTCCTTGCTGAAAAAAAGGGGGCAGGTATGTCCTGAGTCAGTTGCGGGTCGATCAGGATGGAAAGCCCGAGGGTATGGAATGAGGCGTGAGAACCTCATGGTTCCCACGCCCTGTGGCGTTATTCGGATAAGTAGTCGGCAAATTGTCAGCCCGGAGGGGCCTGCCGGGTGGGGCCGGGGGAGAGGTCAGGAGCAGGTACTTGGGGACGGAGGTTTGAGTGTTATTGGAGGGACTCAGCCGCAGGAGGAGGATACGGGGTTCCTTACCGCTAGCAAAGGATGCGGATTAGGCGGTGACCGGCTGCCGCACGGAGGGGCGAGCGGGCTGCGGTGAGGAACTTGTGTTGTCGTGGGAGGACTTGAATCTACGCAGCGTGAGGGAGTTGGAGACCACGAACACCGAGGAGAAGCCCATCGCAATGCCCGCCAACCCCGGGTTGAGGAAACCGATCGCGGCGACCGGGATCAGCACGACGTTGTAGGCGAACGCCCAGAACAGGTTGCCCTTGATGGTGCCCAGCGTGCGACGTGACAGACGGATGGCATCGCCCGCGGAGCGCAGGTCGTTGTTCATTAAAGTGATATCGGAGGCCTCGATGGCGACATCCGTGCCCGCCCCCATGGCCAGACCCAGATCGGCCTGGGCCAGGGCGGCCGCGTCATTGACGCCGTCGCCGACCATGGCGACCTTCTTGCCCTCATGTTGTAGCTTCTCGATGACCGCGACCTTGTCCTGCGGCATGACCTCGGCACTCACATTGGCCGCATCGATGCCCACCTCTTGGGCGACGGCGGCCGCGGCCTTCGCGTTATCGCCGGTGAGCAGGTACGGCCTCAACCCCAGCCTGCGGAACTGGGCGACCGCTTCCGCTGAGGAGTCTTTGATGACATCGCGCACCACGACCACACCGGCGGGCTGGTCATCGACGTAGACAGCCACCGGGGTCGCGCCCTGCGACTGTGCGTGGTCGAAGGCGGTGGTGAGGTCACGGGGCAGCTGGCCGGCGGGGCGGCCGACGGTGACGACGTGACCCTTGACGGTGGCCGTGACGCCCCGGCCGGCGGTGCTGTCGAAGTCGGTGGCCTCCTGGATGTTCCCGGAGCGCTCGGCCTCGGTGACAATCGCCTTGGCGATGGGGTGCTCGGAGCCTGCTTCGACGGCCGCCGACAAGGCGAGGACCTCGTTGTTGGTGTAGCCGTCGGCGGCGTGGACGCCGGTGACCGACATGACCCCGGAGGTGACGGTGCCGGTCTTGTCCATGACGATGGTGTCGACCTGGCGGGTGGATTCAAGGACCTCCGGGCCCCTGATCAACAAGCCAAGCTGTGCGCCCCGGGAGGTGCCCACCAGCAGGGCGGTCGGGGTGGCCAGTCCCAGGGCGCATGGGCAAGCGATGATCAGCACCGCGACTGCGGCGGAAAAGGCCCAGTTCGCCCCGCTGCCGGCGGCGAGGTGGACGATCAGGGTGATGATGGAGACGACAATGACCGTCGGGACGAAGACCGAGGAAATCTTATCCACCAGGCGCTGGACCGGGGCTTTTTTCGCCTGGGCGTCAGTGACCAGCTTGGCCATCTGGGACAGCGTGGTCTCCGAACCTGTGCGGGTGACTTCGACCAGCAGTCGACCGGAGGTGTTGATCGTCGCGCCCGTGACCGGGGTGCCGGGGGCGGCCTCGACGGGAACGGACTCGCCGGTCAGCATCGACTCGTCGATGGCCGAGGTGCCCTCGATGACACGACCGTCGGTGGCGATCTTCTCACCCGGGCGGACGACGAAGACGTCACCGACTGTCAGCTGGGAGACCGGGACGCGGACTTCCTCACCGTCGCGGATCACCGCGGCGTCTTTCGCACCCATGTCCAGCAGGGACTTCAGCGCCGCGGAGGACTGGCCCTTGGCGCGGACCTCAAACCACCGGCCGAGCAACAGGAAGGTGATGACTACGGCGATGGTCTCGAGGTAGATGTGGTCCATGCCGTCATCGCGGGGCAGCAGGCTCATCTCCATGACCATGCCGGGGTGCCCGGCGTTGCCGAAAAACAAGGCCCACAGCGACCACAGATACGCAGCAGTAGTGCCCAGAGACACGAGTGTGTCCATCGTGGTCGAGCCGTGACGCAGGTTGGTTAAGGTCGCCCGGTGGAACGGGGCGCCACCGTAGAAGTAGATCAGGGTGGACATGACGAGTAGGGCCCACTGCCAATTCATGAACTGCAGGGACGGGATCATCGAGATCGCGACCACCGGAACGGAGAGGATCGTCGACCCGATCAGACGCGACTTCAGGTCTGTGGCCTCGGCCTCGCGGGCCTGTTCGTGGCGGTCACCGACCACCTCGGTGTCCTCCTCCGGGCCGCTGTCCACGGCGGAGGCGTGTTGATCCCCCATGGTGAACGCGTCGTATCCGGCACCCCGCACGGTTTCGATCAGCCGATCGGCGTCGACTTTGGTGGGGTCGTAACTGACGGAGGCGGATTCGGTGGCGAAGTTGACGGTGGCCTCCACGCCATCGAGCTTGTTGAGCTTGCGCTCCACCCGCCCTGAGCACGACGTACAGGTCATGCCGGTGACGCCCAGATCGACCTGGAATAGGTCAACCGACGGTTGAGTTTGAATCATCAGTGATCAGTCCTTCAGCAAACAGTGGTGAGGTGCATCTCCGAGGTCCCAAAAGGCCCGCCCACAGATGCACCGTCGGGGATATCGAACCGGCATGGCTGGGCCTGATGGGCATATCCAGCAGGGTTGGCCCGGCCGTGTCTACGTGAGGCGGGGACCGGGCCCAGGGATTAGGGCTTGACGGTGTAGCCGGCTGTCGTGACAGCGGCGACAACATCGTCGTCGGTGAAGTTTTCACCCGTGACGGTCACCTGCCCGGTATCCACGGTGGCCTCCACCATGGTCACACCGGCGACCTCGCCGATCTCCTCCTCCACGGAGGACTTGCAGTGTCCACAGGTCATGCCTTCGATGATGTACTTCTTTGTTACGGCGCTCATCAGATGATCCTTTCCTTGATGTCCTGAGGGGCAGAAGTGGAGGTGCCCCAACAACCTTCAACCTATACCCATGGGGGGTATCAGTCAAGGAGGTGCCCGGACCCGGTCGCGGAGCGGTGTTTGCCCTCCGCCTCCCGCTGTCCCCTCCCGACAGTGAGGAGGCTGCTCGGTGACCACACCCTGCCCCGCGTGAGGGCCGTGCCCTCCACCCCTTGAAAATGTACCCCCGGGGGGTATATGCTAACGAGCGTTACCGCATCCCAACGACCCATAGGAGCTTTCCCATGACCACCTCCCCGCCCCACCTCTTGCCGATGGCCTCCCACGGCTGCAGCTGTTGCGGACCCGCCTCACATGCCGACACCGCCTCCACCCCTGCCGCCAGCGACTCGTCAGCAGGAGGATCCTCCCCTAGCTACCAGGTCACCGGCCTGACCTGCGGGCACTGCGTGAAAAGCGTGACCCAGGCCCTTCAGGCCCTCCCCCAGGTCGACGACGTCCAGATTGATCTCGCCGCTGGTGGTGTTTCCACCGTCACGGTCACCGGTGCCGTACCTCCGGAGATGGTTCGCCGGGCCATCGAAGAGGCCGGCTACACCGTCTTATCCTGATCAGTTTTACCCATCATCTCGACCCCGACCGGGTTGATGCGGAAGGAACCTCATGAGCACTCCCCACCATTCCGGAGATCACCATAGTGATCACCCCGCCCCGGAAAACAGACCACACCCGCCTAGGTAGCCGGTTTGATTACGGCTAGTTGTTGCGGGTCGTCGTGACAACCTTGCCCTCAACGCCCGGCCAAGTGCCAGCCTCGATCATGCGGTTCTTGCGCTCGACCCAGAAGTCGGCGTTCTTAATGCCCAGCGCCTCGGGGTCGAAGTGCGGGTCGATGCCAGCCTTCTTCTGGCGGCGGTAATCCCACAGGCACTTCAGCGCCGGGACCTGCAGGAAGAGAATCGCCACGATGTTGAGCCACGCGGTCGCGCCGACGCCGATGTCGCCGAGCGCCCAGGCGGTGCCCGGGGTGGTGGTCGCACCGATGAAGACAGCCACGAGGATCAGGGCGCGCAGGACCCAAATAATGGCCTTACGTGCACCTTCGTTCTTCACCCAGCGGTTCAGGTAGGTGAAGTTGGTCTCTGCCATGTAGTAGTACGCCAGCACGGTGGTGAAGGCGAAGAACATGATCGCCAGGGCGATAAACGACGGGCCCAGGCCGGCGGAGAAGGAGTTCAGGGCTTCTTGGACGAAGCCGGGGCCGACAGGAATGCCGTCGGCAAGCGAGCCCTCGTAGATCAACGCACCGTCTTCGGACTGGCCCTCGAAGACCTTGTACATGTCGGTGGAGATGATGATGAAGGCGGTGGCGGAGCAGACGAACAGGGTGTCAATGTAGACGGCGAACGCCTGGACGAAGCCCTGCTTGGCCGGGTGGGAGACCTCGGCTGCTGCTGCAGACTGCGGGCCGGTGCCCTGGCCGGCCTCGTTGGAGTAAATGCCGCGCTTGACGCCCCACATGATGGCGGCGCCGAGCATGCCGGAGAACGCGGCTTCCTTGTCAAAGGCGGCGCGGACGATGGTGCCGAAGACCTCGGGAATCTGGGAAGCGTTGGCGAACAGCACCACGATGGCAATGATGATGTAGATGCCGGCCATGAACGGCACAACCATGGAGGCGAAGTTCGCAATGCGCTTGACACCGCCGATGATGATGAACGCGAGCAGCACGGTCATGATGGTGGCGGAGACCCAGATGTTGATGCCCCATGCATTATCGACGGCCGCAGCCACGCCGTTGGCCTGAATACCCGGCAGGAAGTAGGACGTGGCCAGCAGCATGCACACCGCGAAGATGATGGCGTAGACCAGCATGAACGGGGCCGCGGAGGTGTGCTTGTACGCCTTTTCGATGTAGTAGGCGGGGCCGCCGCGGTACTCGCCGGTGTCGCGGTCCGTCTCCTTGTAAATCTGCGCCAGGCAGCACTCGATGAAGGAGGTGGCGGAGCCGAGCAGGGCCACCAGCCACATCCAGAACACCGCACCGGGGCCGCCGAAAGCGATCGCGGTGGCCACACCGGCGATGTTGCCCACGCCGACGCGGCCGGCCAGGGAGATCATCAGCGATTGGAACGAAGAAATGCCCTGCTCAGAGCTTTCGCCTGACTTCAGTTGCCTGATCATGTCGGGCAGGCAGCGGATCTGCAAGAACAGGGTGACGAGGGTGAAGTACGCGCCTGCGCCGAGACACAAAAAGACAAGCCAATTGGACCAAATGACGCCGTTGACGGTGTCGATGAAACCTTCCACGGGAGTCTCCTTACGTGGGAGTGCAGTGGGACGTTGCAGGAAAAACGTGCAAGTAACTAAGGAACATAGGCCACCCAACTGTGCTTCGCGTCACGTTTCGTGTAAAAATTATCCCCCAGCACCGAAAAAAATGTCCTGTCACCCAGCTAACGCCCCGGGTGGCGGCACGAATCTGGAAGGACTCAGATGGAAACAACCGACCCGCAGCCGCACTCGCGGCGCCGGTTCTCACCTGCTTGGCCGGTCAAGGATTTGCCGGCCGGTTCGAGCGTGCTCGTAGATGAGCTGGACAACCCGGCGTTCGGCGACGGTGCCGACCCCACCGTCGGCGCCGCCGGTGAGTCGGACCCGAAGGCGAAGGGCGTGTGGCGCTTCTTCGTCTACTCCGCCATCGGCATCTTCGCCTTCTTCGTCCCGTTTTCCATCAACGGCTCAAAGTCCACGATCCTGCTGGACCACATCGTCACCTGGATCACCACCACGCTCGGGGAAGGCACCCGCTTCCTGGCGCTGTTCGCCATCATCGCGGGCACGGTCTACCAGTTCGTCTCCGGACGCTGGAAGGAGGACTACGCACGTATGGCGTTCGCCGCGCTGTCGGTGCTGGCCATCGTCTTGTGCGCGATGCTCACTTTCGGCTTCGGCCCGGCGTGGCTGTTCAATCCGGACATCGGCCCGTTCATCCTGGACAAGCTGGTCATCTCCGTCGGCCTGCTCATCCCGGTCGGCGCGATCTTCCTCGGTCTCTTGGTCGGCTTCGGCCTGATGGAGTTCATCGGCGTGCTGGTGCAGCCGATTATGCGCCCGGTGTTCCACACCCCGGGCAAGTCCGCGGTGGATGCGGTGGCGTCGTTTTTGGGTTCGTACTCGCTCGGCCTGCTTATCACGGACCGCATGTACAAAAACGGCAGCTACAACGGCCGTGAGGCGGCGATTGTCGCGTCGGGCTTTTCCACTGTGTCCGCGACGTTCATGGTGATCGTGGCCAAGACGTTGGACATGATGGAGCACTGGACGGCGTACTTCTTCATCACCTTCATCATCACGTTCATCGTCACCGCGATCACGGTGCGCATCCCCCCGACGTCGCGCATCCCCGAGGACTACTACCCGGGCGCCACCCCGCACCCGGAAAAGGAGATCACGGGCAACCGTTTCAAGGCGGCGTGGCGCGAGGCGAAGCTGGAGCTCAACCGCGCCGAGTCCTTGGGCAAGGTGCTGTGGGCGAACTTCCGCGACGGGTTGATCATGGCTGTGCAGGTCACCCCGGGCATCATGGCCGTGGGCACGATCGGCCTGGTGCTGGCCACCTACACCCCGGTGTTCAAGGTGCTCGGAGTGGCGTTCTACCCGCTGGTGTGGGCACTGCAGCTGCCGGATCCGTGGGCGACCTCGGGCGCGCTGGCGTCGGGCCTGGCGGAGATGTTCCTGCCGGCCACGCTTTCCGCGGGTTCGGACGACATGGTGCTGAAGTTCACCGTCGCCGTGGTCTGCGTGAGCCAGATCTTCTTCTTCTCGGCGATGGTGCCGGCGGTGCTGGCCACCGACATTCCGCTGAGCATCTGGAAGATGGTGCAGATCTGGTTCATCCGCGTGGTGCTCACCGTGCTGATCACGGTGCCGGTGGCGCACCTGATCTTCTAGAAAGCAGCTGCTTATCGACGCAGCTTCGCACCCACCACCGCATCGTCAACGAGCCGCGCGGCGGCCTTGGCGGTGCGGTTATCTACGTCGAAGTCGGGGTTGAGCTCGACCACGTCCAGCAGCGCCACACGCCCGGTGGCCGCCACCGCGGCGACCATGGCACGCAGCGTGGCGTACTCCACGCCGAAGCCGGCGGGGGCGGACACGCCCGGAGCCACGGCGGCAGGCAGGACGTCCAGGTCGATGGAGAGGTGGATGGGCAGGTCGCCCTCCACTGCGGCCAGGGCGCGCTCGGCGGCCTCGCGCACGGTCATTTCCGCCAACTCGGTGTCGAGCACGGTGGTCACGCCAAGCTCGGCAGCGGTGTCGAACAGCACCTTGGTGTTGTTGGGCTTGGAAATGCCGAATACGGAGTAGTCGAAGTCGTCGCCGACCAGGCCCGCGATCTGCCGGAAGGGGGTGCCGGAGGTGGGGCGGGTGGCGGAGCGCAGGTCGAAGTGGGCGTCGAAGTTGATCACCTGCATCGGGCCGATGGCTTCGTAGGCGCCTCGGTGGGTGGCAAAGGAGGTTTCATGCCCGCCGCCGAGCACGACGGTCATGCCTTCAGCGCCCTGGGCGCCGACGAGGTCGCGCACCCGGTCGGACAGCTCGCGCTGGGAGCCTTCGAGGTCGTCGTTTTGGGTGGTGACGGTACCGGCGTCGATAAGCGTGCTTGCCTCGTGCACCGCGAGCGAGCCGAGTGCGGCGCGCAACGCCTCCGGACCCTTCGCCGCGCCCTGGCGGCCGCCGTTGCGCTCGACGCCCTCGTCGGAGGCGTAACCGATCAGGTGCACCGCCCCTTCGGTCGGCGCGGCGGCGGTGTCCACGACGCTGTGCCAGCGCGCGTGCTCGGGGCCAGGGCCGTCGTCGCGGCCGGACCAGTCGGATGCGGGGGTGAAAAGATCAGCGGTAACGGTATTCATGCGTTCCGAGCCTAGCGCCGCAGGCATACTAAGGGCGATGAATAAGCCCCAGGTCCCCGCCGCGCACAACGTCCTGCGCATCCTGGCGCTGTTGTCCACCACGGACGCGCCGATTTCCGCCACCCGCATCCAGCGCGAGTTATCTCTGCCGCGGTCCACCACCTACCACCTGCTGCGCGAGCTGGAAGATTCCGGGTTTGTTGTGCACCTGCACAAGCCGAGCACGTACGGGTTGGGGCTCGCTTCCTACCGGATGGCGCAGGCCTACACCACGCAGCAGCCGCTGGTGCGCTTGGCTACGAAGCCGCTGGCGCGCATCGCCCAGCTCGCGGGCGGTTCGGCGCACTTGACGCGCCTGGCGGGCTCGGAGATTGTGTACCTGCACGAGGTTCGCGCTCCCGGCGCGGTATCGCTGGTCACTGAGGTGGGGGTGCGCCTGCCGTCGCTGCTGACCGCTTCGGGGCGCATCATGCTGGCGCATCTGCCGGAGGCGGAGCTGCGCGCGGCCTATAGCTCCTCGGGCGAGCGCCGCCGCTACAGCGAGGTCAAGCAGGAGCTTTCTGCCTATCGACGCCAAGGGTTCGCCACCGAGCGCGAAGCCATCTCCCGAGGCCAGGAGTCCGTGGCGGTTGCGGTGCTCGACCACGTGGCTCGCCCCGCAGCGGCGCTGGCGGTGACGTTTCCCGTTGGCAGCGCGGACACGCAGCTCCTGGTCACAGCGTTGGCGGAGGCGGCGTCTGGGCTACGAGAACAATTCTTCGGAAATGTGTGATGGAGGCCACGAAGGTGGCCTAATATCGCGCTCATGACACAAACAGTTGCTGTAGGAATTGGGGCCCTGTCCGTGGAGAACGTTGTGGCCGTCGCCCGCCACGGCGCCGAGGTCGCCATCGACCCGGCCGCGTTGGAAGAAATCGCCGCCACCCGTCAGCGAGTGGAGGAACTCGCCGCAGACCCCACCCCGGTCTACGGCGTGTCCACGGGCTTCGGCGCCCTGGCTACCAAGCACATCCCGGAAGACATGCGCGCCCAGCTGCAGGTCTCGCTTGTGCGCTCCCACGCCGCAGGCTCCGGCCCGGAGGTGGAAGACGAGGTCATCCGCGCCCTGATGCTGCTGCGCCTGTCCACCCTGTGCACCGGCCGCACCGGCGTGCGCCCGGTGGTGGCAGAAACGTACGCGGCGGCCCTCAACGCCGGCATCACCCCGGTGGTTCGCGAGTACGGTTCGCTGGGCTGCTCCGGCGACCTCGCGCCCCTGGCACACTGCGCGCTGGCGCTGCTCGGCGAGGGCGAGGTCCGCGTCCGCGGCGGTGAGATCGTCCCGGCCGCCGAAGCGTTGGCCGAGGCTGGCATCGAACCGCTCGTGCTGCGCGAGAAGGAAGGCCTGGCGCTAATCAACGGCACCGACGGCATGCTCGGCATGCTGTGCCTGGCCATCGCCGACCTGCGCGAGGCAGCCAAAGTCTCCGACATCGCCACCGCCATGAGCGTGGAGGGCCTCAACGGCACCCTGTCCGTCTTCGACGACGACCTGCAGCAGCTGCGCCCCCACCCGGGCCAGGCCGACTCCGCCTACAACATCCGCACCGTCGCAGCTAACTCGCCGATCCTCGCCGCCGCGCTCGAGGGGTTCAAGGCCAACGACGTCCAAGACGCCTACTCCATCCGCTGCACCCCGCAGGTCGCCGGCGGGTTCCGCGACACCCTCGACCACGTCACCACCGTGGCCAACCGTGAGCTTGCCGCCGCCAACGACAACCCAGTGGTGGCCAAGGACGGCCGGGTGGCCTCCAACGGCAACTTTCACGGCGCGCCCGTGGCCTACGTGCTGGACTTTTTGGCCATTGTGGTGGCGGACTTGGCGTCGATAAGCGAGCGCCGCTCCGACCGCTTCCTCGACCCCGCACGCAACCGCGGCCTCAACGCCTTCCTTGCGGACGACCCCGGCGTGGACTCCGGCCACATGATCGCCCAGTACACCCAGGCAGGCATCGTCGGCGAGCTCAAGCGCAACGCGGTGCCCGCTTCCGCGGATTCCATCCCCTCGTCGGCGATGCAGGAAGACCACGTCTCCATGGGCTGGTCCGCCGGGCGCAAGCTGCGCCGCAGCATCGACGGGCTGCAGCGCGTGCTCGCCGTGGAGATCCTCACCGCCGCGCGCGCCCTGGACATGCGCGAAGGCAATCCGTCCGCCGGAACCGGCGCGGCGGTGTCTGCCCTGCGCACGCGCGTGGCAGGTCCCAGCACCGACCGCTTCCTCGCCCCCGAGATCGAGCAGTCCGTGCAGCTGGTCAAGGGCGGCGACTACGTCGGGGCGGTGGAGGCCGTGGTAGGCCAGCTGCGGTAGGAGATCCCGAGACCGCCTTCCAGCCTCGCCCCCTTCCCAACACACCCTGGGAGCCAGGCCCTGGGAATGGCCGAATTTGGCGCGTTCCCAGGGTCCGCTGCCCAGGGTGCGCTCCAAACCCGGGCATGCTCCAGGTTGCTCCCGAAGGAATTGAGCGCAGCCACAAGCGCCCCGCAAGAATGTCTCGTATACGAGACAGCCAATCACGGAACACTCTTTCTCAAACGTGTGACGGGCGTTACTGTCTACCCGTTAGCACGATTGGGCAACAAGAGAAAGGATTCCCACATGGCGAAGAACTGGTCCGAGGGCGCACGCGAGGTCCGCTCCCCGCGCGGCACGGAGATCTCCGCGAAGTCTTGGCAGACCGAGGCTCCGCTGCGCATGCTGCAGAACAACCTCGACCCGGAGGTTGCGGAGCGCCCCGATGACCTCGTCGTCTACGGCGGCACCGGCCGCGCCGCTCGTAGCTGGGAGGCGTTCGACGCGATTGTGGAGACCCTGAAGGACCTCGAATCCGACGAGACCCTGCTGGTCCAGTCTGGCAAGCCGGTGGGCGTGTGGAAGACCAACGAGTGGGCGCCGCGCGTGCTCATCGCCAACTCCAACCTGGTCGGCGACTGGGCGAACTGGGAGCACTTCCGCAAGCTCGAGGACGAGGGTCTGATGATGTACGGCCAGATGACGGCCGGCTCCTGGATCTACATCGCCACCCAGGGCATCCTGCAGGGCACCTACGAGACCTTCGCGGCCGTTGCCAAGAAGCGTTTCGACGGCACGCTGGCCGGCACCCTGACCCTGACCGGCGGCTGCGGCGGCATGGGCGGCGCACAGCCGCTGTCCGTCACCCTGAACGGCGGCGCCTGCCTGATCGTGGATGTGGATGAGGCCCGCCTGAAGCGCCGCCAGTCCAAGCGCTACCTCGACGAGGTCACCACCGACCTCGAGGAAGCGATCAAGCTGGTCACCGAGGCGAAGGACGAGAAGCGCGCGCTGTCCGTGGGCCTTGTGGGCAACGCCGCGGAGATCTTCCCGGAGATGCTGCGCCGCCACCGCGCGGGCGAGTTCACCGTCGACATCGTCACCGACCAGACCTCCGCACACGATCCGCTGTCCTACCTGCCGTCTGAGATCCCGTTCGAGGACTGGAACAACGAGGCAGATTCGGACCCGACCACCTTCACCAAGAAGTCCCGCGAGTCCATGGCCGCCCAGGTGCAGGCCATGGTCGAGTTCCAGGACGAGGGCGCCGAGGTGTTCGACTACGGCAACTCCATCCGCGACGAGGCCCGCAAGGCCGGCTACAACCGCGCCTTCGAGTTCCCGGGCTTCGTCCCGGCCTACATCCGCCCGCTGTTCTGTGAGGGCCTCGGCCCCTTCCGCTGGGTTGCCCTTTCCGGCGACCCGGAGGACATCAAGGTCACCGACCAGGCCATCAAGGAAGCCTTCCCGGACAACGAGCACCTGCACCGCTGGCTGGACGCCGCCGAGGAGTACGTCGAGTTCGAGGGCCTGCCGGCGCGTATCTGCTGGCTGGGCTACGGCGAGCGCGCCAAGGCCGGCGTGATCTTCAACAACCTGGTCAAGGAGGGCAAGGTCAAGGCCCCGATCGTCATCGGCCGCGACCACCTGGATTCCGGCTCCGTGGCGTCGCCGTACCGCGAGACCGAGTCCATGCTCGACGGCACCGACGCCGTTGCGGACTGGCCGCTGCTCAACGCCATGACCGCCGTTTCCGGCGGCGCCACCTGGGTGTCCATCCACCACGGCGGCGGCGTGGGCATGGGCCGTTCCATCCACACCGGCCAGGTCACCGTGGCTGACGGCACCGAGCTCGCCGAGGCGAAGCTCAAGGCCGTGCTCACCAACGACCCGGGCATGGGTGTGATCCGCCACGTCGACGCCGGCTACACCCGCGCAAACGAGGTGGCCGAGGAGCGCGGCGTGCGCATCCCGATGGAGTTCAAGGCACGCGACTAACCCATCCGCCACAGCGCTGGCACCGCCTTTTCGCAGGCGGCGTCAGCGCTGTCGCATTTCGTTACCCTGGGCCCTGCAAAACACCCGAAGAAAGGCACCTATGAGCACCTTCATCACCGGTATTTCCGAGCTGCGCACCGTCTCCGAGCTCGGCACCATCAAAGACGCGGCATTGCTGATCAACGATGGCGTGATCGCCTGGGTCGGTCCCGCCGACCAGGCGCCCGAGGAGGCGAAGCAGGCGGAAACTGTAGACGTCGACAAGCGTGCTGTACTGCCTGGCTGGGTGGACTCGCACACCCACATGGTCTTCGACGGCAACCGCGCCGAGGAATTCGAAGCGCGCATGGCCGGCGAGTCCTACGCCGCTGGCGGCATCGCCGTGACCATGGAAGCGACCCGCTCTGCCGGCGAGGAGCGCCTGGACAAACTGGTCGCAGAACGCGTCTCCGCAGGCCACGCGCTGGGCACCACCACCTTCGAAACCAAGACCGGCTACGGCCTCAACGTCGAATCCGAGGCAGAGGCCGCGCGTGTGGCCTCCCGCCACGTGGACGAGGTCACCTTCCTCGGCGCCCACCTCGTGCCGCCGGAGGCAGACGCAGAGGAATACGTCGAGCAGGTCGTCGGCCCGATGCTCGACGCGGTGAAGGACCACGTGCAGTGGATCGACGTGTTCTGCGAGCGCGGCGCGTTCAACGAGGAGCAGTCCCGCCGCGTCCTCGAGGCCGGCAAGAAGGCCGGGCTCGGTGTGCGCGTGCACGGCAACCAGCTCGGCGAAGGCCCGGGCGTGAAGCTCGCCGTGGAGATGGGCGCGGCCAGCGTGGACCACGTGAACTACCTGTCGGACGAGGACATCAAGCTGCTCGCCGACTCCGACACCGTGGCCACGCTGCTGCCCGCCTGCGACCTGTCCACCCGCGAGGAGCTCGCCCCCGGCCGCAAGCTCATCGACGCCGGCGCGACCGTGGCCATCGCCTCCAACCTCAACCCGGGCACGAGCTTTACCTCCTCGATGAACTTCTGCGTCACCACCGCAGTGCTGCAGCAGCGCCTCACCCTCGACGAGGCCATCGAGGCCGCAACCACTGGCGGAGCCAAAGCCTTGCGACGCCACAATGTCGGCAACGGCAAGGACCCCCAAGGCCGCCCCGCGAAGGGCACCCTCGTCCCCGGCGCGGCAGCCGACCTGCACATCCTCGACGCGGAAAACGCCATCAACCTGGCGTACCGCCCGGGCATGCCGATTACCTGGCAGACCTGGGTGGCGGGCGAGAAGGTCTACGGCTAGGGGCCGCCCAGCGCGCCCTCCCTTGCCGATGGGCGCTCCCCCTTTGCCCGTGGGCGCCCTCCCGCCCCCTCACCCGCGAAACCGGCTAGCAAGAACCGGCTACCCGTTGAAAAACCAACGGGTAGCCGGTTCCTAGTAGCCGGATCCAGCGCGGGACGCCAGGGTGCCGGGCTCAGGGGCAGGGTCAGAGGTAGTCGTAATTGATCTCTGTCTCGGGGTCGAAGAAGACAACCCCGCCTTCCATCGGCCGCAGGTAGATGGTGTCACCCTGGTCGACCTCGATACCGCGTGGGACTTTCACCGTGATGCGGTCGCCGCGCACGGCGATGACGTCGTCAGCGCTCTCCTGCCGGTGGCCGTAGACGTACAGCTCCGAGCCGAGGTGCTCCACGATGTCCACCTGCACGGGCAGTCCGTAGTGCTCCCCGGGCTGGTTCACGCCGACGATCTCCCAGTTTTCGGGTCGCACGCCGACAATCACGCGCTCGGAATCAACCTTCGCCGCCAACTCGCGGGGGATGTAGTAGTCCAGCGCGTGGCCCTTGCCGCCGACGACGTGCCCGTCGATGAACGGCACGTTTTCGATCAACGTCATGGCGGGCGAGCCGATGAAGGTAGCCACAAAGGTGTTGCCGGGGTTGTTGTACAGGTTCGTCGGGGTGTCCACCTGCTGGAGGATGCCCTTTTTCAGCACGCAGACGCGGTCGCCCATCGTCATTGCCTCAGTCTGGTCGTGGGTGACGTAAACCGTGGTCGTGCCGAGCCTGCGCTGCAACTGGAGGATCTGCGCGCGGGTGGACACGCGCAGCTTCGCGTCGAGGTTGGACAGCGGCTCGTCCATGAGGAACACCTTGGGCTGGCGCACGATCGCGCGTCCCATGGCCACGCGTTGCCGTTGGCCGCCCGACATTGCTGCCGGCTTCTTGTCGATGAGGTCTTCAAGCTCCAGCATCTTTGCCGCGAAGTCCACGCGCTCCGCGATGGTTGCCTTATCCACCTTGGCGTTTTCCAGCGCGAACGCCATGTTCTGGCGCGCAGTCATGTTCGGGTACAGCGCGTACGACTGAAACACCATGGCAACGTCGCGGTCACGCGGACGCGTTTCCGTTACGTCCTTGCCGTCGATGAAGACCTGCCCTTCATCAACCGGCTCCAGTCCTGCGAGCATGCGCAAGGTCGTGGACTTTCCGCAGCCGGACGGTCCGACGAGGACCAGGAATTCGCCGTCGGCGATGTCCAGGCTCACGCGGCTGACTGCGGGAGGGCGTGACGGGTCGTAGATACGGGACGCTTGGCGGAACTCAACGGTTGCCATGTGCGGCTCCTTCGTGTGCTCGAGCCGGGTGGGCTACTTGTTCAGCTTCGGGGTGATGTCGCGGTCGATGACCTGCTGGGTTTCCTTGTCCAGGTCAGCGAAGACCTTCTCCACGTCCTCGCCGCCGACGGTGATGCGGTCCAGGGCGCCGCCGATGCGCTTGCCGCCGCCCGGCACGAAGACGCGGGCGAAGTCCTGCGGCTTGGTGTTCTCGTTGAGCTGCTTGATCGCGGTCTCCGCGTTCGGGTTCTCGTCGAGGAACGTGCGCTCTTCAGCGTTTTCCAGAGCGTCCTTGCGCACCGGCATGTACCCCGTCTTCTGGGAGAACTTGATGGTGTTTTCGGTGTTGGTGATGAAGTCGATGAACTTCACCGCGTTCTTCTTGCGCGCGTCCGAGATGCCGTTGGGCACCGCCAGACCAGCACCACCGGTGGCTGCGGACGGGCCGGGGCCCGGCAGGTAAGTGGTGATAAACGGTACAGTCGCGGACTCCTTCAGCCCGCCGAGAGAGCCGGTGGATTCCAGCAGAGCCGACGCGTTGCCGTTGCCGAACGCGACGGTCGGGTCGGTGCTGATCTCGATGTGGCCCTTCTGCACCTGATCCTGCAGGAACTTCGCCGCCTCGATGGTCTTCGGGTCGGTGAAGGTCGGCTCCCACTCCTTGGAGTAGCCGCCGCCGAACGCCCACACCATGCCCTGGAAGTACCAGTCCAGGTAGCTGGAGCCGTCCGGGATCACCAGCGACGGGTTGCCGGTCTTTTCCTTGAGCTTGCCTGCCCACTCGTCGAATTCCTGCCAGGTCTCCGGCCCTCGGTCCGTCGGCAAGCCTGCTGCCTTGAGGTCGTCGGTGTTCCAGTACATCAGGTTGGTGGAGCGGGAGTAGGGCACGCCGTAGTGCTTGCCTTCGAAGAGGTAGTCGTCGCGCAGGGTGTCAACGTAGGAGTCGGAGTTGATGTTCTCGGACTCCCAGAGCTCGTCCAGCGGGGTGGTGGCGTCGTTGAGCGCGAAGTTGAACCAGGTCACGTCGGAGGCGACGATGACATCCGGCAGGTCCGAGCCGGCCAGCGCAGCGTTGAACTTCTGGGCGAGCTCCTCGTAGTTCGCGCCGCCGTCCACGAGCTCGACGCTCAGGTCCGGGTTTTCCTTCTCAAACGCGTCGATGAGCTCCTGCTCCAGGTCGCGGGACTTGCCCGGGTGGTTGGACCAGAACACGATCTTGTTTTCGTCGCCGGCGGCATTGCCGCCCTGGTTTCCGGAGTCGCTGGTGGAGCCGCCCGCGCATGCGGTCAGGGAAACTGCGGTGAGTGCAGCCAGGGCTGCGGCGCCGAGACGCTTGGTCAGGGAGTTGGTGGACATAGGGTTCTCCATTCTTGAGTTGGTGTGGGGAAATCTGTGGCGGGTCAGCCCTTGACAGCGCCCGCGGTCAGGCCCTTGATCATCTGCTTTTGCAGCAGGATGAACACGATGATCATGGGCAGCGTCGTCAGGACCGTGCCTGCCATCACCGGCGCCCAGTTGGTCACGCCTTCCGCGTCCTGCAGGCGGGTCAGGCCGACGGGCAGCGTCGCCGCGGCCGGCGTATCGGTGATCAGGAACGGCCAGAGGTATTCGTTCCACTCGTTGACCACGGTGATGAGCAAAAACGCCGAGAGCGTGGGCCACGACATGGGCAAGACGACCTTGAACAGCTTGGTAAAAAAGCCCGCTCCGTCCATCTCTGCGGCCTCGATGATCTCGGTTGGCAGGGACTGGAAGTGGTTGCGCATGAGGAAGCACCCGAACGCCACGCCCGCCAACGGCACGACCACGCCTGTCCAGGTGTCCCGCCAGCCGAGTGAGGCGGCCAGTGCGTAGTTGGAGATGATGGTGATCTGGTTGGGCACCATCAGTGCCGCAATCACCAGCAGGAACAGCAGGTTGCGTCCGGGAAACCGGAGGAACGCGAACGCGTAGGCGGACAGCACGCCGAGGACCACCTTGATCACGGTGAGGATGAGCGTGATGCCGATGGAGTTACGCAGGTATTGCGGGAAGCCGGAGGTCTCCCACACCCGCGCGTAGTTTTCGGGCACCACCGGGTCGGGCCAGAACGTGATCGGGTCGGAGTAGACGTCCTGGTAGGTCTTAAACGAGGTGATCACGATGAAGTACAGCGGCACCATGATCAGCAGCACGGTGAGCACGAGTGCGACGTAGCCAGCTGTTTTCATCCCCTTGGAGCTCGTCTCCGCCGGCGCGCCTTTGCGTTTGCGTTGCGCGTCGGTGACGACCGGCTCCCCCGCTGCTTGGCTGCCCGGCACCGGCGGCAGGGCGTTTTCGTCGCGTTCGATTGCGGCTGGGCTTTGCGACGTCAGCTTCGCTTTGCCGGCATCTGCCGAAAATTTCGTCGACATCTACTTGTCCAGCCTTTCCTGCAGCTTGATCTGGAGCACGGTGATGACCAGGACCACGAGGAACATGACCGTGGCAACGGCGGCGCCGTAACCGGCACGCCCGTTGACGAACGTCTCGGTGTAGACCTGGAACACCATGGTTGTGGTGCCGTAGGTGAATGGGCCTCCCCTGGTCATCGCGTTGATGACGTCGAAGACCTGGAACGAGTTCAGCAGCACGGTGATGAGCAGGAAGAAGGTGGTTCCCCGCAGCTGGGGCAGCACCACACGGAAGAAGTGGCGCGCTGCCGGGGTGCCGTCGATCTCGGCTGCCTCGTCGAGGTCGTGGCGGCGGCCCTGCAGCGCGGCGAGATAGATGACGAAGACGTAGCCGACGTTTTTCCAGATGTAGGTCACCGTGATCATGAACAGCGCCCAGCCGGAGTTTTGGTAGAAGTTCGGCACCGGGGTGTGCAGCAGGTTGAGGAAGTACTGGATCAACCCGTACCGCGGGTCGAACACGAACTGGAAGACCACACCAATCGCCGCGCCCGCGATGACGTACGGGGCGAACACCATGGAGCGCACCGCCGCGCGCCCGAAGAGTTTCTGGTCGAGCAACACCGCGAGCGCGAGTCCGATCACCATGGATCCTGCCACCGCGAAGAAGGTGAAGATCAGGGTGTTCCACACAATCGTCTTCGTCTCCGGGGCCTGGAACCAGTCGATGTAGTTTTGCAGGCCCACCCACGTCATCGACGGCGAGGAGATGTTCCAGTTGTAAAACGAGATCCTGATGTTGTCGATGAGCGGACGGTACGTAAACAGGATCAACAGCAGCAGGTTCGGGCCGATCAGCAGTGCGGCAAGACCCACCTGGCGCCAATCCACCTTGTGGCGCCTCTTACCCCGGGAGGCGGCGTACTCCTCGGAGACCTGCGGCTCCACGGAGACAGCCGGGATCATCGCGTTCATAGCGGGCACAGTAGAACCTGAGCATGAACTCGCAGTTAACTTAGAGTTTTATTAAAGAAAACGTTCACCCAACGAACAGTGCGCGCCACGCAACGCCCGCCCCAACCCGCGAAACCGGCTAGCAAGAACCGGCTACCCGTTGAAAAACCAACGGGTAGCCGGATCCTAGTAGCCGGATCCGGCGCGGGATGCCGGGGCGCCGGGGTGCTGGAGTACCGGGGTGCCCGCGCCGGACCGCTAAATGGTCACCTGGCGGGACTTGATGTTGTCCAACTGCTTGCGCTCTTCGGCGTTCAGCGCGGCGTCGTTGGTGTACTCCGCCTCGATCTGCGTGTTCAGCGCGGCCAGGGCCTTTTCGTACGAGTCTGCCTCCACGGACGGATCGAGGTCGAACACCGGAACGACCAGGCCGTGGGTGCGGAAGGCGCCGGCGAACTTGGTGCCCTCGCCCAGGTTCAGCTCGCCGCGTGCGGCGATGCGGGCCAGCGCGGAAAGCATCTGTGCCTCGTTGTCCTCGGTACGCACCCAACGGATGTGAGCCTTGCCGCCGCCCGGGTTGACCCACCAGACGGCGCCCGGCAGGTCCGCGCCGACCTTCTCGGAGGGCAGCACGGCGTCGTTGGCCTGCTGCAGCGCCTGCTGGATCTGCGGCGGAACGCTCGCGCCCGCGGGGAACCACCAGGAGAAGTCCTGGTAGGTGGTGATGTCGGGGGTGGCGGAGCCGTCGATGAGCGAGGAAAGCTCCGGCTGCGAGCCGTCGGCGATGGTGGACTGCAGCGTCTCGCCCGGCTTGGCGTCGACTACCCAGTTCAGCGCGTATGCGAGGTCGCGGCCCGGGTTCTGCGAGTGGGAGGTGACCTGCAGCGCGACGAAGCGCTCGCCGCCCTCGGACTCCTCGCGCACCAGCGCGGCAACCGCGCCCGGCAGAACGGTGACGATGTTGACGGGCGTGCCCTTGATGTCGTACGCGGTTACGGCCGACGGCACGAACTCCTGCAGCGCGACCAGGTCCGCCTCTGCGGCGAGCCCGCCGAACGGGCGGGGGTCCTTTTGAAACTGGGCGCGCTCGGCGGCGCGGGCGGCCAGCTTCGCCTCGCGGCGGGACATGCCCTCGGGCAGCTCTTCGCGGTTTTTCTTCTTTTTCGGCTTGCGTTGCACCATGGGCGCAAATCTACAGCACACCCGCGCGCGAAAACGCCTAAGACAGCGTCTGCAGCGCGATGTGGGGAAGGTCGGTGCCGATCAGCGTGGCCCCGTGTTGGTGCAGCCACTCCATGTCCCGGGGCAGGTTGACGGTCCACACGTAGGTGCGCAGCTGGCCGTCAAAAAGCTCCGGATGCGCTTTCGCCTCCCGCACACTCGGCCCGGCGCTGCAGTCGCCGACCTGAACGAACGGCTCATCCACCAGGAGAAATGTCTCAATTGCGGGCAGCAGGTGCTGGAAACGCTCGATCGCCTCGGGGTTGAAGGAGATCAGATGCACCCGCTCGTCCGCCTCCATTCCGCGGGCGCGCAGGACGTGCGCCACCGCCTCTTCCAATTCGGCGCCGAAGGGCGACAGGTGCTTCGTCTCGATGAGGATGTGCTTGCCCGGGTATTCGTCCAGCAGGTCCAGCAGCTCGTCGAGCAGCATGATCTCCTGCGGGTCGTCGTCGGTGCCGATGTTGAGTTGCTTTAGATCGTCGACAAGCAGCTGCGCCACCTCGCCACTGCCGTTGGACGTGCGGTCCACGGTGAGGTCGTGGATGACCACCACCTGGCCGTCCTTGGACAGGTTCACGTCGCATTCGATGCCCGCGATGTCCAGCTTGAGCGCCTCCTCGAAGGCGCGGCGGGTGTTTTCCGGGTACAGGCCGTTGAAGCCGCGGTGCGCAATGATGCCGGTCACGGCTGCTTACCCCGCAATCGCCGCGGCCGGCACCTGCTCGAACGTCGTCAGCGCCACGTCGGGCAGGTCGGTGGCGATGACGTCGACGTTGTTGTCCGCGCACCAGCGCATCTGGCGCGGGGTGTTCACGGTCCACGTGTACGTTTTCAGCCCGCGGTAGCCCAACAGCTCACGTCGCAGCTGCAGGTGCTGCAGGGCCGGGCCCACGCCGTAGGGGCGGGAGAACATGCGGGCTTTGCGGTTCCACCGCATCTCTTTGAGGCGGAACAGGTAGAAGGTCTCCAGCTCGGGCGCCATGTGGGTGAAGTAGCGCACGGCGCGGTGGGAAAAGGAGATCACGTGCACGTTCTCGGATTCGTGCAGGCCGGCGTACCGCAGGGTGCGCAGGGTTTGCTCGTCTATTTCGGGGCCGTAGATGGTGGGGTGCTTGGTTTCGATATAGATGTGCTTGTCCGGGTAGTCCTGCATGAGTTCCAGCAGCTCTTCCAGGCACATGATCTGCTGCGGTTCGTCTTCGGTGCCGCAGTTGAGCTCGCGCAGATCGGCGAAGTCCAGGCAGTCGATGCGCCCGCGGCCGTCGGTGGTGCGGGCCACGGAGGCGTCGTGGAAGACCACCACGCGCCCGTCGCGGGTCAGGCGCACGTCGCATTCGATGCCGTGGATGGGCAGTTTCAGCGCTTCTTCGAACGCCCGGCGCGTCAGTTCCGGGTGGTGCCCGGACAATCCGCGGTGGGCCACGATCTTTGGCATCTTCGCGTTCACGGCTGCGAGGCTACCCCGGCGCTATCGTCCCCGCGACCGGAACAAATTTGGAACAATCGCAGTCGTGCCAGACGATCTTTTCCGCAATGCCCGTGAGGCCGTGCTCAAGCTCCCCGATGCGTTTGCGCGCGCCCGGAAGCGTTATTCCGTCAGGCGCGACGGTGTGCTTGCGTTGCCTATGGGCGCGCTGGAGGTGCTCAGCGACATCACTCCGGGCGTGCGCATGGGGGCACTGCGGCGTTTGCCGCCGAATTTCCGCGCTGGCTTGGCGGGTGCGGAGGTGGCCACGTGGGGCGCGGTCTCACCGTCGTTGCTGCCGCACAGCTGGTGGGCGACTGCCGCGAATGTGGGGGTGTTGCAGGGCATTGGGCATGGCTTTGCGACGGTAGCTTCGCAAGCCATCCGCCCCGCAGTCCCAGACTCGCCAAGGGCCACCATTCCTGCCCCGCTCCGGCTGGCTATGACGGGGGTGACCTGCGGCGTTTTCGTCACAGCCCTGCGCCGCCGCGCCCAGCAGGAAGCGCTGGTGGAAAGCGACGACACGTTCAAGGTCAGCTCCCAAGCGCTGGGCATCACGCTGGGCACCCTCGGCTACGGCGCGGTCCTGCTGGTGGGCGACGCAATTCAGGCGTTCATCGACGCCATCAACGAGCTGTTGGGCAAGAAGCTGCCGCCGGTGGCGTCGTGGCCCCTGGCGATCGCCGGCGGCACCGCGGTGCTGGTGCTAGTGGGCGACCGGATGGTGGTGCGCCGTTTTGCGGAGCGCGTCAGCCGCCAGGCGCTGGAGTTGGATCGCGAGTTCATGCGCGGCGCGGCGCAGCCGCAGCGTCCGGAGCGCGCGGGCTCGCCCGGTTCTGCGGTGGATTGGAACACGATGGGCCGTCAGGGCCGCGCGGTGGTCGCCGGCGGGCCGGGTCAAAAGGACATCGAGCGCCTGGTCAGCGGCGAGGCGATGGAGCCGATCCGCATCTTCGTGGGGCTGGACACCGAGTCAGACACCGAGCCGGACTTTGAGGAGATGGCTGCCGTTGCGGTGCAGGAAATGCGCCGCACCGGCGCGTTCGAGCGCAGCCACATCGCCGTGATGTCGGCGGCGGGCACGGGGTGGATCAACGACTTTCACACCTCCGGGTTCGAGTTTGTCACCCGCGGCGATTCCGCGATCGTGTCCATGCAGTACTCCTACTTGCCGTCGGCGTACTCGTACATGGCGGACCGGAAAAACCCGGTGCGTTCTTCGCGCGTGCTCATCGAGGCGATCCGCCGCGAGCTGGAGACCATCGAGCCGGACAGGCGCCCAAGGCTCTACGTCGGCGGCGAATCCCTCGGCGCGTACGGGGTCTCCGACGCCTTCGACAACGTGGAGGAGTTTTTGGAACACACCGCGGGCGGCGTGTTCACCGGCACACCGGGCTTCGCGCGCAACCACAGCGAGCTGACGAAGCACCGCGAGAAAGGCTCCCCGCAGCGCCTCCCGCTTATCGACGGCGGCCGCCACGTCCGCTTCACCGCCCACCCCACGCACATCCGCCGCGATTTCCAGGGCAACAACTATGCCCACGCTTGGGACGCGCCCCGGTTCGTCTTCGCCCAGCACGCCTCCGACCCGGTGGTGTGGTGGGAGCCGTCCTTGGCGTGGAAGGCCCCGGATTGGCTCAAGGAGCCCGGCTCGCGCGGGGTGCCCGCCCCGGCCGCGCAGCACTTGGACGCGCTGGACACGATGCGCTGGATGCCCCTGGTCACCTACTGGCAGATCGGCATCGACCAGCTCCCGTCGAAGGATTACCCCTCCCCGCACGGGCACAACTACCACGACGAGACCGTGGCGTATTGGAACGCCGTGGTCCACGGCCAGGGCGATTCCGCCGGCGAGGGGCTACTCACCCGCCCCGAGCTCGTGCGCGTGGCGCGTTGGATCCACAACGACGCCACGAAGACCCGCAAGCCCAAAGGCGGGTTCCCCTCCAAGCACGGCTACTAACTAGATACCGCAGGCCACGCCGGTGGAGTGGTGCGGGCAGTAGCCGTCGGGCACCTTGTGCAGGTACTGCTGGTGCTCCTCCTCGGCGAGGTAGTAGCGCACGCCGTCTTTTTCCACGGACTTCACCTCGGTGGTGATGTCGCCGTAGCCGGCGCTTTTCAGCTCCGAGTCGTACTGGCGGATCCACCCGCGGATCTGTTCCGCCTCCTGCTCGGTGTCCGTGTAGAAGGCGGAGCGGTACTGCGTGCCCACGTCGTTGCCCTGGCGGTAGCCCTGTGTCGGGTCGTGCGCCTCCAGCGCTGCCTTGACAATTTCTTTCAGGCTGGTCACCTGCGGGTCGTAAACCACCTCCACCGCCTCGACGTGGTTGGTCTGCCCGGAGCACACCTCGCGGTAGGTCGGGTTCGGGGTGATCCCGCCGGCGTAGCCCACCGACGTGGAGTTCACGCCGTCCATCTGCCAGAACATCTTCTCCGCGCCCCAGAAGCAGCCGATGCCCACCAGCACGCGTTTTTGCCCCTCACGCCACGGGCCGGTGGTGGGAGTCCCCAGCACCGCGTGCTCGCGCGGGTTGGCCAGGACCGGTTCGGGGCGGCCGGGCAGGGCGGAGTTGACGTCGACAAGCTTTGGCTCAGGTGCGAACAAAAATCCCATGCCCTCTACAACGACGCACCCCGCGACACTGTTCCCGAATTTTCTCTACCATGGGCCCCGCAACTGATTCGCAGACGAAAGGAATCAATCATGGCTGTTTACGAGCTTCCTGATCTCCCCTACGCATACGACGCGCTGGAGCCGCACATCTCCGCCGAGATTATGACGCTGCACCACGACAAGCACCACGCGACCTACGTTGCTGGCGCAAACGCCGCGCTCGAGGCCCTCGAGGCTGAGCGCAACGGCGAGGCCAACCCGGATCGCCTGCGCGCCCTGTCCAAGAACCTCGCGTTCAACCTGGGTGGCCACACCAACCACTCCATCTTCTGGAAGAACATGGCACCGAACGCCGGCGGCAACCCGACCGGCGAGATCGCTGAGGCCATCGACCGCGACTTCGGTTCCTTCGAGGCCTTTAAGAAGCAGTTCTCCGGTGTCGCCACCGGCCTGCAGGGCTCCGGCTGGGCTGTGCTGGGCTACGACCACATCGCTGGCCGCCTGATCATCCAGCAGCTGACCGACCAGCAGGGCAACGTCTCCGTGGACTTCACCCCGGTACTCATGCTGGACATGTGGGAGCACGCGTTCTACCTGCAGTACAAGAACGTCAAGGCTGATTACGTCGAGGCATGGTGGAACGTTGTCAACTGGGACGACGTCAACGAGCGCTACGCAAAGGCATCTGCTTAACGACGTCTCGTTCCGCCCTCCACACACCAGCGCCCGCCACTTCCGTTTCCGGAAGGGCGGGCGTTGGCTTTCCCTGTGATACGTCGAGTCCCTGCGAACTCACAAGCCATACTAGGTTAGCCTTGCCTTATCTGGCAACCATTTCGGCAAAAATTTGTTGCGGATTTCCTAGCATGGTGGGCATGAAGAAAGGCAGCCTGGAGTACCGTCGCGCAACATTGGCCATGCTGGCGTTCGGGCTCGCCATCTTCAACACCCTGTACGCCACCCAGGCACTGTTGCCCACCTTCACCACCGAGCTGGATGTCAGCCCCTCCACCGCCGCGCTGACTGTCTCCGCCGCCACCGGCGCACTCGCACTGTGCGTGGTGCCGGCGTCGATTTTGTCCGAGAAGTACGGGCGCGGCCGGGTGCTGGTGGTCTCGGCGCTGGGCGCGACCGCGCTCGGGGCGGCGCTGCCGCTGGCGCAGACCGCGGGGCAGCTCATCGCCCTGCGCGCGGTCCAGGGCGCGCTCATCGCGGGCACGCCGGCGGTGGCGATGACCTGGCTGTCCGAAGAACTCGACGCGTCCGACCTGCCCGGCGCGATGGGCCTGTACATCGCCGGCAACTCCATCGGCGGCTTGAGCGGCCGCCTGATCCCGGCGGCCCTGTTGGAGCTGACCACCTGGCGCTGGGCCATGTTCGGCAGCGCGATGGTGGCCTTCACCCTGGCGGCACTGGCGGCGTGGGCATTGCCGGAGCAGCGCAACTTTCACCCGAAGGCATCGATACGCCCCAGCGTGGAGCTGCGCGCGATGCTGGGCCACCTGCGCAACCTAAGGCTGGTGGGGCTCTACGCCACCGCGTTCATCGCCATGGGCGTGTTCGTGTCCATGTACAACTTCTTCGGCTTCCGCGCCGTGCTGGACTACGGGCTGCCCGCGGCACTGAGCGGCCTGGTCTACGTGGTGTACCTCTCCGGCACCTGGTCAAGCGCACGCGCCGGCGTGTTTTCCAAGCGCTACGGGCGCGGCCTGGTGGTGCTCGCCTCTGCGCTGCTGATGCTGGCTGGCGCGCTCGCCGTGGCCGCGTCCAGCCTGTGGGTCGCCCTGGTGGGCCTTTTGGTGTTTACCGCCAGCTTCTTCGCGCTGCACTCCATCGCCTCCGGCTGGGTGGGGCTCATCGCGGAACGCGACCGCGCAGAGGCCTCCAGCATGTACGTGTTCTGCTACTACATGGGCTCGTCCATCCTCGGTGCGGCAACCGGCTGGGCGTACGAAGGTTTGCCGTGGGTCGGGTTCGTCGCCGTGCTCGCCACGATGCTCGGCACGCTTGCCCTGGTGGCCGCGGCGCTGTGGAAGGCGGAGAGGTAGCGCGCCCGATGCAGACCGTATAGCAGCGCGATGGCCCTGCTATACCACCATGCTCTTATCGCACATCGTCACCAATATGAACTGGGGAAACGCCGCCGCGCAGCGAGGACCGTATAGCAGCGGACTGGACGGTGCTATACCGCTTTGCTACACGGCCCCGAACTCGGGCACGCCCGGCGCACCTGAGTCCAGGAAGTCGCGCACGGCGCGGGTGGCGCGACAGTCGTCCTCGTTGTAGCGCAGCAGCATCTCACGGGCGGCCTGGTCGCCGAGGCGGCCCGCGCGGCGCAGCGCCACGGAACGCTCGCCGTCCACGTCGTCGTCCTCCCATTCGAAGCCGACCACCGGGCCGAGCACCTTCAGCCCCAGCCCGTCGGTGCCCACCAACGAGCGGCGCACGTGGGCGAACACGTCCACCCACTCGTCGGAGGCGATGAACGCGGCCACTTCCTCGGCGTCCACAGAGGCGAAGCGCTTGGCTGACGAGCGCAGCCAGTGGTTCTCCCCTCCCGCGGCGTAGCAGTAGGCGCGGAAGGTCTTGCCCTGAGCATGCGCTTCGGACCGGCGCGCCATCAGCCAGGACCAGAACGCGGCGAAGTTTCCTTCCTCGGCGTCGCCGCCGACCTCGTCCCAGGTGACAAACGCGCGGTAGTCGGTGCCGTCGAACGTGCCCCACAGGTATGCGCCCTGGTCCAGGTAGGCCTCCATGTCCACGTCCACCTCCACGTCGGCGCGGGGCGCCGGGGCGAGGCTGGGGCGGCGCAGCACCGGCACGCCGGCGCGCCAGGCGCGGGCGAGGGCGGCGGGTTCGGCAGGTGCGTCGTCGATGAGTTGCTGCACGGTGTGGATGCCGCGCTCGCGCCAGACGTCGCCGCGGCCGCCGGGCAGGAGCAGCGAAATGTCGTCGAGTGCAACCAGGCGCGGCTCGCACAGCGGCCAAAAGCGGCAGGTGGCGCACTGCTTCAGTCGCTTCGGTTCGGTGGGCAACGGCTCGCCCAGCACGCGGAGCAGCGGCTCGACGTAGCGCTCGGGCTCGCACAGGTAGGCGCGGGCGCGGTCCTGGCCGATGACCGCGCCGCGGCCGTCCGCCCGCTCGCCCAACAGCACGTGCGCTAGCGCCACGCGGTAGCCGTCCACGGTGTGGTGGCGCGGCTTCGCGTGCACCGTCAGCGGTTGGCCCAGGCCCAGGCGCCCGGTGGGGATCATCTCCAGCTCGGCACTCGGATGTGAGCGGGCGACGCGGTGGTTGGAAATCATCACCGGCAGATACCCCGCGTCGGCGCGCACGAGGACGTCCACGTCGGCTTCGGCTTCCACGCCGTCCACCGCGCCGACGAGGGTGGCGTTGGTGATCAGGTGCGCGCGACGTCGTAAAGCATCTTGCGTGGCTGCGACGCGGTCGCCCGCTGGGTCGATGTCGACGCGGACGAAGACTTTGCCGGCGCCGTCGCCAAGTGCACGCTTGACCGGCAGCAGATCGAATACGGCGGCGCGGGCGGCGTCGATCTGCGGCTGGCGCAGCAACGCCTCCGGCAGTTCAGGCACGTCCGGGTGCGCGCGGCGCTGCCGCAGGCGGAAGCGGCAGCCCACAAGGTCCGAAGCGCGCACAGGTTGGAAGCTCACAATGTCCAAACGATACCTGGGCCGGGTCAGTGCCCTGGCAGGTACAGTGAATGGGCGTTAGAGCGAACGATTAGAGGAGAACAGACCATGGGTGTTTTTGAGGCCATCCGTAAGTCCCGCGCGAAGACGAAGGCTGAGGTCAAGGCGGCGCAGAGCCACGCCCGCCAGCTGGCCAAGCAAGAGGCAAAGGCCGACCAGCGCGTGGCCAAGCTGTTGGACAAGGCGGAAAAGCGCCTGCTCAAGGAAGAGAAGAAGGGGCTCAAGCGCAAGCAGAAGCACGAAAAGGATCTGGCCAAGGCGCACCTGAAGCGCATCGAGGAGTCCGGCATCACCCAGAAGAAAGCCAAGCAGTGGGTCTCCGCCGCCCGCGTGCTGGTGCCGGTGCTGCTGCCGTTGGCGTACAAGGCGCTGACCTCCCTGCAGCAGAACCAGGTGAACAACCGCGCGGCCGGTCTGGGCTTGACCTCGCAGGATCTCGCCCGCCACTCCGGCCGCGGCGCTGAGCTGAAGGCGCGTATCGACGCCGTACGGCAAAACATCGAGCAGTCCGACTCCCTCGGCGAGGGGTTCAAGGGCGACGCCCGCGTCCGTCTGGACGAGCTGGAGCAGGCCGTGCGCAACGCTGAGCACGCCAACCCGGAGCAGCGCCGCCTGGCGCACAACTCCATCGACGAGGACCTGAACAACCTCGCCGCCGACGTGCACACCAAGCTGTCGAAGTAGGAACGCTACTGTAAGGCTTCCCCCTGCTGTAGCGGCCGAGGAACGCCTACTTTCTCCGCTGTAGCGGCCGAGGAACGAGGCCGCTACAGCACGCCCTGCTCGCGCGCAGACGCCACGGCGGAGGTGCGCGAGCGCACGCCCAGCTTGTCGTAGATGTGCACGAGGTGGGATTTCACCGTCGCCTCGGAGAGCATGAGCTGGCGGCCGATCTCCCGGTTGGAGGAGCCAGCGGCGACGAGCTGGAGCACTTCCAGCTCGCGAGGGGTGAGCGAGGAGCGCGGGGTGCGCTCCCTCGATTCCAGCCGGTCGCGCACCACCGGGGACATGGTGGCATCGCCGCGCGCGGTGGAGCGCACCGCGGCGACAAGTTCTTCCGGCGGGGCGTCTTTGAGCAGGTAGCCCACGGCGCCGGCCTCGATGGCGCCGAGGATGTCGGCGTCCGTGTCGTAGTTGGTCACCACCAGCACCTTCGGCGGGTTGGCCATGTTCGCGCGGATCGCGGCGGTGGCCTGAGCACCGGTGGCCACCCGCTGGCCCTCCGCCCCCGCGCCGAAGCGCAGATCCATGAGGATGACGTCGATGCCGCCCGCCTGCGCGGTGGCGATCGCGCCTTCGGCGGTGGCGACCTCGGCCACCACCTTGATGTCCTCGGCCTCCTCCAGCACGGAGCGCAGGCCGAGGCGGACAATCTCGTGGTCGTCAGCCAGCAATACCCGGATCAACGTCGCCCTCCTTGACAATCTTTTGGCTGATAGTAACCGGCACGGCCACCGAAAGTGCCGTCGGCCCGCCGGGGGCGGACTCGATGTCCAGGCGCCCGCCCAGCTCCGCGGCGCGCGAGCGCATCGCATCCAGCCCCAGGTGGCCCAGGCCGCTGGGTTTGAGGGCTTGGGCGTCCACGTCGAAGCCGCGCCCGTTGTCCACCACGTCCAGGCGCACCTCATCCGGCGCGTAGGTCAGGGTGATGCGCGCAGCGGTGGCCTCGGCGTGGTTGACCACGTTGGACACCGCGCCCTGGGCGATGCGCAGCAGCCCGGCCTCCACCCGCATGGGCAGTGGCACGGCGTCGCCGTCGACGTCCACCTCGATGTCCAGCCCGCCGGCCGCGCCAAAATCGCCTGCCACGCGCCCGAGCGCATCCCGCAGGGACGACTCCGTCAGCGGCGCCGGCGCCAGCGCGGCGATCATGGCGCGCGTTTCGGCCAGGTTGTTGGACGCCGCCCGGCGCGCCGTCTCCATCTTCCGCAGCGGCTGTTGCGCGGCCTGTTGCGGCAACCCGCTACTGCGGATGTCCTTTTCCGCCGAGTGCAGCAGCATCTGGATGGAGGAGAGGTTCTGCGCCACCGTGTCGTGCAGCTCGTGGGCGAGGCGTTCGCGTTCCTGGGCCACGCCGGCCGCACGTTCCGTCTCGGCGAGGCGGTCCCGGGTGGCCAACAGTTCGTCGATAAGCTGCTGCCTCTCGCGGCTCACGCGGGTGATGGTGGCAAACGCGTAGTTGATGGCCACCACAACCACCGCGGACAGCGCGGGGCCCATCACCCCGCCGAGCGTGAGCCCCTCAGGGATCTGCATAGCGATGCTGATGGCCAGACACGCCACCACCCACGCGTAGCCGACCCAGTTGCTAAAGGCGCGCAGCGCCACGAAAAACAGCACGAACACCCAGTAAACGGCCACCGGCGAGACCGTCATGTCCGCCACCCACACCGCGGTCGCGCCCAGCATCCAGGCCACGCGCCCCCACGCGCCCCAGCGATACATCTCCACCATGCCGTAGAACAGCAAAAACGCGAACGCCGATGTCATGACAATGTGCAGCAGCGCGGAGTTCAGCGGCATCCGCGCCAGCGCCCCGAACGAGACGAGCATGAGGCACACCGCCAGCACCGTGATGCCCGCGTCGAGCGCCCGGTAGTCGGCGGTTTTGCCGGGATGCTGCTCCAACAGCACTAATCTGGAGCTCATGCGTCTGAGAGTACCCACCGCCCTGCTCCTGCTCGCCCTCGCCGGGTGCTCGCAGGAGCCTTTGCCTAGCGACGACCCTTCGGCCACCCCCTCCCCGGAACCCGCCCTGCCCGTCCAGGCGCTGCCGGAGACCCCGCGCGACGGCTGGACCGAGTGCCCCTACCTGGACACCGAATGGGTCGCCCAAACCAACGGGCAGCGCGTCACCGGCGTGGGCACGGACACCCGCTTCGACCCGCCGGCCTGCCAGTACTGGTCCTACCCGGAGGAGCCGCAGCTGACGGTGATGGTGCGCCACATGGACTCGGTCGAAAGCGCCCGCGCGGTGGTGGATTACGTAACCCCGGTCGCCAACACCCAGCCCGCCTCGCTGCCGGGCGGCTGGGAAGGCGGCCGCCACGGCGGCGGGGACGTGCCGGGCCGCATCGGTGCCGCGTTCGCGGTGGCCAAGGGGACAACGGCGGTGGCGGTGTTCACCAACCAGAACGAGTCCGTCAAAGCCGAATCCGTCGCCGAGAAGGTCATCGCTAACCTAGCTCTGTGATGATCTCCGTAGCCGCCATCGTGTTCACCGACGACAAGGGCCGCGTGCTGTGCGTGCGCAAGCACTCCAGCCCACGCTTTCAGCTGCCGGGCGGAAAGCCGGAAGACGGGGAGACGCTGGTGGACACGGCCGTGCGCGAGACCCTCGAGGAGGTGGGCGTGCGCGTCGACCCGGAGCGGCTGAGCTACCTCGGCCAGTTCAGCGCCCCCGCGTCCAACGAGCCCGGCCACACGGTGACCTCCACGGTGTTCTTGCACCCCGGCGCGGGCCTGGCACCGGCGCCCGCCGCCGAGATCGCCGAGGCACGCTGGATCGACCCCACCGCCCCCGACATCCCCGACACAGAACTTGCGCCGCTGCTGCGCACCGAGATTTTCCCTGCCCTTCGCTCGCGCGAGATTTCCGCCGTGGCGGTCTACGCCGGCGCCCGCGAGGGCACCAACCCGGCGAACGCGGCGCTGGCCCGCTCCTTCGGCGAGGCGTTGGCGGAGTCCGGCATCACGCTCGTCTACGGCGGCTCGAAGGTGGGGTTGATGGGCGAGGTGGCCGAAGGATCGTCGAGAAGCATCGGCGTGCTCACGGAGCACCTGGCCAACTACGAGCTGCAGTACGACGGCCTCGAGCGGCTCGAGGTGGTGGCCACGATGTCCGAGCGCAAGGCGCGCATGAGCGAGCTTGCCGACGCCATCGTCGCCCTCCCCGGCGGCGCCGGCACCCTCGACGAACTCTTCGAGGAATGGACCAGCCAACAGCTCGGGCTGCACCAAAAACCGATCGGCTTGCTGGGCAGCGCGTTCTGGGCGCCGCTGGTGGCGATGGTGGACCACATGGTGGCCGAGGGTTTCATGCGCCCCACCGACCGGGCCCACATGGTCGTCGCCGACGACCCGCACGAGCTGCTGGCCAAGCTGCGCGCCTGGGCGCCGCCCGTGCCACGCTGGCTCTAGCTAGACCGCAACGTCGTTGTAGGGCATCAACGACGACACCCAAGGAAAGACAACCTCCATGAGCAGGAGGAACACACCTGCCAGGATGATGAGGGTGAGCAGCCACTTCACCCAGGCGGGGCCGGGAAGCTTGCGCCACAATGCCGCGTACATGGGTTATCGCACCTCCTTCATAGCGTCCGGGACGGCGCCCGAGGAGTCTTTCGGCGTAACCTCCGTGCGCACCGCGTGGATGATCATGCGCTCCGCATTGGAGAACTGCGGGTGGCACGTCGTCAACGTGATCAGGCCTTCCATGCCCGGCTCGACCTTCGTGGACCGGTTGCCCGGGATGGGGTTGACCACCTCGATGTCGCCGGGCAGCGTGATCTCGCGGCCCAGCACGCCGGCGTAGTCGCCGGCCGCGACGCGCTCATTGAGCTGACCCGGCAGGCAGCCGGCGCCCTCCCCGCGGCGGCCGGCTGGGTCCTGCGCCATCGGCAGCACGCGGTACGTCACCCACTCCGTCTGCGTCTCCACCACCACTGCGTCGCACGCCTTGAGCGCGCCCAGGTCATTGAACGGCGCGCCCTTGCCCACGCGGTGGCCGGCGACGGCGAAGTTGCCGTCCTGGCCCGGCAGCTGCGTGCCCGGGTAGTGGCCCGGTCCGGTGAGCAGCTGATGCTCCTGCACTCCCTCGATAATGGCGAACTGGTAGTCCTGCCCGAACGCCGGGATGTACATCTTGGCAAACGCGTCGCCGAGCTGCCCCGTCTTGGCCTGGCGGGGGTTGACCCACTGCTCCTCCAGACGCGTTTGCGCCTCGTCCTGCATGCGGTGGGACGCGATGTTGGTCCAAAAAGACTCGTAGAACGCGAAGAGCAAAAGCACCACACCGATGGTGAGCAGCAGCTCGCCGATGACTTGCGAGGCACTCACGCGATCGCGTTTCTGCTCTGGTTGGTGCGCCTGGAACTCTGGGAAAGGCACTGGCACCTGTGGGTGCGTGTGGGCCGTGGTCATGCGCACGAGCGTAGCGTCAGCCGGCTAGATGGAGTAATCCGGCGGCGGTGCGCCCAACGTGTTCTCCGCCAACGCGCGGGCGGTGCGCAGCGGCTCCACGCTGTGCAGAATCCGCGCGCCCGACAGGCCGCCGTCGAGGAAGATCAGCAGCTCGTCCGCCAGCGCCGAGGACTCGTAGCCGTTCTTTTCCGTGAGAAGCACGGTGATGGTCTCGCGCATCCAGGAGCGGTGCGCCACGCACGCGGCGACGATGCGCTCCTCCGACTCCACCTCGGGCCGCGGGTACTCGCCTGCGGCGTTGAGGAAGGGCGAGCCGCGGAAGTCCTTTTCGGGCTCCTCATCGATGGCCATGTCAAAGAAGGCGAGGATCTTTGCGTCCGCGTCCGGCGCCTTCGCGGCGCGCTCGCCCCAGCGGGCCCGGTACTGCTCATCCAGCTGCTCAAGGTAGGCGATGACCAGGTTGTCTTTGGAGCCCAGCAGCGAATACAGCGACGCCTTCGCCACATCGGCCTCGCGCAGGATGCGGTCGATGCCGATGACGCGGATGCCCTCTTCCGTGAACAGTTTCGTCGCAGCATCGAGCAGCCGCTGGCGCGGGCTCGGCCGATCGCGGCGTCGCGTCGTCGGCTTCTTCTTGCTGGTGGTGGCCAAGGAAAACTCCTTCGTGCGTTGATCGCCTCTCAATATAGACAAACCGGTACGTATAGTCCACTGCGCACAAAAAATCCCCCGGTACGCACCGGGGGATTTTGTAGCGCCAAACCTAGCGGCGGCGGCTGGTGACCATGTTGATGATCCACAGCAGAATCACCGCGCCGAGCAGGCAGGTGAGGAAGCTGAAGAACAGACCGCCGCCTGCGACATCAACGCCGAAAACGGACAGCAGCCAGCCGCCGAGGAGACCGCCGATAATGCCGACCAGAATGTTCAGGCCGATACCCATCTGCGCGTCACGGTTCTGAATCTTCGAACCGATCCAGCCAGCCAGACCGCCGATAATGATCCAACCCAAAAAGCCCAAGGTAGGTGTCATAGTTTTTCAACCCTTCTCATTTTTCTCTATCAGTACCGTGGCCATTATCCCCCTGCAACCGGCGGGATGTGCAACGCCCCGCATGCAATTACATAACGGTTCGTTTACGAATCTTGGGTACGCACGACCATCATCGGGCACGGCGCCTCCTGCAGGAGCGCACGGGAGGTGGACCCGAGCAGCATCCCCTTGAAGCCGCCACGGCCGTGAGAACCGGTGACCAGCAGCTGCGCACCCTCCGCGGCAGAGGCAAGCGCGCGCACTGGGCGGTCGCGGGTGATGGACTTTTTCACCACCACATCCGGGTACTTCTCGCTGAGCTCGCTCAGGGCGTTAGTCAGCAGCTCGTCCTTTTCCTCCTGCACTGCCTTCCAGTGGTCTTCCGAGACCGCGTAGCCGGCCCCCGGGCCCTGGATCTGGGTGTCCACCCAGGTGTGCACTGCGAGTAGCTCCGCACCGCGCGCGGCCGCCTCTTCGAAAGCGACCTCAGTAGCACGCTGCGAAACCTCCGAACCGTCTACGCCGACGACCACGGGGCCGTACTTGTTCACGTCGGTGACCGCGTTGTCCTCACGCACAACCACCACCGGGCACGACGCGTGAGAAACCACGGCACCGGAGACGGAACCGAGCACCATCCCGGACAGGCCGCTCAAGCCGCGAGAGCCCATGACCACCATCGTGCAGTCCTTGGACATCTCCAGCAGCATGTCAATAGGCGAACCCTCCGCGAGAGCGTGGCCGATCCGCAGATCCGGCGCTACCTCAAGCGCGATGTCGCGCGCACGGTCGATGGTCTGCAGAGTTTCACGCTGCAGCTCGTCGAACACCTCTTGCGGAGGCACCATGCCCTCCGCGTACAGGAACTGCGGCATTGAGTACGCAGCAGCCAGGCGCAGCGGAATGTCGCGCTTCATCGCCGTATTTGCAGCCCAACGCACTGCGTTATCAGAGGCGGGGCTGCCGTCGACGGCAACTACAACGATATCTTCGTGGGTCATAAACTCACCTTCCCTAGGATCGGCTGGTTATACCCACAGTCTAGTGCTGTTTACTTCACTAGCGTGGCAGTTCTTGCGGGGTCGCCGCCGGAGCGTTAGCCGGGAACAGCACCTCGTAAATCACGCGGAGGAAATCCAACACCTGCTTGCCAATGCCCTGCGAGAAGAACGCCACCAGCGGCTCAACCAATGCTCCAAGATCCATGGCGGCTAATCTACTACACACAATGGCACGCAAGAAGACGCAGAAAACCGGCCCGCTGCCGCCCCGCAACGGCCTCGGGGCCACTCGCGCCCGCGTGCCAGAAGGCCCGGGCATCAAAGCCGGCGATTTCATCTGGCACCTCATATCCACCCAACGCCACCGGCACCCCGTGGACGATGAATCCGCGGTGTTGTCGCGGTTTGCCGAAGGAAACGTCGTCAAGCGCGACGGCTCCGCACTCACACCCGATGAGTGGCTGGCCCCCGGCACCGACGTCTACTTCTACCGGCGCCCAGCGCCCGAGCGGCCTGTCCCCTTCGACATCACCACCGTCTTCGAAGACGACGACATCCTCGTCGTGGACAAACCGCCATTTCTGGCCACGATGCCGCGCGCCTCGCACATCACCGAAACCGCCACCGTGCGCCTCCGACGCGCCACCGGAAACGAAGAACTCACACCCGCCCACCGCCTTGACCGCGCCACATCCGGTCTGCTCCTGCTGACCAAACGCCGCGCCATCCGCGGCGCCTACCAGGAGCTTTTCGCGCGACGCGAGGTGCGCAAGGAATACGAGGCGATCGCCCCGCTTCACGACGTCCCTCCGGCCACCCCCTGGCTCCACCACTTGACCAAACAGTCCGGCGAACCCGCCGCCCGCGTCGTGCCGGGCGCCGAGCCTAACAGCCGCACCGTCGTCGCCGACGTCTCCCGGCTCCCGCTGCCTGTCGAAACCGCATTGCAGGCCCACTACGGCCTCACCGAACCCCTCGGCCGCTACACGTTGCAGCCAGAAACCGGCCGCACCCACCAACTCCGAGTGCAAATGATGCAGGAAGCCGCCCCCATCCTCGGCGACCGCATCTACCCGGAGCTTCTTCCCGCCGACGGCGAGGACTTTTCAGTGCCGATGCTTCTGCGCTGCACCCTGCTCGGCTTCACTGATCCGTTGAGCGGGGAACCTCGAGCGTTTCAGCTGCACGGGGAGTGGCCGGTGCCCTAGGCCGTTGGCCTGTTGGGGTTGGTATTCGGGGTTGTCCGCAATGCGGAAGTTCCGCGGTGTGGGGTAGCTCGTATTGGTCGGCTAGCGGAGATCGAGTTCGTGCGGTTTCGGCGGTGTATTCGACGTCCGGTGCTCGACTTTCAGCGCAGCGGCGATGTCATCGTGGGTGCGCATTCGTGTTCCGCAACGCATTGCGCTCCGGTTGTTGGGGGCTGACCCATTGTTGGTAGCGGTCTGCTTGTCCGCAATGCGGGGATTCCGCAATGGGTCACTCCGCACCAACTAACCGCCGGGAGGATCAACCCCGTGGCCGACGTGGTTGGTTGGTGTGCCCCATTGTTGGTTGTGGTGTGGTTGTCCGCAATGCGGAAATTCCGCAACGTACTGGTCTCCGGTTGGTGGGGGCTGACCAATGATTGGAGTCGGTCTGGTTGTCCGCAATGTGGAGATTCCGCAATGGGCCAGTCTGCCTCAGTAGCCACGGGACCGAAGGTCGCCTGGTGGACCTGCCCGGTTGGTTGGTGTCGGCCATTGTTGGTGGTCGTCTGGTTATCCGAAATGCGGAAATTCCGCAACGTACTGCTCTCCGGTTGGTGGGTCGTGGCCAATGATTGGTGGCGGTTTGCTTGTCCGCAATGCGTGGATTCCGCAATGGGTGAGCCCGCAACTGGTAGCCGCTGGGGCGATCGACCCCGTGATTGGTTGGTGTGCTCCAATGGTTGGTTGGGGTGTGGTTCCGCAATGCGGGTGCCGGTGTGCTGGCGGTGTGCGCCGGCTGCGGTGTGCGGGCGGCGGGCCAAAAGGGGGCTGCATATGTGAAAGCACCCGCTGTTGGTCATCGTGGTGGTGATCAACGGCGGGTGCTTTATTGTGAAGTTGTTGGGTCGGCGGTAACCTACTCTCCCACTCCCTCCCGGGGGCAGTACCATCGGCGCGGGCGGGCTTAGCTTCCGGGTTCGGAATGGGACCGGGCGTTTCCCCGCCGCTATCAACCACCGACACACCTTGGGGGGCATGCCTGGGTCGCGTGTGCGACTGGTGTATGCAGTTGTTCGGCCAACCAGCGTGGTGGTTGGTGTGTTGTGTCAGTGACTGCACAGTGGACGCGAGCACAACATTTGTGTTGTGTTTCGTGCGGTGTTTACAACCCTATGTTGGTTGTTTGGTGTTGGTGTTTATTGGTGTATTAGTACCGGTCGCCTCCACACATTGCTGTGCTTCCAGGTCCGGCCTATCAACCCAGTCGTCTTCTGGGAACCTCAAATGAAACCTCATCTTAAAACAGGCTTCCCGCTTAGATGCTTTCAGCGGTTATCCCTCCCGTACGTAGCCAACCAGCCGTGCTCCTGGCGGAACAACTGGCACACTAGAGGTACGTCCGTCCCGGTCCTCTCGTACTAGGGACAGCCTTCTTCAAGTTTCAACGCGCGCGGCGGATAGAGACCGAACTGTCTCACGACGTTCTGAACCCAGCTCGCGTGCCGCTTTAATGGGCGAACAGCCCAACCCTTGGGACCTACTCCAGCCCCAGGATGCGACGAGCCGACATCGAGGTGCCAAACCATCCCGTCGATATGGACTCTTGGGGAAGATCAGCCTGTTATCCCCGGGGTACCTTTTATCCGTTGAGCGACACCACATCCACAAGTAGGTGCCGGATCACTAGTCCCGACTTTCGTCCCTGCTCGACTTGTAAGTCTCGCAGTCAAGCTCCCTTGTGCACTTACACTCTAAACACCTGATTGCCAACCAGGCTGAGGGAACCTTTGGGCGCCTCCGTTACATTTTGGGAGGCAACCGCCCCAGTTAAACTACCCACCAGGCACTGTCCCCAACCCAGATCATGGGCCAAGGTTAGATATCCACTACGGTCAGAGTGGTATTTCAACAACGACTCCACACACACTGGCGTGCATGCTTCCAAGTCTCCCACCTATCCTACACAAACCGCACCGAATGCCAATACCAAGCTATAGTGAAGGTCCCGGGGTCTTTTCGTCCTGCCGCGCGAAACGAGCATCTTTACTCGTACTGCAATTTCACCGGGCCTGTGGTTGAGACAGCAGGGGAGTCGTTACGCCATTCGTGCAGGTCGGAACTTACCCGACAAGGAATTTCGCTACCTTAGGATGGTTATAGTTACCACCGCCGTTTACTGGGGCTTAAATTCTCCGCTTCGGACAAAAGTCCTAACGGGTCCTCTTAACCTTCCAGCACCGGGCAGGCGTCAGTCCGTATACATCAACTTAACCGTCTTCGCACGGACCTGTGTTTTTGATAAACAGTCGCTCCCCTCTCTTCTCTGCGACCCCAACACGCACACCAACCGTATGGAAGGCAACGCGTTGAGGTCCCCCTTCTCCCGAAGTTACGGGGGCATTTTGCCGAGTTCCTTAACCACAGTTCACCCGCTCGCCTGAGTATTTTCTACCTGACCACCTGTGTCGGTTATGGGTACGGGCCGTACACACACATCGCTAGAGGCTTTTCTCGGCAGTCCAGGATCACCAACTTCACCCATTCGGGTTTACGCATCACGCCTCACACTTATGACAGCCGGATTTGACCTAGCTGTCGTGCCACACGCTTGCACCGCAATCCAATCAGCGGCATAGGCTACCTCACTGCGTCACCCCATCACTGACCTACAACGGATCAGGCCCCACGCATCACCACCAACCATCCCACCACAAGGGTGGAACAACGTCGGCGGGTCAGGGTGGTTAGTATCACCGCTTCGATACTGGGCGCGTGCATACGGGTACGGGAATATCAACCCGTTGACCATCGACTACGCCTGTCGGCCTCGCCTTAGGACCCGACTCACCCTGGGAAGACGAACTTGACCCAGGAACCCTTAGTCATCCGGCGGGCAAGATTCTCACTTGCCATTCGTTACTCATGCCTGCATTCTCACTCGCATGCAGTCCACCGCTCCTTCCGGTACGGCTTCACCCCACACACGACGCTCCCCTACCCAAACAAAAAATGTTTGCCGCGGCTTCGGCGGTGTGCTTGAGCCCCACTACATTGTCGGCGCGGAACCACTCGACCAGTGAGCTATTACGCACTCTTTCAAGGATGGCTGCTTCTAAGCCAACCTCCTGGCTGTCTTCGCGATCCCACATCCTTTTCCACTTAGCACACCCTTAGGGGCCTTAACCGGCGATCTGGGCTGTTTCCCTCTCGACTATGAAGCTTATCCCCCACAGTCTCACTGCAATGCAACACTATAAACCGGTATTCGGAGTTTGGCTGACGTCGCTAAGATGATAGTCCCGCTCAACCAACCAGTAGCTCTACCTCCGGCAAGCTCACATCACGCTGCACCTAAATGCATTTCGGGGAGAACCAGCTATCACGGAGTTTGATTGGCCTTTCACCCCTACCCACAGCTCATCCCCTCAGTTTTCAACCTAAGTGGGTTCGCGCCTCCACAACCTCTTACAGCTGCTTCACACTGGCCATGGGTAGATCACCCCGCTTCGGGTCCAGGACATGCCACTTGCCACCCTCTTCGGATTCGCTTTCGCTACGGCTCCCCCACAGGCGGGTTAACCTCGCGACATGCCGCTGACTCGCAGGCTCATTCTTCAAAAGGCACGCCATCACACACGAAAAGGTGCTCTGACGGATTGTAAGCGCATGGTTTCAGGAACTCTTTCACTCCCCTCCCGGGGTACTTTTCACCATTCCCTCACGGTACTTAATTCACTATCGGTCACACTGAGTATTTAGGCTTACCGGGTGGTCCCGGCAGATTCACAGCAGATTCCACGAGCCCGCTGCTACTCGGGGAAAACATAAACAACACAACCACACATGCCTTCACGTACAGGACTCATCACCTACTCCGGTGCACCATCCCAGATGCTTCCGCTGACACGTATAAATCATGCTCACAGTCGACAGCCTGCAAACGTCTACGCCCCACAACACCGCACACGCAACCCCTGTCAGGTATCACACGCACACGGTTTAGCCTCATCCGCTATCGCTCGCCACTACACACGGAATCACAATTGTTTTCTTCTCCTACGGGTACTGAGATGTTTCACTTCCCCGCGTCAACCCCCACACAGACTATGTATTCACCTGCGGGTAACACCACACAACTGATGCTGGGTTTCCCCATTCGGACATCCTCGGATCAACGCTTTGTTGGCAACTCCCCGAGGCATAACGCAGCCTCACACGTCCTTCATCGGCTCAGCATGCCAAGGCATCCACCATACGCCCGTAACAAAACACACGGACACACAAACAATCAAGGTATAAACACCAAAACACAAAAAAGAAAGATACTCGCGTCCACTATACAGTTCTCACACAACACAACCCCACCCCACCAGCGACAACAACAACCATCACCAGCGAAAAGCAGGGCCCAACAAGGACAAACCAATGCTGCCCCAGACACCCAACAGTGCACCAACTACATACTCTCATCACGCAAGCAATCAAGCCCACCAACACCATGCAGCACACACCCACAACCAGGCAATCAACCACCAACCACACATCCGGCCGGCAACCAACCACCCACAGGTGCATGTCCACCCAGTGAACAATTTAAAACAAGTGGCAGTCACACACTCGGCGACTCAACCACCACACACCCACAACTGCGGGCAAACAAAAAACTCCTTAGAAAGGAGGTGATCCAGCCGCACCTTCCGGTACGGCTACCTTGTTACGACTTCGTCCCAATCGCCGATCCCACCTTCGACAGCTCCCATGACAGGCCACTGGCTTCGGGTGTTACCAACTTTCATGACGTGACGGGCGGTGTGTACAAGGCCCGGGAACGTATTCACCGCAGCGTTGCTGATCTGCGATTACTAGCGACTCCGACTTCATGGGGTCGAGTTGCAGACCCCAATCCGAACTACGACCGGCTTTCAGCGATTCGCTCACCCTCACAGGCTCGCACGCGCATTGTACCGACCATTGTAGCATGTGTGAAGCCCTGGACATAAGGGGCATGATGATTTGACGTCATCCCCACCTTCCTCCGAGTTAACCCCGGCAGTCTCTCACGAGTCCCCACCATAACGTGCTGGCAACATAAGACAAGGGTTGCGCTCGTTGCGGGACTTAACCCAACATCTCACGACACGAGCTGACGACAACCATGCACCACCTGTACACCAACCACAAAGGGAAACTACATCTCTGTAGCGATCTGGTGCATGTCAAGCCCAGGTAAGGTTCTTCGCGTTGCATCGAATTAATCCACATGCTCCGCCGCTTGTGCGGGCCCCCGTCAATTCCTTTGAGTTTTAGCCTTGCGGCCGTACTCCCCAGGCGGGGCGCTTAATGCGTTAGCTACGGCACGAACCCCGTGGAAGGGACTCACACCTAGCGCCCACCGTTTACGGCATGGACTACCAGGGTATCTAATCCTGTTCGCTACCCATGCTTTCGCTCCTCAGCGTCAGTTACTGCCCAGAGACCTGCCTTCGCCATCGGTGTTCCTCCTGATATCTGCGCATTCCACCGCTACACCAGGAATTCCAGTCTCCCCTACAGCACTCAAGTTATGCCCGTATCGCCTGCAGTCCCGCAGTTAAGCTGCGGGCTTACACAAACGACGCGACAAACCACCTACGAGCTCTTTACGCCCAGTAATTCCGGACAACGCTCGCACCCTACGTATTACCGCGGCTGCTGGCACGTAGTTAGCCGGTGCTTCTTCTCCAGGTACCGTCACAAAAACGCTTCGTCCCTAGCGAAAGGAGTTTACAACCCGAAGGCCGTCATCCCCCACGCGGCGTCGCTGCATCAGGCTTGCGCCCATTGTGCAATATTCCCCACTGCTGCCTCCCGTAGGAGTCTGGGCCGTATCTCAGTCCCAATGTGGCCGTACACCCTCTCAGGCCGGCTACCCGTCGACGCCTTGGTAGGCCATTACCCCACCAACAAGCTGATAGGCCGCGAGCTCATCCCACACCGAAAAAACTTTCCACCACAACATCCAAGAAGTGGTCCTATCCGGTATTAGACCCAGTTTCCCAGGCTTATCCCGAAGTGCAGGGCAGATCACCCACGTGTTACTCACCCGTTCGCCACTCGAGTACCCAAGCAAGCTTGGGCCTTTCCGTTCGACTTGCATGTGTTAAGCACGCCGCCAGCGTTCATCCTGAGCCAGGATCAAACTCTCCACAAAATATGTTTCAGCAGAAACAGGCCGTGAAAAGCCCAATACCCAACCAAAAACAAACCAAACCAACACCACAAAAGTGTCAGACTGGCAAAATCCAAAAATTACAAAGGTTCAAACCACCGACCCCAACCCGACGGGGCAAAACAAAGGGGTCGATGAAAACATACGTGAAACATGAAAACCACACCCCACGCACACCGATCCAAACAATGACGCGATCCATCAATGGAATTCAACCACGCCACCACCGGCACACACCCTTAAAAAGGCACGCACCACACAGTGCACGAAAAGGCAGGCAAACACACCCACGCAACAAAAGTACATTGGCACACTATCGAGTTCTCAAACAACACCAGCACACCCAAAACCAACCCACACAACGTGAGCCAGCCTCAAAGTGACTTTGGAATCTATCAGCGATTGTTTTCCTGCCCGCCACACAAACCAGAGAACCTTTTATCTGCTCTCCAGCGGGGCGTTGTCGGTCTCGCTGACTCGATATAAGTTACACACACCCCAACAACAACACAAACCCCCAGCACAAACCAGGGTTCTAGCGGTTTTTATAAGACGTCTTTGGGTTCATATAGCCACCCAAATACACCACCTGCATCGCAGCACCGATCAGCAATAGTGCTCCCGCGACGCCTAGGACGTATACGACTTCACCGTCCGCGAAACTCTCCACTTCAACTGTGCGCGAGGCAGGGATGGCCAAAAACATCGCCGGCAGCAGCCCCAGGTCACTGCGCCGAGCCTTTATGGCGGTACCCAGTACTGCGCAAGCGAACGCACCCGCCGCCCCGACCGCCACCGCGGCCCAACTCGTACTCGAGGCGACAACAACGACTACCGCATAGAGCAGCACCGACACGCCTGAAGCCGCGAGCGATACGCCCAGCCAGCGCCGACGAGGCACCCCGTAGCTCGCGCCCACGTCCGGGCCAGCGATCCCCGTGCCGGGCATAGAGTAGACGCAGTACCAAACCAGCAGCGGCAAAGACCCAATCCACGCTCGGAGCGGCTCAGAACCAATGAAGCTTGCCAGGTACAGCGTCACGCAATGCGCCACCGCGATACCCAAAGCCCAGAGCAACTGCGGCTTCCACACCAGCTCCACAAGGAAGCCGCGCGCACCTAGCCGCGACCGAACGCGTTCACGCGGCCCGGGCACTTCGCCGGTGACGTAGCGCTGCCCCATGATCAGGCCCATCGCGACAGCCCCCAACGCACCCACCACTCCGACCCAATCAGGCCGCAGCGCCAGGGCAACCCCCGCGCCCACGATCACCGCTGGTGCCACGGCCATCGCGTTCAGCCGCAGCTTCGAACTGCGGGGCATGCCGTAAGCCGCATAGGTGGTTTCCTCCGTCGACAGCGCGCCAATGGCAAACAAGGTCACAAGCGACGGCGCGAACACGGCGTTCAGCGGGTGATCGGTGATGGCCGAGCTGAGGGCGAACATCAGCCCCAGCGGCACCATCCAGAACAGCCTGGTCAGCGGCGGCGCGGTGAACTGGTGGCGGAAGAATCCAAACAAGGTCGTGTTCATTAGTACACCTCCAGGTAGTGCTCGATGAGGTCGTCGAATCGCGCGGGACGGGCATGGCGCGTTGCGTCGTCGATAGGCAAAAGCTCACCACCGGCTACCGCGAAGGCGTCGGCGTCCGCAGGGGCGCATTGCTTGGCGACGGCCCCCTCACGGCCCAGCACCACCGCCGTATCCAGCACCTTCGCCGCATCCTCGATGTGGTGAGTGGCCATGACGATGGTGCGTCCCGTGTCGGCCTGCGCGAGCAGGTGGCGGTAGAACACGGAGGTGTTGTGGGTGTCGAGGCCGACGTAGGGCTCGTCGAGAAGCAGAAGGTCTGTGCCGGCTGCCAGGCCGATGACGATGGCGACCATCGCGCGCTGGCCACGGGAAAGCTTCTCGTAGCGGGTTTCCAGGGCCTCATCGAGGAAGAACTCCTCTGCCAGCACGCTGGCGAGCCGCTCATCCCATGTGCGGTAGCGCAATTGGGCGCCTTTGATTACGTCCGCACCGGACCAGCTGCCCGGATACGCGGTGTCCACGCCGGTCAGGCACGTGCGGTCCATGACGCGGGCATTGCCGAAGGGGCGTTCCCCGAACACCTCGACGGTCCCCGCCGTTGGCTTGAGCTGCCCGCCGATGATGCGCAGCAAGGTGGATTTGCCCACGCCGTTGCGGCCGAGCAGGCCGTGGATACCGGGGCCTAAGTCCAGATCGACGCCGTTGAGGACGTTCTTGGAGCCGAAAGTGCGGGTCAGTTGGCTGGTGTGGATGGTCATTGGTACATGCCTCTACTTTCTGCGACGCGGTCGATGAGGTCGTGGAGGTCGGAGCGGGAGTAGCCCAAGTGCAGGGCTTCGTCGATCAGCGGGGCGATGAATGCGCCGGCGAAGTCGTCGCGACGCTTGGCCAAAATGCGCTCGCGGGCACCTTCGGTGACGAACATGCCCAGGCCGCGGCGCTTTTCCAGCACGTGATCGTCGACAAGCAATGCGAGCCCCTTGCGCGCTGTCGCCGGATTGATCTCGTGGAACTGGGCGAGTTCGTTTGTTGACGGCGCCTGCTGCCCGGGGGCGAGAGTGCCGTCGACGATGAGGTCGGCGACGAAGCTGGCGATCTGCACGAAGAGCGGCTCGGCGTCCGTATTCATGCGCTCCCCTTCGGTTGATTGGTTAGTTACTCGAGTAACTAACTAACTATCACGCAGGACGATCGACTGCAAGGGAAAGTGAGAAACCGGACATGGAACACCCGAGGTTTTTCAGGCAAGATGGTGCGTGTAACGCAACTTAGTAACGAAAAGAATCGGAATTTAGGAGCCATGCTTGAACGCACACTGGTGTTCGTCGACACGTCATACCTACTTGCGAGCTTTTACAACTCGTGGGAAATCGGCGCACGCGCACAGTTAGAAATTGACCTGCCGGAGGTTGTGACGACCCTCGGCAAAATGATCACCAACCAACTCGACCAACCCATCCACCGCCAGCTCTGGTACGACGGCATCCCGGACTCCGGCCCGCACCGCTACCAGCGCGCCCTGCGCACCTGCGACGGCGTGCAGCTGCGCACCGGCCAACTCATCGAGTGGGGCGAACGTCGCACCCAAAAAGGCGTGGACACCCGTCTCGTCGCCGACCTCGTTGTTAACGCCGTGAGCGAGAAATTCACCGACTTTGTGCTGGTCTCCGGCGACGCGGACATGATCCCCGGTGTCGAGGAAGTGACCAACCACGGTGCGCGCATGCACCTCTACGGCTTCGGCTGGGACTCCATGTCCTCCGCCCTGCGCCACGCATGCGACAGCACCACCATTCTCGACCCGCGCGAAGACTTCGCGGAGGCCATGCGCCTGCAGGTCCTCGAAGGACCGTTGCCGCCGAGCATCAGGGAGCGCCCGCTTAACGACGCAGCTCCGCTCAACGAGGTGGACGGTCCCACCGCCGTGCCCGGTTTGGGCCCGGACCCGCTCGGGCCGGACGCCGGCAAAGGCGGCGAGGCTGCCGCCTCCGGCGGGGGCGCTGCGGACGAGAAAGCGGCCGACGCCCCCACCGGTGACTCGCCGAAACCTGCTGCTGACCCAAGCACCGACACAGCCCCCAAGCCGGCCCCGTCGGCGGAATCCGCGGCGGAGCCGGCACCGAAGCCGTCCGACATTGTCGGCACCCCGGCGTCACAGCAGCGCACCCACCGCCCATGCGAGCCAGAGGTGGACGAGCCCTCCGAGGCACAGGTGGAGGCCAACAACGAGTCAAACAAGCCCGGCAACCACCGAGTCTCCAGCGAGCCGGATCATCCAGCCGCGCCGGGCTCCGGTGCTCCGTCGCCAGCCTCGCTGTCCGCCAGCGCTTCGGGTACGGCGAAGCCGAACCCGAAGCCGAACCCGAAGCCGGGCCCAAAGCAGGGCCCGAAGCCTGCACCGAAGCCGTCCATGATGGCCCCGCGACGCAAGCTTCGCTCCCGCTACGTGCCGCTGCCCGAAGAGGTGTGGACCTCCGCCGGGTTCCAAACCCCCTACGACGTGGGCCAGCAGTACGCCACCTGGTGGTTTGAAAACGCTGCGTCCAGCGAGCAGCGCGACAGCGCCCATCTCCTCTCCGGCGGCGGGCTGCCCCCGGAGATCGACCGGCCGCTGCTGCAGTTCGCCTGCGAAACGCTGCACGAGTACACGCTGACGGAAACCCAGCGCGTCAACCTGCGCGACGGGTTCCATTCCGGCATCCGCGGCGTGCTCATCAACATCCGCCGGCAGCAATAGCGGCAAGGTAAAAAAGGCGGCACCCCGAAGTGGCCGGGGCGCCGCCTTTTGCCTTGCCTACCTGAAAATTTGCCCACCCGTTCTCGCGTGCTGGGTGCACAAATCGGGTGCAGCTAGTCCTCGTCGCTCATGTACTTCTCCGCGTCGGCGAGGATGTCGTCGGTGTTCTTGTCGGCATTCTTGTTCGCGCCCTCGTTCGCGTCCCCGCCCTCGTTCTCAGCGGCGATGCGGCGGGAGCTGCCGGAAGCTGCCGGCGTCTCCTTCTCCTCGTCGCCAGCCTCGATCTGACGGTCAGCACCCGTGCCGGCTTCGAGCTCGCCGCCCATGGAGGCGCGAATCTGGTCGAGGCGGCTGGAAGCGGCGACATCGGCGGTGCCGGACTCGATCTCGGCCATCCGGTCCGTCATGTTGTCCTTCATCAGCTCCTGCTGGCCCAGCGCGTTGGCGTAGCGGCGCTCGATCTTGTCGCGCACGCCGTCCAGGGTAGGCACGTTGCTGTCGTTGAACTGGTTCATGGAGTCCATCGTCTTGGCCTGCTGCTCCTGCATGCGGGCCTGGTTGAGTTGGGACTCAAGCTGGGAGACCTGGGACAGCTGCTCCTTTAGGTGCGCCTCCGACTGCTGCTGCTTCGCCTGCGCTTCCTTGGCGGCGTGCTCGGCAGAAGCGTAGGCCTGCTTCGTCTGCTCGAGCTCCTGCTCCACGGAGACCAGCTGGGTGGCAATCACCTCGGCCGCGTCGTTGAACTGCTGCGCCTTCTCCGCATCACCCGCAGAGTTCGCCTTATCTGCGGCCTGCAGGGCGGTGCGGGCCTTGGTCTGCAGGTCCTCCTGGGACTTGATCAGCCGCTCCATCTTCATCTGCAGCTGGTTGCGGTTGCCGATGATGTTGGCGGCGTGCTCGGAAACGGCCTTGTGCTGCTCCTTCGCCGCCGCGACGGCCTGCTGGATCTGCACCTTCGGGTCCGCGTTTTGGTCGATCTTGGAGTCGAACGACTGCATGAGGTACTTCCAGCCCTTGCTAAACGGGTTCGCCATGGGGGTGTCCTTCCGTGAGGTGATTGCGTCGTAAAGCGAGTGTACGCATGAAAAAAGCGCCCGTGTCGCGGGCGCTTCTGCAGCGGGCCTACTGTTCGGAGGCGTTCTGCTCCGCAATCTGGCGGCGCACGTCGTCCATGTCGAGACCCTTGACCTGCTGGATCAGGTCGTCGAACGCTGCCGGCGGCATAGCGCCCGCGTTACGGAAAACCATGATGCCGTCGCGGAACGCCATCAGCGTCGGGATGGCCTGAATCTCCAGCGCGGAGGCGAGCTGCTGGTGCGCTTCCGTGTCGAGCTTGGCAAACACGACGTCGGTGTGCGTTTCAGACGCCTTCTCGTACGTCGGCGCGAACTGCTTGCAGGGGCCGCACCACTCTGCCCACGCGTCGACGAAAACGATTCCGTCTTGGGTAACGGTCTGCTCGAACGTGTCCTCGGTTACATCGATGGTGCTCAAGATACGCTCCTTAGGGCTTTTTGGTTATTGTTGAAGGAATTGCAACGGGTACAACCCTAACAACGCCCGCCTTATTCCGAGCCGGGCGAGGACAATGCGGAAACAGTAGGAGGCTTGCAGCAGCCATGACGAAGACGTACCGGATCTCGGGCCCGAAGGACGAAGTCGCGGTCGATTCGCTCAAAGACGAGCTGTCGCTGGTGGACGGCACCCACGAGTTTGAACTGGACCTCGAGGCGGGACAACTCACCGTCGTCGGCTTCACGTTTGCGGACGAGGATATTGTGAAAGCGGCGAAGAACGCCGGGTACACGCTCGAAATCTAGGAGGATCCAATGGCAGGACGCGAGTTCAACGTCGAGGGAATGACCTGCGGGCACTGCGAGCTCAGTGTGCAGGAAGAGATCTCTGAAGTCGCGGGTGTGACCGCAGTGAAGGCGGACCACACTACCGGCAAGGTGACCGTGGAGGGCGACGGTTTTTCCACCGACGACATCGCCGCGGCGGTGAAGGAAGCCGGTTACACCTTGGCTTAAGCCAGGCCTATGGTGGGGGTTATGACTGAAACCCCCACAGCATTGCAGCACGTCGAGCTGGGCGTGACGGGGATGACCTGCTCGTCGTGCTCCTCGCGCGTGCAGCGCAAACTGAACAAACTCGACGGCGTGGACGCGTCCGTGAACTTCTCCACGGAGACCGCCAGCGTCGAGTTCGACCCCGCCAGGGCAACGCCGCAGTTGCTTATCGACGAGGTACGAAACGCAGGCTACGACGCCTTTCAAATGACCGACGACGCCGGCGGCGGCGCGGTTGAGGGTCAGACCGAAGGGGCGCAATCAGGCGGAAAGCTCGAGAACGCCCGGCTGGAGGCAGCCGAAAAGCTCAAGACCACGACGATCTGGGCGGCGCTGGTGTCGCTGCCGGTGATGGTGGTGAGCATGGTGCCGGCGCTGCAGTTTTCCAACTGGCAGTGGGCGGCGTTCGCGGCGACGACGCTGGTGTTTTTCGCCGCTGGCAGTGTGTTCCACCGCGCAACGTGGACGAATCTCAAGCACGGCGCAATGACGATGGACACGCTGATCACGCTGGGCACCTCCGCGGCGTACCTGTGGTCCGTCTGGGCCCTGTTCTTCGGCAACGCGGGCGAGCCGGGAATGACCATGGAGATGTCTCTCTTCCCCTCGCACGCGGGGATGGACGAGATCTATCTCGAGTCCGTCTGTGTGGTGATCACCTTCCTGCTGCTCGGGCGCTGGTTTGAAATGCGCGCCAAAGGGCAGTCCTCGGAAGCGTTGCGCCAGCTACTGGACATGGGCGCCAAGGATGCTGCCGTCATCCGCGACGGCAGAGAGGTGCGCGTGCCTATTTCCCAGGTGGCGGTGGGCGACCAGTTCATCGTGCGCCCCGGCGAAAAGGTGGCCACGGACGGGCGCGTCGTGTCCGGGCACTCCGCAGTGGATGAGTCCATGCTCACCGGCGAGTCCGTGCCTGTAGAGGTCACGGAGGGCTCCGCAGTCACCGGCGCCACGTTGAACACATCCGGCCGCTTGGTGGTGGAGGCCACCCGGGTCGGTTCCGAAACCACCCTGGCGCAGATGGGCAAGCTCGTGCGCGACGCCCAGGCTGGCAAGGCGCCGGTGGAGCGCTTGGTGGACCGGATCTCCCAGATGTTCGTGCCCGCTGTAGTAGTAGTTGCGCTGGTGACGCTGGTCGGGCACTTGCTGGTGGGCCACAGCACGGCGCACGCGTTCACCGCCGCGGTGGCGGTGCTGATCATCGCTTGCCCGTGCGCGTTGGGCCTGGCCACGCCGACTGCGATTTTGGTGGGCACGGGCCGCGGCGCCCAGATGGGGCTGTTGATCAAGGGCCCGGAGGTGCTGGAATCCACCCGCCAGGTCGACACCGTGGTCATGGATAAGACCGGCACCGTCACCTCCGGGCAGATGAGTGTCGCGGATGTCGTCGCCGCGCCCGGATTCACCGCCGAGGAGGTGCTGCGCCTGGCCGCCGGCGTGGAGTCCGGCTCCGAGCACCCGATCGCCCGCGCGATCGCGGACGCCACGGACGATGTGCTGGAGTTTGAGAAATTCCAAAACGAGGTAGGAAATGGTGCTTCTGCGCTTGTCGACGGCCATTCTGTCCGCGTCGGCCGCCCCTCCGTGCCCCTGGACGCGCTGGCCGGCGCCTTCGATGAGGCCCAACACGCCGGCGCAACGCCGGTCGCGGTGGAGGTCGACGGCGCGCTGGCCGGTGTGATCGCTGTCCGCGACACGGTGAAGGAGGATTCTGCCGAGGCGGTGGCGCAGCTGCGCGATCTGGGGCTCACCCCGCACCTGCTCACCGGCGACAACGCCGGCGCCGCGCAGGCCGTGGCGGCGGAGGTGGGCATCGACCCTGCCGATGTCACCGCCGGGGTGCTGCCACAAGACAAGGTGGAGGTGGTCAAGCGCCTGCAGGCAGAGGGCAAGCACGTGGCCATGGTGGGCGACGGGGTCAACGACGCCGCCGCGCTCGCGCAGGCGGATCTTGGCCTGGCCATGGGCACCGGCACAGACGTGGCCATCGAGGCCGCCGACATCACGCTGATGCGCAACTCGCTTGTCTCGGCGGCGGACGCGATCCGCCTGTCGCGCAAGACTCTGAAGACGATCAAGGGAAACCTCTTCTGGGCCTTCGCTTACAACGTCATTCTCATCCCGGTGGCGGCGCTCGGTTTCTTGAACCCGATGTTGGCCGGCATCGCCATGGCGTTCAGTTCGGTGTTCGTGGTATCGAACTCGCTGCGCCTGCGGGCGTTTCAGTCGGTTGCTGCCTAGACGGGGCGGCGGGGCGATTGCTTGACGACGGTCACGTGGCCGTCGCTAAGCAAACAGGCGCAGGATACGCGACTTCAAGGACGTATCCGCCGTCGCCTGATCGATCTCGTCGATGCTGCGCGGCAGGTTGAGCAGGAGCGTGTCCTCGCCTGACTTCGCCACGGTGATGCTCGGGTCCAGCTTGGCCACCGTTGCGGCGCACGCGGCAGGGCCGTTGATGAACGCACGGTCATGGCTCTCTCCTTCATTAGCGGGCTGTGGCACGCATCTTAAACGCGTTTGCGCAGCGTGTCACCGTTGGAAAGGCATTCCTAACTCCGCAAAGGGCATGCAAACCTTGCGTCGGATCACGGTCGCATCAACATCACCGGGGAGTACCCGCGCTAGCCGTGTGCCATGTTGACGAAGCGGGAGTAGTGCAGCTGGTGCGCCACAGGGATAGTGTCGATCGGGCCGCCGCGGTGCTTCGCCACAATGATGTCGGCCTCGCCGGCGCGCTCGTCGTCGCGGTCCTGTGAGTCCGGGCGGTACAGCAGGAACACCATGTCGGCGTCCTGCTCGAGCGAGCCGGACTCGCGCAGGTCCGCCAGCTGCGGGCGCTTGTCTGTGCGCGCCTCGGGGCCACGGTTGAGCTGGGAAATGGCAATGACTGGAACTTCCAGCTCCTTGGCCAAAAGCTTGAGGTGGCGGGAGAACTCCGAAACCTCCTGCTGGCGGGACTCGACCTTCTTGCCGGAGCTCATCAGCTGCAGGTAGTCCACCACCACCAGGTCCAGGCCATGCTGCTGCTTCAGGCGGCGGGCCTTGGAGCGGATTTCCATCATGGTCAGGTTCGGGGAGTCGTCGATAAACAGCGGCGCGTCCTGGATCTCCGTGAGACGCTGGGTGAGCTTTTCCCAGTCGCGCTCCTCCATCTGGCCCGAGCGCATGGACGACAGCTTGATCTCCGTCTCCGCGGAAAGCATGCGCATGATGATCTCGGACGCGCTCATCTCCAGCGAGAAGATGACGGACGTCTTGCCCTCGTGGATCGAGCACGAACGCATGAAGTCCAGTGCGAGCGTGGACTTACCCACGCCCGGGCGGGCCGCGATGATGATCATCTGGCCAGCGTGCAAGCCGTTGGTCAGCTTGTCTAGGTCGATAAAGCCGGTGGGCACGCCCGCATCCAGCGCGCCGCCGGAAGCGATCATGGTCAGCTCGTCGATAGTCGGCTTCAGCAGGTCCGACAGCGGACGGTAGTCCTCGCCCGCCTGGTTGCGGGTGATGGAGAAGACCTTCTGCTGGGCATGGTCGACGATCGCGTCGACCTCCATGCCCTCCTCGCCCTCGTAGCCGAGCTGCACCACCTGCGTGCCGGCGTTGACCAGCTGGCGCAGGATGGACTTTTCCTCCACGATCTCCGCGTAGTAGCGAGCATTCGCCGCGGTGGGCACCTCGGAGATCAGCGTGTGCAAATACGGCGCGCCGCCGACTCGCTCCAGCGCGTTGAGCCGGTCTAGCCGCCCCGCGACAATGAGCACGTCGACGTTGCTGCCCTGGGCGAACAGATCCAGCACAGCCTGGTAGATCAGCTGGTGGGCGGGGAAGTAGAAATCGTCCGGGCGCAGGCCCTCCGCCACGTCCAAGATGACGTCCGGGTTGAGCAGCATCGCACCGATGACGGAGCGCTCCGCCAGCTCGTCGTGAGGCGGGGTGCGGTACTCCTGCAGCTCGTTATTGCCGCGGTTGAAGTTGGAGTACTTGTTGCCGCGGCCGCCGCTATCCCGGCGCTGAGATCCCCCGGTGTTGCCCTGGAAGGTCTCGAAGTCGGAATCGCTGAAGTCTGCGTAGTCCGTTGCCGGCTCCGGCGGCGGCACGTAGTCGTCGAAGCTGTCGTTTGCGCCCATGTGCTCCCCTTTCGCTGTGTGTATGAGACTACCCCGTAACGCAAACCGCACACCGAGTTATCCACAGGGGCTGTGAACAATCCCCAATCACGCGGGTGAGTTTTCCACAACCCCGGTGTTTGGGGTGTGGAATTCGTGTGGATTCGCACCAAGACGCCGCTGGTTAATGTCATATACCCCCAGCTCACCCTGTATATTTTCAACAATTGACGTGGTGGCGAAATAGGTGGATAACTCCCTTGACCACGGGGTTTGACAACGACGAATTGTCCATTCCAGTAGACATTTGCGGGCGTAAGCAGGGTGTATAACTCACCACTTATCCACATTCGCCACAGGCTGCGTTGAAGTCGCGTTCAGGCTGTTTTCTTAGACTTGCCCCATGTCCACTCGCGCGATTGCCTGGAGCTATCTCACCTTCATCGTGGCAGTGCCCGCTGTATCCCTCGCCGGGGTGCACCTGGCGGGCAGCGGCCTCGATTTCGCCGCTCGACAACTGATTTTCGCCGGCATGGCCGTGCTCACTGTTGCGGGTGCCTTTGGATGGGCGGCCGCCTTCACCCGCGCCACCCGCTCGCAGCACCGCGCCACCGTGGCTGTGTGGATCGCCACCGCGTGCCTTGCCGTGGGGTTCGGCTCTTTCGCCCACACGTCCTGGGAGCAGTACCAGGCGGAGATGGCGCTGCCCATCATCGACCTGTTCCTCTGCCTTATCCCGCTCGGCCTCGCCGTGCTGCTCGGTGCGGCCATCGCCGCGTCACGCCCGGGAGGCGAACGCGAGCGGTAGCACCTCCACGCCGAAGCGCTCGGCGATGTCCGCGGCCGCCACGGTGGCAGACCAGCCGGAATCCACCTCGGCCACCAGCAGCAGCACCGGTCCTGCGTCAACGTCGACGCCTGAGTAGTCGTAGTAACGGTCCAGGGCGTTGACGCGGAAGGCGGAGTTGCGGGCCTGAACCTCTTCCCCGCCAGCACGCACCACCCCGCCGAACGCCATCTGCCCCACCCGCGCCAGCGCTTCCGCGGTGGCCGCGACCATCTCGGTGCGCGCCGGATCAGCCGTGCCGAGGGCGACCACGGCAGACGGACGCGCGGCCCAGTCCCAGTCCGCCAGCACCGCCACGAAGCGTGTGAGCCACTGGTCCTCGCGCCATTTCTCCGCGGGCCGGTAGGCGCTGTCGCGCAACAGGGCGGCCAACGCGGGCCCGCGGGCGACGTCGTTGAGGCGGCCCAGCGCCTTGCCCGCGGCCACACCTTTGATCTTTCCCCGGCGCGCCGAGCCGGTGGGCCACATCTTGCGCTGGGACAGCGGCACGCCCGGGGCCTTCAAGCGGGCATCGATGCGCTCCGCAAGCGCCTGGTCCACCTCCACGGGCAGGTGGTTGCCGGTGCAGTTGTCGCAGCGCCCACAGCGCTCTCCCTCCCCAATCGTGGGATCGTCCAACTCTTGGCGCAGAAACACCATGCGGCACGCCTCCGTGGCCTCGTAGGCGAGCATGAGTTCCTGTTCGCGCTTGCGGGCGTCCGCCAGGCCGTCGTAGCGCTTGTGGTCGTAGGCCCAGGGCTCGCCGGTGGTCACCCAGCCGCCCTTGACGCGTCGCACGGCACCGTCGACGTCGAGAACCTTCAGCGCCTGGTCGATGCGGCTGCGCGAAAGATCGACGGCGTTTTCGAGTCTCGGGGTGGAGACGGGCTCCGCGCCAAGCGAGGCGAGCAGGCGTTGGACCACCTGCTCTTCCGGCATGGACACCGACGCGAAGTAGTCCCACACGCGCTGGTCCTCCGGACCGGGCAGGAGCACGACCTCAGCGTGGTCGGTGGCACGCCCGGCGCGGCCAACCTGCTGGTAGTAGCTCACCGGGGAGCTCGGCGCCCCCAGGTGGACGACGAAGCCGAGGTCGGGTTTGTCAAAGCCCATGCCGAGCGCCGAAGTGGCCACCAGGGCCTTGAGCTCGTTGTGGATCAGCGCCTGCTCCAGCCGTTCGCGCTCCTCCGCCTCCGTGCGCCCGGTGTAGGCGGCCACGTTCCAGCCGGCGGTCTCAAGCGCCTCCGCAAGGTCGTGCGCGGCGGCGACGGTGAGGCAGTAGATGATGCCGGAGCCTTCCATCTGCGCCAGGTATTGCGCGATCCACGCGGCGCGCTGGGTCGGATCCGGCAGTTGCACGACGTTGAGCGAGAGCGACTCGCGGTCCAGCCCGCCGCGCAGCACGCCGGTGCCCTGCCCGAGCTGTTCAACCACGTCGGCCACCACGCGGTCGTTCGCGGTGGCTGTAGTGGCGAGCACGGGAGTGTCGGGCCCGAGGTCGCGGATAAGCAGCGCGATGCGGCGGTAATCCGGCCGGAAGTCGTGCCCCCAGTCGGAGATGCAGTGGGCCTCGTCCACCACGAGCATGCCCACCGACTGCGACAGCTGCGGCAGCACCTCCTCGCGGAAACCCGGCGCGTTCAGGCGCTCCGGGCTGATCAGCAGCAGATCAAGCCCGTCCACGTCCGCCTGGATTTCCTCCCACTGTGTCATGTTCGCGGAGTTGATCGTGGCGGCGCGGATCCCGGCACGGGCGGCTGCTTCCACCTGGTTGCGCATGAGCGCCAGCAGCGGCGAGACAATGACGGACGGCCCCGCGCCCGCCTCACGCAAAAGCTTCGCGGCGATGAAGTACACCGCCGATTTGCCCCACCCGGTGCGCTGCACCACCAGCATGCGTTTGCGCTGGTTGACCAGGGCATCGATGGCCTTCCACTGGTCGTCGCGCAGGGTGGCGTCTGGCCCGGCAATGCCTTTGAGAAGTTCGTCCGCATGTTCGCGTGTCGCTGTCATGGCGCACACCATATACCACCAGTCCGACACGGGTGTTCGAACGCTATTCCAGCTCCCCTTCGGCCCACTCGGCCATGTACTCCGCGATTTCGTGCGGGTCCGCCAGGAAGTCGCGCATGGCCCGGTAGGCGAGGGTCTCCTCCAGGCCCACCCCGCGCTCGATGCCGCGCTCGCCAATCTCCACGATCTCCGCGCCCGGCACCCCCAGCACGATCGGCGAGTGCGTCACCGCAATCACCTGCGCACCCGCCTCCCCTAGTGCGTGCAACTGCGCCACCAGTGCCATCTGCGCCACTGGGGACAGCCCCGATTCGGGCTCGTCCAGCAGGTACAGCGCATCCGGGATAAGCCGCGACGTCAGCTCCATCACGGACTCCCCGTGCGAGCGTCCGCCGAACTCCGTCACGCGCGTGTGCGTCTCGCCGCGCAAGAAGTACCCAGCCTTCGCGCGCGGCCCGGTCCGCAGCTTAAGCGCGCCAAACATCGGGTCGCGGGGGCCAGACTTACCGACGCCCCACGTTCCGCCCTCCAGCGCAACCCCCCAAGCCCGCGCAATCCCCTCAAGCAGGGTGGACTTTCCCACTCCGTTTCCGCCGGTGAGCAGCGTGACCGGGTGGGTAAGTTCAAAACCGAACTCCGCCACGTGGGAGATCGCCGGGGTCGCAAGCGCCCACTCGGGGGCCTGCGCGGGATCGACGGTGACCTGCTGGACAAACATCACGGCTGCACCAAATACGTCGCAGTGTCGGCCGGGTTGTCGATGAACTCCTGGGTGGCGGTAACGGGCTCGCAGTCGTCGTAAAGCACAGGCTCCAATGTAGGGACGCTAACAATGCGGGCGTCCGGCACCGCGAGCAGCACCGGCGAATGCGTGGCCATGAGCACCTGCGCGCCCCGGCGGGTCAACACCGCCAGCAGGCCGAGCAGCTCGAGCTGCGAAAACACCGACAATCCGTCTTCGGGCTCGTCCAGAATGATCAACGAATCCGGACCGAAGCGTTCGCGGGCGATGCGCATGATGCCCTGCCCGTGGCTGCGTCGGGTGAGGTCTTGCAAGGAGTCCTCCGGGCCGAGACTCTCGTGATACTCGGCCAGGTCGAGGTAGGTTTCTCCGCGCAGGAAGTACACGTCGCTCGGGTTCTGGCGGCGCGTCAGCGTAAGCGAAGCGTGGAGCCGGGAATGGTCCGCGGCCTCGAAGCGGGCGTGGCGCGACCCGCCCGCGGCGTTGGCACCGGCGGCCACCGCAATGGCCTCTACAAGCGTGGACTTTCCGGAACCGTTGTCTCCGGTGAGGATCGTGGTCTGCGCGAGTTCAAGCGGCCTATCGGCCAACCGACGCACCACCGGCAGATCACGGGCATAGCCCTGCACCTGCTCGGAGAGACGGACCTTGGTCAGGAACATGGCCTAGCGCAACCCCGCCGGCAGCGGCAGCAACCCGTCCACCGCGAGCAGCACACCGAACGCCGTGCCCGAGACGACACCGATGATGTTGGCGCTGCCGTCCGGGTTGACGGTGTAGACCGGCCCGCCGGAATCGCCGTGCAGCGCGAGAATGAGCACAGCCAGCTCGCCGGTCTCCGGGTTCACCTTCAGCACCGGTCCGCACGTGCGGGACGTGCGCGCGCCGTCCTTGCACACAATCTGTCCCGGCCGCACCGCCGTCACCGGGTGGTAGCCGGCCACGCGCCGCGTCGGGTTGATCTGGCGCACCGCATCCGTCAGCGGGTGGACAGCGCCCAGAAGCGGAATGTCCACCGCGCCGCCGCGCACCGCACCGCCGTTGTGCGCGCCACCGCCCAGCGGGAACCAGGCCACGTCACGCAGCGGGCTGCCCAGGGTGTTGTCGCCCCGCATCTCAAAGCCCGAATCGTGCAAGTCCCCCGAGATCTGCGTGCGGTTGTCTGCCGCGTACACCGCAACCGGCACAGCGCCGCCGACCGGTGCCAGGCAGTGGCCGGCCGTGACCCCGTACGCCTGCCCTCCGCGGTACGCCACAGTGTTCAGGGTGCAGCCGTAGCGGGCACCGTCGCTGTAGGCGACGCGGATGCTGTCGCCGGCATAAAGGTCCACCGCATGGGCAGGGGTAGCAAGGCCGACAGCTGCAGCCGCCGTGAGCAGGACAGTCACGGCGAGGGATCGCGCACGGCGCGCCACGGAAAAGCTCATGAGCGGTATTGTATCGGCATACAACAAGCGCGGGCCCCACTCCTCACAAGTGGGACCCGCGCTTGAAAATGCTGTTGTCGTTGGACTGCTTACTTTCCGTTCTCAGGCGGAGCAGTCGTCGATAAGCGAGTGCTTACGCGCTTACGACCTCGAAGTTCACCTTGCCCTCCACGTCGTCGTGGAGGTTGACCTTGACCTGGTAGCCACCGGTCTTGGTAACAAGGCCCTTCGGCACGTTGATGCGACGCTTGTCCAGGTTCGGGCCGCCCGCAGCCTTCACGGCATCGGCAATGTCGCCCGGCTTCACGGAGCCGAACAGCTTGCCGTTGTTAGCGGTTCGCACTGCAACCTTGACGCCCTTGAGCTGGTCGAGCTGGTCACGCAGCTCCTTGGCGTGATCCAGGTCGCGGACCTGGCGCTCAGCCTGGGCACGCTTGATGTCTTCAATCTGCTTCTCTGCGCCGCGGGTAGCCGGGATAGCCAGGCCGCGCGGGAGCAGGAAGTTGCGTCCGTAACCGTCCTTGACCTCGACGACCTCTCCAGGCTCGCCAAGCTTCTCGACGGCAGCGGTGAGGATCAGCTTCATAATCCTAACCTTCCTTATGGTGAAAAATGCTTGATGTGTGGTTGTCGTTTAGAACGGTGGCTCATCGCCCGCGCCGCCGGAAAAACCGCCGGCCTCAGGGGCGGAACCCCACGGATCATGTTCGGGCTGGGACTGGTTCTGGCCCTGGTTGCCGTTGAAGCCACCCTGGTTGCCGCCCTGGCTCTGGCCGCCGAAGCCGCCGTTGCCCGGGTTGTAGCCGCCCTGGTTGGCTTGGCCTTGACCGCCCTGACCACCCTGGCCCTGACCGCCCTGGTTTCCACCGAAACCGCCACGCTGGCCGCCCTGGTTGCCGCCGCCGAAGCCGTTCGACCCGCCCTCACGCGGGTTCCGGCTGACAGACGCGCTGGCGTACTTCAGGGACGGGCCGACCTCGTCGACCTCGACCTCGAACACGGTGCGGTTTTCGCCCTCTCGGGTCTGGTAGGAACGCTGACGCAGCTTGCCGGTGACCACGACGCGCATGCCCTTCGTCAGGGACTCCGCGACGTTTTCCGCCATCTGGCGCCAGCAGTTGCAGGTGAGGAACAGGGCTTCGCCGTCTTCCCACTGGTTGGTCTCCCGGTTGAAGGTGCGGGGCGTCGACGCGATGCGGAAGTTCGCAACGGCGGCACCGCTCGGGATGAAACGCAGTTCCGGGTCCGCAACCAAGTTGCCGACGACGGTAATCGGGGTATCGCCTTGAGCCATGTCCTAAACCTTCCTACCTGCTGATCGTGTGGTTTCTGAGCCTACCGGTTCTTACTTGTCGGTACGCAGAACCTTGGTGCGCAGAACGTTCTCGTTCAGGTTCAGCACGCGGTCGAGCTCCTTGACCGTGTCAGCCTCGCAGTCGAGGTTCACAACGGCGTAGATGCCCTCTTCCTTCTTGTTGATCGGGTAAGCAAGACGCTTCTTGCCCCACACATCAACGTTTTCCACCTTGCCGTTGTCCTTGCGGACGGTCTCCAGGAACTTATCCAGGGACGGGGCAACGGTGCGCTCATCCTGCTGCGGATCGAGGATGATCATTACTTCGTAGTGACGCACGGACCTCATCACCTCCTATGGTCTGGTTGTTTCGGCCATCACCCTTGTGGTCATGGCAGGAGGGTTCGTTGCGTCAAGCAACCCGGACAGCGTACCCCACCGTTTACCGAGCTCAAAACCTTAGGTTTCCCGCGAGCGTGCGCGGACTCCGCATTGCGGACAACTTCGCCACCACCAACTATTGGTGCGGACCCAGCAATCCGGGGCGCGTCGGGGCGGCTGCTCGCAAAAGTTGACGACTCGATTTCGCGAACTGGGGAAACGCGACGCCAAAACGGCCCGATCGTCAGCTTTTACGAATCCAGCCCGCCAGGACTCCGCATTGCGGACAATCCCGGGTCCACCAACTATTGGTGCGGACCCACTTTGTGTACGAATCAACGGGGCAAAAACCTGACCTGCACGTTTGCAACGCGGGAATCGGCCGAAATGTTGATTCGTACAAAATCCGGCTAGTGCGGGTTGGGCACAGCGGAGAAGAGGGCGAGGGAGACGGGGATGACCGTCATGAAGACAAACGCCAGCAAGCCCATGCTTAGCGACGCTCGTTTCCGCCCCTTCACCGCGAAGTAAAAGGAGGTGCTGAATAGGACAAACGCCACCACAATGGAGGCAATGCCCAAAATCGTGGTGGCGTTCATCCACTAAACCTTCGCGTCGACGGGCTCGGGCTCGGTGGGGGCCGAAGGGACGTCGTCAAGCAAAGGCTCCTTCCACTCGGAAGGAAGCGACATCAACGGGTCGTGGCCGTTGTGCGCGTCGCGCACCTTGTCGCGGCGGTGGCCCAGGATCTGCTGCACCACCAGCACCATGATGGCGATGATGAACGCGTCGCGGGCGATGATGACGGTGTTGAGCAGCCAGCCCGGCGCCCCCAAGTTGTCCACGCCCATCATGTGCCACATCAGGATCGGCCAGACGGCCATGTCCACGGTCATCCAGCTCAGCAGCAGGCGCCAGTGCGGCAGCGCGAGCACCGCGGGAATGACGAACCAGAGGGAGTACTGGGGGCTCCACACCTTGTTGAAGATGAGGAACAGGCCCACGATCAGGCACACCAGCTCCGCAATGCGCGGGGTCTGCGGCGCCTTCAGGCCCAAGATGAGCACTCCCAGGCAGCCCAGCAGGAACAGGATCAGGGTCACCGCGTTGAGGATCACCGGGGCGCCCTCGCCAGAGTCGAAGCCCGTCCAGCCCGTCATTCGTGAAAACACCGCGTAAATGGTGGTCCACTCCCAACTGCGCTCCGTGTTCAGGCGGTTGAACTCGCTCCACGCATCCGGGTTGCGCAGGTAGACAGGCACGTTGACCACAAGCCAGGACACCACCATGGCGGCCAGCATCTTGCCAAACGGCGCGAGGTCGCGCTTGCGGATAGCCACGGTCAGGTACGCGCCGAGCAGGAAGATCGGCCACAGCTTAAACGCGGTGCCCAGACCGATCATCGCGCCTGCGAGCCAGAACTTCCGGTTGCGGGCGGCCAGCATCGCAGCCACGGCGAAGAAGATGGACGGGATGTCCCAGTTGGTAAAGGCGTGGACGATCAACAGCGGCGAGCCCGCCACCAGGAGGGTGTCCCAGACGCGGTTGCCGGCCAGCTCCGCGACCATACGGATGGTGATGACCCAGATGATGGACAGCAACAACGCGGTGACGTAGAAGTACCAGCCGGAATCGGGCAGGAAACTGTCCACCAGGAAGTAGGTGCTGCGGGACAGCCAGGCGGACAGCTGCTGGAACAGGCCGGCGAGCACCGGGTACTCCATGTAGCGGGTCAGGCCCTCTTCCACCCACGAGTAGTCGTAGACGAAGCCGCCCTTGTCCAGGCCGCGTGCGCCGTAGAGCGGGATGATGTCGTTGTAGCAGGCAGCCGTGAACTGGCGGTTGCCGTCCCAGTTGAGTTGGATGATGCCGTTGTCGTCCGCCTTGCCGCCGGCGCAATGCGACTTTTGCAGCAGGCCGAAGGACAAGAAGACGTAGGCGACGGCGAGGATGGAGCGCAGCGGCGTCCAGAACCTGGCGCGGCCGATCTGGGCGAAGCGGCCCATCGGACCGCCGAGGAATTCCACCCAGCCGCGCGCGAGCGGCTCGGTGCGCGCCGGCTGGACGCGATCAGCCGGATCCGGCCAGGTGACCTTCGGGGTCTGCGTGCTTTCAGACATTTACTGGAACGCCTCCTGGACTTGGCCAATCACATCGTTGACAGTGTCACGCAAGGCTGGCGCCTCCGGTGCCGGTGCGGGAACCGGGGCGGGAGCCGGTGCCGGGGCGGGCGCGGGGGCAGGCGCCGGAGCGGCCGGAGCTTCCGGCGCGGGGGCCTCCGGGGCGCTCGCTGGGTCCGGGTTCGCCTGGCTCGACGGAGCCTGCGAGTTGTCCGGCGTCTGGTTCGAGTAGGAGTTGTAGGAAGGCGTGGGGTTGGAGTAGTAGCCGCCCAGGCCGACACCGCCGTTGTAGGGATTCACGCCCCAGTACACGGGGTTGGCGTTGGGGAAGCTCTGGAATTCCTGGCCCTCCAGCTCGGTGTCCAGGATTTCCTTCCAGATCTTCGACGGGGTGTTGGAGCCGAACATGTTGCCGCCCCACTCGTTGAAGATCGGGGAGGTGTTGTCGGCGGTGCCCACCCACACGGCAACTGCCAGCTGCGGGGTGGAGCCGACCATCCAGGCGTCCTTGTTATTGCCGGTGTTGCCCATCTGGGCGGTACCGGTCTTGGCCGCGGACGGGCGGCCGCCGGCCAGCGTGGCGTTGGAGTAGCCCACCACGCCCTGCATGGCCTGGATGGTATTGTCCGCCACCTGCTCGGATACGCGGCGCTCCGTGTAGTCGTTGTCTACCTGGTAGAGCACCTCGCCGTTGGCGTCCTCGATCTTTTCCACGAAGTGGGTCGGGTGCATCAGGCCGCGGTTGGTCAGGGTGGACACGGCGGTGGCCATGTCCAGCACGCGCGACTGGTACTGGCCCAAGACGATGCCCTCGTACGGCTGCCCGCCGTTTTCACGCAGGGTCATCGGGATACCCGGGATGGACTTGGCCACGCCGAGGGCGTGCGCCATGTCGGCGGTGTCCTGGGTGGTGTTGTCCAACTCGTCCTGGATGCGCATGTAGGCGGTGTTGGAGGACACGCGGGTGGCTTCGGACATGGACACCATGCCGCCGCCTCCGCCGTCCCAGTTGGTCACGGTGATGCCGCCGGGCAGAGTCACCGGAGAGGAATCGAACATCGACGTCAGCGGGATGCCCTGCTGCAGGGCGGCGGCCAGCGCGAAGATCTTGAAGGTCGAGCCGGTTTGCAGGCCAGCGTTGGCGTAGTCCCAACCGCTGGCGTCGTCGCCGCCGTAGTAGGCGCGCACTGCGCCTGTCGACGGATCCACGGCCACCACACCAGTACGTGCGTCGTCCTGCAGGTTGGCCAGGCGCTCCTTCGAGATGCGCTCCACGTTGGCCTGGGAACCGGCGTCGATGGTGGTGGTGATCTGCAGTCCTCGGTTAGTCAGATCGTTTTCGGTGATGCCAAGCGCCTCGAGCTCGGTGATCACCTTGGTTCTTGATCAAGCCGTTCGGGCCGGTGGCCTCCGTGTAAGCGGAGTAGGTGGCCGGGTCGCGCGTTTCCGGGTACTTCATCGCGGCGCGCTGCTCCGGGGTGACCTTGCCCATCTCCACCAGGCCGTCCATGACGTAGTTCCAGCGGGCCTCTGCGGCCTCGCGGTTCGTCCACGGGTCCAACTCGCTGGGCAGCTGGATGGAAGCCGCCAGCACGCCGCCTTCTTCCACGGTCAGCTGGGAGGCGGGCTTGCCAAAGAACGCGTGCGCGGCAGCTTCGACGCCGTAGGCGTTGCGGCCGAAGTACACGGTGTTCAGGTAGGCGCGCAGGATGTCTTCCTTCGACCACTCGTTGGTCATCTTCACGGAGTAGACCAGCTCGTTGGCCTTGCGCTCGTAGGAGTGCGCGTTACCCACCAGCGCGTTTTTCACGTACTGCTGGGTGATGGTCGAGCCGCCGCCTGCAGAGGGGTTGCCGGTGAGCTGCCCGATCGCCGCGCGGGCAAAACCGGTGGGCGAGAAACCGGAGTTGGTCCAGAAGTCGCGGTCCTCCGCGGCCAAGACGGCATTTTGGACTTCCTCCGGCACCGCTTCGAGGGCGATCTGCTCGCGGTTGCCCTCGGGCGGGACCAAGCGGGCGAGCTCGTTTTCGCCGTCGTTGAAGTAGATCGAGGAGACCTGCGCGGTTTCGATTTCCCCGGGCCCCGGGATCTCTGCGTTGGCGTACTTCCAGGCGAACCAGCCGACCGGGATGCACGCAAGAAGGAGCAGGAACAGCAACACTGCGAGGACCCATTGCCACGCACGGGACTTCTTCTTTTTCTTCACCGCCGTAGTGCCGCGGCCTTCATCGTCCGGCGCCTTCGCCGTTTCGGTGCTGTTTTCAGCGCTCTTGTCAGTCACACGTTTTCCCTGCACAATTGCACCCGCCGCGCCCGCGGGGAGGGCAAACAGGCGAGCTACCTACCAAATTCCTACCGGACACCCTACCTGCCCAGTTCAGATTCACACTACTGGTACGGCTGTGACTTCCTGTAACAGATGGTTCCATTTGCACGACGGGCATACCTCCACCAGATGCACCGTCAGCTCCCCCACCTCGGCGGCGAGCCGGTCTATCTCGTCCTCGCTGCGGGCCGTTCCTGTCCGCCTGCCCAACTTTTCGGAGTACACCCAGCGCACATCCCGCATCGCAGCCCCGCACACGGGGCACGGGCGGGGCGAGTCCACCCCATGGTGCTGCGCGGCGGCGCGTAACAGGAAGTCGGCGTCGCATGCGGCGTCGACAGGCAAGTGCCCACGCTTGAGCTCACGCAACGTCTGGCGCCGCTGCCACTCGTGGGACACCTCGTGCTCGTACGTGAACATCCTGGCCATCATAACCGCACTACGAGCTGCTAAGTTTTGTCCAAGCACGAAGCAGAAAAGAGGTACACAAGTGGCGGCGCACGAGGACCCCTCCGCGGAAGCAATGCGGATCGCGGCGGACATCCGCCCCGCGATGACCAGCTTGTACGTGGCGTATTTCCGCAATGCGCAGCACTCGGACCTCACCGGACCGCAACTTTCCGTGCTGCACCGCCTGGGTTTCAACGGCCCCACCCGCATCAGCAAACTCGCCAGCGAAGAGGGTGTGCGCCTGCCCACCGCCTCCAACACCGTCAACCAGCTGGAAAAGCGCGACCTGGTCCGCCGCGTGCGCTCGGTGGACGACCGGCGCGGCGTGTCCGTGGAGCTGACGGACTTCGGGCGCGATGAGCTCGAGCGCGTCGGCGCGGAGCGCACCCGCTCGCTCGCCCAGATGCTCAGCGCGTTGGACGCGGAGGCGCTGGAGAAGCTGGATGCGCTCACGGAGGTCCTCAACGACCTCGCACGCGCGTACGCCGCCGGCGCACCGGAGTAGCCCCGCACCGCACTGCGCTGCCCCTGTGCTGCACTGCGCTGCAGGGGAGCAGCTTTTTGACAGGCGGAGTGAATGTTTATGATGTGTTCAATATCCGATACACCGCCGAAGCGGACATTGTTCAAGGAGGACGGCTCTGAGCAGCTCGAATGGCGCTGACGGCCCGCGCCTTCCCGGTGTCGACTCGCCGGTGCGCGTGCTGGTGGGATGGGACGTTGCCAATACCGAGGCGGTGGAGTTCGCCGCCTGGCTCGGCCGCTGCGTGCCCGTCCAGATCCAGGTGATGGCCAGCACCCAGTCCCCGTGGTTCAAGTCCCTGGCCAACGCGGCAAAGGGCCGCAAAAAGCGGATGAAAGAGGCGCAGTCTTCCTTTGACTCCCGCGTGGAAAAGACCCTGAAGGAGCACATCCCGCAGTCCCACTGGTCCAAGCAGGTCGCCCGCCTGGTGGACAGCAAGGACACGGTGCGCTCCCTGTACGAGACGGCGGACGAGTTCGACGCAGACCTGATCCTTTTGGGCTCTCGCGCCAAGACGCCGAAAGGCCGCTTCCGCCCGTCCAGCGTGGCGGACGAGATGATGCGTTCGTCCCCCGTGCCGCTGGGCTTGGCCCCGCGCGGTGTGAAGCTGTCCAAGAAGGGCATCACGCGCGTGACGTACGCGATTGTGATGGAAGACGAGCCAGCGGAGCCGGACTTTTCCGGTTTGGACTACGCCACCACCATGGCCTGCGCCCTGGGCCTGCCACTGCGCATTATCGCCTTCTCACCCACTGAGTACGACAAGCACTCCTCCGCGTGGAACGAGCAGACCTTGGGCATCCTCGACCGCGCGCGCGACCACGCGTGGGCGCTGGCGGAGGAGTTCGCGCCGGATCGCTGCGACAACTTCGACGTCACCAGCGCGATTTCTGCTGCGAAGTCCTGGAAGCGCTCGATCGACTCGGTGAAGTGGAAAAAGGGCGACATCATGTTTTTGGGTTCCCAGCCGTCGCAGCAGCTGACCAGTGTGTTTGTTGGCACGCGGGAGGGCGAGTTCATCCGCTACGCCTCCGTTCCCGTTGTGGTGTGCCCGCGCCGGGCTCTGAAGACGCGAAACGGCCAGTAAGTTGGGCCGCATGGAGCATCCTGAGAACGACCTTCACTCCCCAGCCGACCGCTTCTCGCGCGTCCGCCCGGAGCCGCGTTCTTTCGACGACCTCGCAGATCAGCCCGATCCCCTCGAGGTGGATCGCCGCAACCGCCGCTCCACGCGCAACGCCATTTTCTTCGCGGCCGGCACGGTCGCGGTTACGCTGCTGCTGGCGTTCGTGCTCGCGGCGATCTCCCGCGCGCAGGGCGGTCCGCTTTGCGACGGCGACTCGGCTTGGCTGTGCACCGAGTCTTGGCGCACGTGGTGGGCGGTGGCCACCTCCATCCCGCCGGTTGCCGGTTTGCTGGGCTGCGCGGTGATTACGGTGCGCAAGCTCAACCGCTACGAGCGCTGGATCCCGTGGATGGGCGTGTTTTGGCTCCCGCTGGTGCCGTTCACCATGTCCTGGCTGATTCTCACCGTCGGGATGCTGGCTGCGCAGTAGCGCATTCGGCACAGTAGGGGTTGTCCTGCCTGCAGGCCTCGCAGCTGAGGTACTGGCGGCGGCACTCCGGTTCGTTGGCGCAGTTGTAAAACTGGTTGGTGGCCTCGCCGCAGTGCACGCAGTGGCCGAGCTGGACGTAGTCCGGGTCTCCCGGCGCGCCGAACTCGGTGTGCATGCGGTCGTCGAAGACGTAAAGGGAGCCCTCCCACAGCCCGGAGTTGCCGTACTGCTCGCCGTAGCGGACGATGCCGCCGTCGATTTGGTAGACCTCCTGGAAGCCGCGGTTGATCATGAGACTGGACAGCACCTCGCAGCGGATGCCTCCGGTGCAATAGGAGATGACGGGCTTGTCTTTCATCCAGTCGTACTTGCCGGACTCGAGTTCTTTGATGAAGTCGTGGGTGGTCTCCACATCGGGCACCACGGCGCCCTTGAACCTGCCGATCTCGGCTTCGCGCGCGTTGCGCCCGTCGAAGAACACGGCGTCCGGCTTTGCCGCCACAAGCTCGTTGACCTGCTGTGGTGTGAGGTGCTCTCCCCCGCCGACGACGCCGTTGTCGTCCACCTCCAGCTCGCCCGGCGCGCCGAAGGCGACGATTTCTTCGCGGGCCTTCACGCTGAGCTTGGGAAAGTCCTCTGCCCCGCCCTCGGACCACTTGAACTCGATGCCTGTGAAGTATTCCTTGGTCTTTTTGGCGTAGGTCTTGCAGGCGCGAATGTCCCCGCCGACTGTGCCGTTGATGCCGTGCTTGGACACGATGATCCTGCCGGTCAAGCCCAGGCCTTCGCAGAGGTCGCGCTGCCACAGGCGCACCGCGTCCGGGTCGGCGATGGGCTGGAACTTGTAGTAGAGCAGGATCTTGCTGGTCATGCCTGGCAGTGTAAGTCCACCCGGCCCGCGGGAGAAACTTTCCTGCGCCGGCACCAGCCGCTTCGCGCCCTACCCCCTCTTCTGCTTGAAGGCGTGCGCGTCGCGCATGTACACGCGGCGGTGCGTGCCCACCTTGTGGCCGGGCAGCTTGCCTTCGTCGATGAGTTTGACCACGAAGGGGCGGGAGACTCCGAGGAGGTCCGCCACCTGCTGGGTGGTCATCTCTTCTTCCGGCTCCGGCGGGCGCACGAGGCGCCCCTCCGCCATGTCTTCGAGCAGGTCGCGCACCCACACGGCGGTCTGCTTGGGCAGCGTGACGTGGTCTGCGGCCTGGGTGCGCGCGACCGCGAGGCCATCGTTGAGTTCGGCTAATGCAGCTTCCACCGGCGAATGCTGTTCCTGCATGTTCCCGACACTAAACGACAACCGAAACGAGCGCAATGGTTAGTGTTGGAAAACTTAGCGCTTGTGGTAGAGAGCCTTGCGCCAGTATTTCGGCTCGGAGGTGGCCAGCACCCCGAGGTTGCGGAAGATGCCCTCGTCCACGGACCCCAAGATGGTGGTGATGTGCGCATCGCACCCGCGCAACGCCTTGAGGTGCTCCAGCGCCAGCGCAGCCTCCGGGTTGGCGGAGGCGGACACGGACAGCGCGATGAGCACCTCGTCCGTGTGCAGGCGCGGGTTCACCGATCCCAGATGGCGGGTCTTCAGCGTCTGAATCGGCTCGATGGAGTCCGGCGAGAGCAAGTGCACGTCGTCGTCGATGCCGGCCAGCAGCTTCAGCGCGTTGAGCAGCACCGCGGCCGACGGCCCGAGCAGGTCGGAGGTCTTGCCAGTGACAATGCGCCCGTCCGGCAGCTCCAGCGCGGCACCGGGCTTGCCGGTGCGCTCCGCCACCTGAAGCGCCGGGGCCACCACGACACGGTCGGCGACGGTCAGGTCCGCCTTGCGCATCACGTTCATGTTGCGGTCGGAGACGGTGGAATCGGCGTCGGCGCGCCGCTCGTCCACAAGCGATGCGTAGTAGCGGCGGATGATCTCCTGCTCGGCCGCGTGCCGGCAGGCCGCGTCGTCGGAGATGCAGTAGCCCGCCATGTTCACGCCCATGTCTGTGGGGGACTGGTAGGGCTCCGCGCCCGTGGCCTCGCGCAGCAGGGTCTTCAGCAGCGGGAAGACCTCGATGTCGCGGTTGTAGCTGGAGACCTTCTCGCCGTAAGCCTCCAAGTGGTACTGGTCGATGACGTTGATATCGTCCAGGTCCGTCGTCGCTGCCTCGTACGCCAGGTTCACCGGGTGCGACAGCGGCAGGTTCCAGATGGGGAAGGTCTCAAATTTGGCGTAGCCGGCCTCGATGCCGCGCTTGTGCTCGTGGTAGACCTGCGACAGGCAGGTGGCCAGCTTGCCGGAACCGGGCCCCGGCGCGGTCATCACCACCAGGTCGCGGGTGGTTTCCACGTAGTCGTTGCGGCCGAATCCCTCGTCGCTGACCACCTTCGCGGTGTCGTTGGGGTAGCCGTCGATCATGTAGTGGCGCGCCACTTTCAACCCGAGTCGGTTCAGGCGTTCCATGAATGCCTCCACCTTCGGGTTCGGGCCCTCAAGCTGGGTGCACACCACGTTTTCCACCAGGAAGCCGCGGTCGCGGAAGACATCCACGAGCCGCAGCACGTCGTCTTCGTAGGTGATGCCCAGGTCTGCGCGCATTTTCTGGCGCACCACGTCGCCGGCGTTGAAGCAGATGACAATTTCCACTTCGTCCTTGATCCGGTCCAGCATGGCGATCTTGTTGTCGGGCGTGAATCCGGGCAGGACGCGGGAGGCGTGGTTGTCGTCGAAAAGCTTGCCCCCCATCTCCAGGTACAGCTTGCCGCCGACTTCGGCGCGCCGTTTCTGGATGTGCTCGGATTGCATCTGGATATATTTTTCTCGGTCGAACCCGATCTCATACGGCATGCGGTAAGTCTAGCGATTGCTTATCGACGATTGCTACGCCGACGTACCCTTTTGGGCATGGACGACTTCACCTGGACCGCCGAGCACATCCGCCTGGCCGAACAACCGCTGCTAGAGCGCCAAACCGAGCCGGATCAGCTCATGCGTTGCGCCGTGGCAGCGGTGGCCCAGGCAGCCCGGGACATGCTTGCCGCCCGCCCGCACGACGGGCGCAAGGTGCTGGTGGTGGCCGGACCGGGCGGCAACGGCGGCGACGGGCTCTACGCGGGCGCGCAGCTGGCGGCCGACTACACGGTGGAGGCGCTGTTGACCGCGGGCCACGCCCACGAACGGGCCGTTGAAGCCTTCCAACGCGCCGGCGGCACGGTGCTGGACGCGCTGCCGGACACCCCCTGGGACTACACCCTGGCCATCGACGCCATCACCGGCATCGGCGGCACCGCCGGGCTGCGGGCGGACCTTTCCGAGGTGGTGGCGTTGTTGGACTTCCCACAGTTGAGCGTGTTGTCCGTGGACGTGCCCTCCGGCATCGAGGCAGACACCGGCGACGGTGCGGCGCTGCACGTCACCGCAGACGCCACCGTCACCTTCGGCGGGTGGCGACGCGCCCACGCGCTCAACCCGGCCTGCGGCACCCAGCTGCTCGCGGACATCGCGGTCGGCCAGGACCGGCTTTCCCAGTCACTGGAGCAGCTCATCGAGGACGGCCAGATGGGGGAGACGCTACTGCTCAACGCCACCCGCGCCGTGCCGCCGGCCGGGGATTGGACCCCGCCGCTTGAGTGGATGCGCCCCGCGCGGGTCCATTCCGTGGCCCCGCAGCCCACAGACGACAAGTACAGCGGGGGAGTGGTGGGCATCCGCGCAGGCAGCGAACACTATCCGGGGGCCGCGCTTCTGGCCGTCGCCGGCGCGCTGCACGCCACGCCGTCCATGGTGCGCTACGTGGGCCCGCAGGCGGCGGAGGTGGTGCGGGCGCATCCGGAGGTCGTCGCAAAGCAGAGGCTCGAAGAGGCCGGGCGGGTGCAAGCGTGGGTGTTCGGGCCCGGTGCCGGAACGGACGAGTCGGCCGCGCGCGAGCTTGCGTGGGTGCTGGACCAACAGGTGCCCGTGCTTATCGACGCCGACGGCATCACCCTGATGGCCAACCACCCCGAGCTGCTCACACAGGCAGCAACGCGGAAGCTGCCGACCGTGCTCACGCCCCACGACGGGGAGTTTTCCCGCCTGCGCGACGCCGCGGATGCGCCCGCTTCAGACCGGCTCACGGAAACGCTGGAGCTGTCCCGCCAGCTGCGCTGCACCATCCTGCGCAAGGGACGCTGCACCGTCATTGCCACCCCGTGGGACACCGACACCGCCTACGCCATCGACGCCGGCGGCTCCTGGGCGGCAACACCCGGCTCCGGCGATGTGCTCTCCGGACTCGCCGGGGCGCGGATGGCACACGCGGCCGCCCGGCGCGGCGATCCGGAGTTTCTGGCCACGGAGATCGACGAGGCGCTCAACCACGCAGCCAACATCCACGCCCTCGCCGCGGCGCTGGCCGCCGAGACGCCGTTCGGCGAGGCACCCGCACCGGCAAGCCGCATCGCCTCATTCATCCGCGAGGCAACGGCAGCGCTCGGGGAGGACTAACCCATGCTCGACGCCCTGGTCATTGGCGCCGGCCAATCCGGCCTGGCTGTGTCTTACTACCTGCGCAAATACGGCGCGGACTTCGTCGTGCTGGACGCCGCTGACACGCCGGGCGGCGCCTGGCCGCACTACTGGGACGCGCTGACACTGTTTTCCCGCGCGGAGTTTTCCAACCTGCCCGGCTGGCCCATGCCCCACTACGACGGCTACCCGCCGCGCGACCACGTGGTGCAGTACTTGACCAATTACGAACAGCGCTACGACCTGCCCATCCGCCGCGGCGAGCGGGTCTCGCGGGTGGTTCACCGCGACTGCGCGTTTACCGCCAACGGGCTCACCGCCCGCAACGTGGTCATGGCCACCGGCATCTGGTCCGCACCGTTCGCACCCTTCGTGCCAGGCTCCTTCGCCGGCACCCAGGTGCACTCCGCCCACTACCGGCGGCCCGAGGACTTCGCCGGCCAGCGCGTCGCGGTCGTCGGCGGCGGCAACTCGGGCTCGCAGATCGTCGCCGACCTCGCGCTCGCCGGGGTGGACGTGCAGTGGTTCACGCGCCGCCCGCCGCAGTACATGCCCAACGACGTCGACGGCGAGCAGCTGTTCCGCCGCAACCGCGCGCGCTTCGTCGCCATCGCGCGCGGCGACGGCGACCCAGGCGGCGCCGACTTCGGCGGCGACATCGTCCAAGTGCCCGAGGTGCGCCGGGCGAAGGAGGCTGGCCTGCTCGAGGCCCGCGGAATGTTCGGCTCCCTTTCCGAGCTCACCGACTTTGACGCGCTGATCTGGGCGACAGGTTTCCGTCCTGCCCTGCAGCCCATTCGCGGCTTGGACCCGGACACGCCCGGGCTGTACGTCCTCGGCTTCGACAACCTCAACGGTCCGGGCGCCGGCACTATCGGCGGGGTCAGCCCCTTCGCACGCGACATCGCCCGAAAAATTACGGGGAAGCTCTAGCCCGTCGTTTTCCATCGCCTTCCTTGGGTTCGGGCCGATGTCGATACTTCAAATCGCCAAATCGCAGACCCACTGAGACATCAATACCTTCAAATCACAGACGTGTAATTTAGCCGTTGACAAGCGAAAACACCCCATGAAGGGCGTGACCGACACCAAATTTTTCCTTTAAATTTACTAAGAGTTATAGGTTTACGTTCCTGTAACCTGCGAGTTCCTTGAATTTGCACGACCCTGCTCGTATTAGAGAGCCACATCACCCGGTGCACGAATACTGAAATGTTGTGCCTCTGCGCTACGCTTAGACCATGTTCAACAATCGGAGGATCGCAGCGCTCACGTGCGCAGCCGCAACTGTCGCGGGTGCGTGTGTCGTGCCGTCCGCCGGTGCAGCTACGGTGGGTTCACCCAGCGATGGCGTGTGTTCGTTCAAGGTAAATGACGCAGAACGGAAGTACATCGACTCGCTCGACCGCCAGGTCGGCGTCGGCACCGTGGACGAGCGCGCCCGGTGGGCCTCTGCGTTTGAAACTGTCTACCCCAACGCCCCTGAGGCGGTCGCGCCATTCTTGGAGAGGTTCACAGGCTCGTACGTGACCTACTTCAACAGCAACCTTGAGCAAAACATCGAGCGAGAGGCGAAGAATGTCGCCGCTCAGACCGGTGCAGACCTCGACTCCTCCCGTGGATACTTCACCCAGGTGTGGAACAGCGCGGCGGTCAGCGAACACGAGTCCTTCGACATCGACATGTACTGGTCCATCGTTGATAAGGCAGTACAGTCCGGCCAGATCGAGCAGCCGGTTCGCGACGGTTTTGAGGAATTCACGCTGCCACCGGACCACGAGACCCTGATCGCTCAGCAGTCGGAGGCGTACCCGTCCATGCCGGCCGACAAGGTCGCCGCTTTGGTCGACGCGTACGAAAACCTGCCGGAGACCAAGGAGGCGGGCCGCGTGTCCAGACTGATGGTCGCCTTCGAGCAGGCCCGCCAAACCTGCAAGAATGGCGGCGGCAATGTGCTTCTGCCCACCGACGGCACGAATCCGGACGCCCAGACCGCGCCGACGAGGACCCCGACGCATACCGCGCCGCCGGTCCAGCCGGGCAACACCCACGAGGTAGTCACCAAAACTGTCACCAACGGGCGGGTGACCGCAACGGTGACTTCCCCTTCCACGACGATGACCAACCTGACGGTTTCCGAGACCACCCGCAAGATGGACTCTGCTTCGGACACCACTCAGGGCGGCTCTTCTGCGAGCACCGGTGTGATCATCGGCGTGATCGTGGCGGTTCTGCTGGCACTCGGCGCCGCTGGCGCAGCGTTTGCGCTGTCCAACCAGGAGCCGTAACTTAGCCGGGTGCACACCACCCAGAGTTCTTCCCCACAAGCAGCGAAGTTTCCCGTCGTCCCGCTGACGGCGATGAGCTTCGCTGCTTTTGTGTACGTCACGTTCGAGATGTTCGCGGTGGGGCTGATCACCCCGATGGCGCAGGACCTCGGCGTCTCCGAAGGCCAGATCGGCCTGCTCATGAGCGTGTACGCGGGCCTGGTCGCGGTGGTGACCATTCCGCTGATGCACGTAACGCGCAACGTCAATAGGCGCTACCTGCTCATCGGCACCCTGTTTTTCCTCATCGGCGGCATCGTGCTGCAAGCCACCGCCACGAGCTACGCCACCCTGGTGGCCGGCCGTGTCACCGCGGCGTTCACCCACGGCGTGTTCTGGTCCCTGGTCAACCCCATGGCGGCGCGCATCGCCCCGGCTGGGCAGACGGGCAAGGCGGTGGCGTCGGTAGCTATCGGCTCCACGCTGTCGATGGTGCTCGGCTCGCCGCTGACGACGGCGATGGGCGCGGCGATCGGGTGGCGCGCCGCCACGTGGGTGCTGGGTGCTGCAGTCCTCGGCGCGCTAATCATGCTGGTGATCACGCTGCCGAGCCTGCCTGCCATCCCGCCGAGCACCAACGCGCAGGCGCGCAGCACGAAGTCCGCCATCCCCTCCCTGGTGGTCTACCTCATGCTCGCGGTGATGGCCATCTTCGCCACCTTCACGTACCTGGCGCTGTTGGTGGAGGCGACCGCGGGCCACGAGTTCGTGCCCTACGGCGTGTCCCTGTACGGCATCGCAGGTTTGGTTGGCGTGACCTGGGCGGGCAAGCGCGTGGACCGGCGCATGATCCGCATCAACGGCGTCGCTGCGGCCGCGCTCGCCACCACGGCGCTCGCGGGCCTGCTGGCGCTGCACTACGGCTCGGGGTTGGCCATGTTCGCCGTGATCGGCATCTTCGGCATCGCCGCCGGCGCCTTGCCCACGGCCGCCACCACCATTTTCCTGCACGCGGGCGACAACAATCCCGACCTGGCAAGCTCCATTTCCGTGGTTACGTTCCAGGTGGGCATCGCCTCCGGCTCCGCGGTGGGCGCGGCGGCGGTGGATCTGGGCTACCTGTCCGGCACGTTGCTCGCGTCCGCGGTGTTGGGCGCGCTGGCATTTTCGGTGCTGGCCACCCGCTCGCGGTCCCTCCTGCGGTAGCGGCGCGGCTGCACAAACCTGCCCGCTGCCTCCAGGGGCGCGACGGAGCGAAGGAACTCGGCGGTTTCGCCGGCGACGAAGGTGCGCTGGCCCCACTGCGGCACCCGGAAAATCCCGTGCGGCACGCGCACCAGGTCGCTCCCGCGCAGCATCGTCGGGCCCATCTCCTGCAGGGAGGTCACGATGTAGGCGCCGTCTACTTCGTACGCCACCACGTTGCGGTCGAGCGCCCGCAGCTTGTCGACGATGCTTCGCCCCGCCAACCAATAGCCGTCGCCGGCCGCGAGGTCGCTATCAAACAACGGCGGAAGCGAGGCGACCTGGGGCCCGCACGACGAAAGCCCCGCCCTTCGCGCGATCTCCCGGGCAAGCAGGGCGGGGTCGAGCGGGGCGGGGCCGGAGGCTGCGTAGAACACGCGGGCCAGTTTAAACGTAGGCGGCAGCGTTGACGCCGAGTTCGAAGACCTCGTCGCGTCCGGTGATCAGGGAACGGTCGTGGGTGACAAAGCCGCAGGCGATGTTGCGCTCCTCGGTGAGCTCGCGCAGCAGCCTCACAATGTCCTGGGAGCGATCCGCGTCGAGGGCGGCGGTCGGCTCGTCGGCGAGCAAGAGCTCCGGCTCGCCCATCAGCGCGCGTGCGATGCCGACACGCTGGCGCTGGCCGCCGGACAGCTCGCCCATGCGGCGGTCGCCGAGGCCCTCCAGGCCCACCTTAGCCAACAGCTCGTCGGCCCTTGCCCTTCGTGGGCGCAGCCCACGAAGGTGGTCGGTCACCAGCAGCTGGTCGCGCACGTTGAGCGCGGCGATGAGGTTGGCCTGCTGGAAGATCATGCCGATCTTGTCGCGGCGCACCTCGTCGGTCACCTGCACGCCGTTGAGCTGCGCGGTGCCGGAATCCGGCTGGATCAGGCCGGCAGCCACGGACAGGAGCGTGGACTTGCCGGAGCCGGACTCGCCGACGATGAACGTGATCTCGCCCGGCTTGGCGGTGAAGCCTAAGTGGTCCAGCACGGTGCGCATTTCCTTGCCGTCCTGGAATGCAACGGTGATGTCTTTGAGTTCGAGCATTATGCGGCACCTCCCAGGGCCTGCTGCGGGTTGACCTTGACAATGGAACGGGTGGCGATCAGGGCGCCTGCCATGCCCAGCGCCCAAATGGCTACCGGGGGCGCGACGGCGGTGGCGGTGTTGAGGGAGAACGGGGCGGAGCCCTGCATCCACATGCCCAGACCGAACGCGGCCGCGCCGCCGATGACCGCGCCTGCGCCCAACAGCACGGCGGACTGGCCGAGCGCGTCCTTGAGCAGGTAGCCGTTGGAAGCGCCGATGGCCTTCAAGATGGCCAGGTCGCGGGTGCGCTGCATCGTCCACACGGTGAGGAAAGCGACGATCACCAGTGCGGCGATGGCGTAGAGGAAGCCCTGGATGAGCTTCAGCGAGCCCTGCTCGGAGGAGTAGGCCGGCAAGCCGTCGAAGGCCTTGGTCAGCGACACGCCGCCGTCGACCTCGTGGTCTGCCAGCAGCACCGTGCCGTCGGCATTGGTGTGCATGGACTCCTTCCAAAACTCCGTGGGCACCCACAGGACCGGGGAGTGGGAAAACGCGAGGTCCTCGCCGATGGCGCCGACGGTGATCGGGTTGCCGGCGACGGTGACGGACTCGCCCTCGCCAACCTCCAGGCCCGGCGCGGCTACCGCCTGGTTGCCCAGTGCCTCGCCGCCCGGCAGCTCGGTGCCCTCGGGCAGGGCGAGGATGGACACGGCGGCGTCGGTGCCGTCCGCCTTGGTCAGCAGCATCTGGCTGGTGCCCAGCGGGGTCAGGCCGTCGCGGGCCTCGACGCGGGAGGTGGTGAACGACGGGTCCTCCGGATCCTGGAAGACGACAGACTGCGGGTCCAGTGCCTCCAGCGCGGAGGTGTTCTGCTTGCCCAAACCGGCGGTCAGGCCAGTGAGCACGACCACCAGAAGCGTGATCAGCGCGACGGTGCCCGCGATCAGCCCGAAGCGCCCCTTGGCTGATGTGATTTCTCGAATTCCTACGAACATGGCTTCAATACTGGCGTCTAGCTGCACCGTTACACATCGGGCTGGTGGTTGAAATCCCGGTCAACCGATCGGTTGATCTACGCTCAGACGCATGTTGTCAACCACCCGTTTCCTGCAACTGCTGCGCGTGAGCCTGCACGTACTGGTGGCGGTGCTGCTGGCGGTGGGGCTGGTGGGGCAGCTGCGCGGCGGCGCGCCCGCGGCGGCTGTCACCTTCTCCGCCTGCTTCGCCGCCGTGTACCTGGCCGGCACCGTGTGGCACAACCGCGGCAACGCGTACCCGGCGTGGGCGCCGTACGCGTGGCTGCTGTTGGTTGTTGTGCTGTGGGTGGGGCTGGTGCAGATTTCCAAGGGCTTTGTGTGGCTGGAATTCCCGCTGGTCATGCTCGCCTGCGTCATCCTGCCCAAGTGGTGGGAGATGGCGGCTGCGGCGGCGCTTTTGGCGGTTACGCTCTCCGCAACAGCCCAGGGCGGGCCCGGCGCGGTGGTCGGCCCCACCATCGGCACCGCCTTGGCCGTGTTTATCGTCCACGCCTACCAGGCCCTGCGCGCGGAGGCGGACCACTACCGGCAGATGGCCGAAGACCTCAAAGCCGCCCAGCGCGAGGCGGCCAACGCGGAGCGCGCCGCCGGCGTGGCAGATGAGCGGGCCCGGCTGGCCCGCGAGGTGCACGACACCATGGCCCAGGGGTTGAGCTCCATCGTTTTGCTCGGCCGCGCGATGGACAAGCAGCTTGGCGCGGGCGACCCGGCGCGGGAGACTTTGGACGTGATCCGCTCCACCGCCTCCGAAAACTTGGCGGAGGCGCGCCGCTTCGTGGCGGAGAACTCCGCGGACACCGCCGCGATGAAAGACACTGCCGAACGCGCGGCCACCGGCACGCCGCTGCCGACCCGCTTGGAGCGTTTGGCCAGCCACGCGCAAGACCGCCAGCGCGCGCTCGGCGAGCAGCTGGAGGTTCGCGTCAATGCGGTTGACCTGCCGGAACCGGCGGCGTCGGTGGCGGAGCGCGTCGTTCGCGAGGGCTTGAGCAACATCGTGCGCCACGCCGGCGCGTCCACGGCGGTGGTGACCGTGGATAGGCTGGGGGAGACTGCGACCATCGACGTATTCGACAACGGCCGCGGCATCACAGGCCCGGAGGGCTACGGGCTCAAGGGCCTGCGGGCGCGCGTGGAAGAGATCGGCGGCGAGCTGACGGTGGAGGGCAACGTCCTCGCCGCGACCCTGCCTGTGAAGGAGAACTGACCGGATGACTCTCAACGTCATGCTTATCGACGACCATCCGGTCGTACGCGCCGGCCTTCGCGCCGTGCTCAATTCCTTCGACGGCGTGAAGGTCGTCGCCGAGGCCGCGGACGGCAACGCGGAGGTGCCCGAAGGGGTGGACGTGGTGGTCTCCGACATCCAGATGCCCGGCGCCTCCGGCATTGACCTCACCCGCCGCCTGGTGGCCGCGGGCGGGCCACCAGTGCTGATTTTGACCACCTACGACACCCAGGCGGACGTGGTGGCCGCGGTGGAGGCGGGTGCGATGGGATACCTGCTCAAGGACGCGCCGGAGGAGGAGTTGTACGAGGCGGTGCGTGATGCGTCGCAAAGCAAACGAGTGCTCTCGCCGCAGGTCGCGAACGTGTTGGCGGACCGGCTGGTCAACCCGTCGGAAACGCTGTCGGCGCGCGAGATTGAGCTGCTGCGCGCGCTGCAGACGGGCGCGTCCAACAGGGAGATCGCCGAGCAGCTGTTCATCTCCCAGGCGACGGTGAAAACGCACCTGATCCACATCTATTCGAAGCTGGGGGTGGACAACCGGACGGCGGCCGTTGAGAGGGCCCGGGAGCGCCGGATCATCTAAGCTGAGCGCCATGTCATTTATCGAGCTGAACGCTGGCCCGTGGCGCGGGGTCGCATTCCTCAGGGGGCTCGCGGGCCCGGAAGATACTCCCGTCGGTTGCAAATCACTCGCGTGGCGCCACGACGGCACCGCCCGCCTCGGCGGCGTGCTCGAGCGCGCGCATGCGCAGGTGCTTATCGACGCTGAAGCCGTGCCCGACAAGGTCCAACGCGCCCAGCCCGACGCCTTCGAGCTGCGCAGCGTAACCACCCAGCCGGCAGGCGAAGCCTTCGTCTTCATCGGCCACATGTTCAACCGCACCGGCGCGGTGGAAACGAAGCGGGCCTGCATGGCCGCCCAGCTCACCCTCGCCCCCGAAACCGAGCTGGCCATCATGGTTGAAGAGGAATTCGAGTACGCCGTCCTCGCCGCCGACGGGGACGTAGCCGTGAACAACACCGCGGTGCCGGCCAGCTCTGCAGGCCTGTTGGATGCCGGGCACCGCACGCTGGGGCTGAAAAACCGCGCCGACAGCATCGCGCACGTGCTCGTGCTCGGAGGCAAGCCGGCCTAGGAGAGATTTGCCACACACTGGGCATTTACCCAGCGGAACCTGTTTGCACGCTGCATAATCGCAGCGTGCTTTACATATTCTTCGCTCTGCTCGCCATCGCGGCCGTGGGCTATTTCATTGCTAAGAAGGTCCACGCCGCCTCCTCCATCTTCGCCGTCGGTGTCCTGCTGCTCATGCTCGCCGCAGCCACCGGGCGCATCGACCACTCCACCGCCGACATCGAGTCTTCCGGCAACGCGTTCTACGACGAGCTGCTGATCATCGAGTCCCTGTTCAAGTCCCGCTTCGCCGGCACCGGCATGGCCATCATGGTGCTGTTCGGCTTCGTCGGATACATGCGCCACATCGGCGCAGACGCGAAGACGGTGGTGGCGCTGTCCAACCCGCTGCGCCGCTTCCACGGCTCCTACTGGCTCGTGCCCATCGGCTTCTTGGTGGCCACGCTGCTGTCCTTCGTGGTGCCTTCCGCCAGTGCGTTGTCGCTGTTGCTCGTCGCAACGCTCATGCCCGCGCTCATCGCCGCCGGGCTCACGCCGCTGACCGTCGGCGCGATCGTGGCCACCGCCTCCACCATCGCCCCCTCGCCGCTGGAGGCCGGCCTGATCCAGGGCGCGGACCTGACCGGCATGTCGGTAACCGAGTTCACCCTCGGCAACGTGGCGAAGGCAACCATTCCTGCGCTGGTGGTGGTGGCGTTCGTGCACATGTGGTGGCAGCGCCGCTGCGACAAGAAAGACCTGGCCAAGGCCGGCGCCGGCGCGTCCGACGCGGAGCTGGAGGCGGCCAAGGACGACGAATCCCAGCGCCGCATCCGCGAAGCCGTGGAGCGCGCCGAGGGCCTGCCCGGCTTCTACGCCATCTTGCCGCTTTTGCCGCTGCTGCTGATCATCGTCTCCGCCGCGCTGAACCGGCTCGGCGTGGTGTCCTTCGAGGCCGGCATCCTGCCGGTGACCGTGGTGTCGTTGATGGTGACCATGATCATCGAGGCCATCCGCCTGCGCGACATCAACTACGCCGCCGACTCGCTGCAGGAGTTTTTCAAGGGCCTCGGCGAGGGCGCGGCCGGCGTGGTCTCCCTCATCGTCGCCGCCGCCATCCTGGTGGAGGGCATCACCCAGATGGGCGTGATCGAGGGCCTGACCAGCCTGGCGCAGGCGTCCTCCGGCGCCGCCGTGCTGATGGTCCTGGTCTTCGTGCTGGCCACCGCGGCCATGGCGCTGCTCACCGGCTCCGGCGTGGCGCCCTACTTCGCGTTCTCCGAGATGGTGCCGGGCATCGCCGCGGATTCTGCCGTGTCCGCCCCGCAGATGCTCACCTCCATCTGGTCCGCCTCCAACACCATGCGCCAGGCTTCCCCGGTCAACGCCGCCGTGCTCATCGTCGCCGGCGCCCTGCAGGTCAACCCGATTGACGTGGTCCGCCGCACCGCGGTGCCACTGGCGGCCGGCATGGTCACCGCGGTGGTGTGCGCCTTCCTGTTTGTGGTTTAGCCCGTAAGGTTGCCGCTATGACCGTCTCAGTGCTCATGATCGTGGAGGGCACCTCGCCCGAAATTTCCCGGTGCGTCAACGTCGAGGAGACCATGACGCTGGGCGAGCTGTCCCAGATCATCGACGCCGCCTTGGGGTTCACCGGGGCGGCCACCCACCTCTACGTGGGGCAGGAGGGCACGCAGCGCAGCGTCTACGCCGAGGTTCCCGGCGCGGGCGAGCAGCTGGAAGACGAACTCACCGTCGCCGAGATGCGGCCGATGACCTACGTCTACGACCCGGCGGCCAATTGGAACATCCACGTCGAGGTGCTCGGCCCGTCCAACATCGAGGGCCCCACGCCCATGCTTGTCGACGCCTCCGGCCCCGACGTCGTTGAAGCCTGCTCCGGCCCGGCGCTGATGACCACCTTCCGCGACCAAGCCCGCCTGCTCGCCGCCGGCATCGAGCCGGACCTGGAGACCATCACCTTGATGTTTAGCTACCTGCCGGTCATGCCGCCGGAGCGGATGCTGGACCGGATGACGCAGGCGGATCCGGTCTCCGTGTCCACCCGCATCGGCAACGTGGCCGAGGAGATGTTCTTCGACGAGGTCGCCGCAGCCGACGAGCAGGCCGACGGGCCCGGCCTGGCCCAGCACTTCGACGACTTTTTGCAGTCGCGCCCCGACCTGCTCCAGATCATCGACATGGACCCCCACCCGGAGCGCAACCCGGCCATGATCAACGCCGTGACCGAGTTCTTCGGCGGGTTCTTCGGCGAGGTGCTTGGCGACGGCGCGGAGCTGGACCTGCTGGGGGAGATGGCCCCCGGGCCGAGCGACATCTTCGCCGAGCTGATGCGCATTTTCACCCCCGGTGTCCCCTTCGCCCGCGCCGAGTTGCCCGCCGGCACCGCCAAGGAGGTCCGCGAGGTGGTGGCGCTGCCCTTTGCCGACACCGTGGCCGAGCTGCTTCTAGATGCCCGCCTGCTGAAGAAGCGCGACGGCGTGCTCACCCCCACCAAGGCGGGGCAGACCTTTCTGACCAGCGACAACCCCATTCCGAAGGTGGCGGACAACCTCCGCTGCGGCTTCGAGGCCCTGACAGGGGAGAAGGTGTGGCGCGCCATTGTGGGCTTTTTCGTCGGCGGCCAGCCCGCCGACCCCGAGATTGAGCACTGGACCGCCTGGCTCGAGGCGTTCGGCATCCTGCGCGCGTCAGGCGCCGGCCAAGTCGTCTGCACCGCGGAGGGCACCCAGCTGCTCGAGCTGCACCACGCCCACTACGCCTGAACCACCAGGTACAGCGCCAACGCGCCGGTGCCCAGCATCATCGCCGTCAGCAAAAACACCGCCGCCGCGTTGGGGGCGCTGCGCTCGGCGGCCAGCGCGGCGGCCTGGAACCGGTACGCCCGCCGGTTCAACCCCACGATGACCAACCCGGATACGGCCAGCGCCACCGACGCGGCCACTATCAGCGCCGGGTAGGCACCCGCCCAGCGCAGCAGCGTCGCCGCGCACACCAGCAGCGCCAGTGCGGTTCGCGTCCAGCTCATGGCGGTGCGCTCCGCCTGCAGGCCGGGATCTGCAACCGTGATCATCGCAGCAGGCTCACCCCAACCACCAGCGCGGCGACGAACACCGCGGCGCACAGCACGGGAATGATGGCAGGGGCCGGTATCGGCTCGTCGTGACGCAGCGCCCGCTCGATGCGCACCCACCGCACCGCCGCGCCGCCGGAAATCGCCATGGCGATGACGATGATCGCCGCCGCCGCGACCTTGCGTACACCCGGTTCGATGCCAGGCAGCTCAAACGCCTCGAGCGCGATCCCGCCCGCCAAGAACGCCAGCGCAGTGCGAGTCCAGGCCAAAAAGGTGCGCTCGTTGGCGAGGGTGAAGCGCGGATCGGGCTCACCGCCGGTGGGAAAGACCCGCCTGGTAAACCATCCGCGCTCGCTCATGCACCCAACCCTAGCGCCGCCCACACGGTGAGGATGACCGTGCCCGCCGCCACGATCGACCACAGCACAGTGGTGCGATTGCTTGGCCGCGTGCTTGCGGCCACCACCGCCCCCAACAACGCACCGGCCGTGTTGCACAGCACGTCGTCGGTATCACTGTAGCCCCAGGAAAACACGTACTGCGCCGCCTCGATGCCCAGACTGCACACCACGCCGACCAGCGTCGCGCGCAGCACCGACCTCCGGTAGGCGACAAACCCCACCGGGGCGAACAGCGCAATGTTGCCGAACAGGTTCAGCCACGGGCCCCACCACACGCGCGCGTACTCGAAGGTCTGCAGCGGGTTGAGGCGGATCTGGCTGAGCTGGTGCGCCTTCGCTTCCCACAGCCCCGGAATGGAAACAAACGCCTTGCCCACCGTAAACGCGAGCACGACAAGCAAGGTCACCATCGCCGCGGCGACCGTTGCGATCATCCGATTCGTCTTGCTCGCTGAATTCACCCGGCCCACCGTAGTGTGCGCCTATGCTGGCCACCATGAACCGCAGCTTGATTGTTACTGAGAACGGACCGGAGGTCGTCGAGAAGCAGGAGGCGCACACCGGCCAGGGCGACACGCTGATCACCCTGAGCCACTCGTCGGTCAACTACAAAGACGCCATGGCGCTGACGGGCAACCGCGGCATCCTGCGCGAGCTGCCGATGGTGCCGGGCATCGATGCCGTGGGCACGCTGGAAGACGGCACGCTCGTCACCGTCAACGGCCGCGGCATCGGCGAACGCCGGCACGGCGGCTACACCTCGCACATGCGTATCGACGCTAAAGACATCACCCACGTCCCCTCCCGCTTCACCGCCTTCGAGGCCGCCGCGATCGGCACCGCCGGCTACACCGCCGCGCTCTCGGTAGCGGGCCTCGAACTCGCCTCGCAGCTGCCTATCGACGGCCCCGTGCTGGTCACCGGCGCCACCGGCGGAGTCGGCTCCATCGCAGTGCAGCTGCTCGCCGCCCGCGGCTACGAAGTGTGGGCGCTGACCGGGCGCGTGGACGAACACAGCGCCTGGCTGCGCGAACTCGGCGCCGCCGAGGTGCTCGACCGCGCCGAATTCTCCGAGCCCGGCAAACCCCTGCAAAAGGCGCGGCTGGCGGGTGTGGTGGACACCGTCGGCTCGACCGTGCTGGCCAACGCGCTGACCCAGCTCAAGTGGGGCGGGGTGGCCACCGCCTGCGGAATGGCCGCCGGCAACGACCTGCCCGCTAGCGTCCTGCCGTTCATCCTGCGCGGGGTGCAGCTGGTGGGCATCAACTCCGTGGATGCGCCGAACCACATCCGCGACGAGGCGTGGGCACTACTCGACGAGTCTGTAGACACCAACGCCATCCGCACCGAGGAAGTCGGTTTGGATGGCGTGGTCGAGGTTGGGCGTCGGCTGCTGGAGGGGCGGGGCAGCGGACGCGCCGTGGTTAAGCTGTAGCCACAGCTTCCTTCGGCACCGGGCCGCAGGAGACCTGGCGGTAGGCGTGCGCCACCGCCAAAAACGTCACGGGCAGGGAAACAATGAAGCCGAGGAAGAACAAAATCCCGCCGACGATGTTGAGCAGCACAAGCAGCGCACCGAGGCCCAGAATGGGCAAGTAGTTCGACGCGCCTGCCTTCAGACCCGCACTAAACGCATCGCCGAACGAACCATTGTTGTCCGCCGCGTACCAGGACTGGAACAAGAAGAACGGCCCGACCAGCACAGCCACCACAAACGAGACGGTCAACGCACCCAAAATCGGGCGGATGAACTCCCACATCTCCGCAAGATCGGCGTCCGGGGCGTTCGGGTCAGGCACAGTGCTCGGATCCAGCGTGGAAAGCGCGCCGACCGCCAACACCATCATCAAGATGAACATCGCCACGCCGCCGACAAACCCGAGCAGCGCAGTCATGCCGATCGTCTTGCCGTACGCCGGCGCCTTCGCGTCGCTATACGTCACGTGCTTGACCAAGGTCTGCTGCAGCGCAACACCGAGCAGCCACGGCACGAGCAGGAACACCGCAATCGTGGTCATCAGCGACACCGGCCCCGGGAAGAACTGCGTCAGCACGATCAGCACCGTGAAGGCGATGCCGACCGGGATCCAGAACTTCGCGTTCGCCATCATCGCCTTCACGGCCCAGCTCAGCGCCTCCATCACCTGGAGCTTGCCGGTGCCCTTCACGTGGTACCAGCCGTTGGAAGCCGGGTCGTTGATCGGGTGCGGGGAGAAACCGTCGCCCGGCTGGTTGTCCGTGAGCTGCTGGCCGTGGAAGCGCAGCGCTGAGGAACCAGCCATCCACCCCGCCGAATTCACCTCAAAAGCGGCGTAGCCCTGGTCAGGCTGGTGCTGAGCGCCGTAGTTGGTGGGGTTGTCGGGGTTGGTGCCTGGGTAGTTGCCTGGGTTTGTACCTGGGTGGTAGCTCCCGGAGCCGTTTTCCGGGTGGCTGCCTTCCGGATGCTCCGGATACGGCTCGAAGCCGCCGCCGTTGTAGGGAGTGGACATGTACCCATCCTTCGAGGTTGTCGTTCGCTTTCACTCGAGATGGTAACAGTCACTCCAGCCACAGACCCGGGGGCGGTTTGGGGTCTGCGCGGGTGGCGTCCTGATAGATCCGTTTTGTGTCAAGTGGTGGGTCTGCGGACTTCCTGTGAACCATCGGTCGTCGGGATCGGAGTTCGAGGATGAGTTATCCGCCGGAGGTACGGCAGCGTGCCGTTGAGCTTTCGGGGCAGGGGCTTGCTGCTTCGCAGGTTCGTGCGCAGTTGATTCGGGAGGAATGTAGGTCTGTTCCTTCTACCGCTTCAATTTCGGGATGGGCACGCAACGCCCGTCATGGCAGCGGGGTCGATAAAGGTTGGCGTTCTGCCGAGTTGATTGCTGAGGTCGTTCGGGCGAATGTGACAACGTCGGCATCCACCCGCGAGATTGGATGGCGTTTTCGGGTCGCTGCGAGTTCCGTGGCGGCGTGGACGCACAAGTTCGCTCCGGATGCGGGTTCGCGGCGTGGGATGACACCGCAGGAGATAGAACAGGCGACACTGGCGCGTGTGAAAGAACACCACGAAGCCCAAAAACGCAAGCGCAAGAAGGCCGAAACACAACGTCAATCACAACGCGCCCCGCGCGATGAGAGTGCATATTCACGCAACCATGAGCAGCCAACAGCTCCGTTTGATGAGGCAGCGTTGCCGGATGACGTTGAGACCCTCAAAGACCTGTTGCGTCAAGAGCGGTTTATGCGTCTGGCGGATAAAGCGCTGTTTGAGGCGGTGATGGAATCTGAGGGAAAAGCGCAAACCCGGAGACGCTCGACAGCGTGGTCGTCGCTACGGCTGTCAGACGACTCCGGGACGTCGGATACCAAGTAACGCGTTGCTGCGCCTACTACGGATTGAAGTACAACACCTACAAGTCGGCATGCAAGCGGTTAAAACACCCTCTAGTCGACCGAAAAGGCCAGGCCAAGGCAATGGTTACCGCCGCCTGTGAGGGCAACCGCATGGTCTACGGCTACCGCCGCGTGAGTGAAGTGTGCAAAGCGAACGGTCTGTCGCTGGGGGAAAAATCGATTCGCACGATCATGCGCGAAGAACACCTGCAGCCGAAGATGAAACGCACGAAGCGCTACAGCTCGTACAAGGGCGAAACTGCGCATCGCCCAGCAAATCGATGTCTGGTTGGAGACATCGACACTGTCACCAAAAATGGCACCCACGTCTCGCAAAGATATCGTTCGCAGGCGCATCGTCGCAGGCAGGCGGGCAGGAAGGATCTGGTACACGATTTCTATGCCGATGCGCCAAATCAAAGACTCGGCACCGACATCACCGCGTTTCAATGCGCTGACGGCAAAGTCTTTTTTAGCCCGCTGATCGACTTCCACGACAACATGCCCATCGCGTACACCTGCGCAACGCGACCAGCGGCGTTGCTGACCAACACGATGCTTGAAGCTGGGCTCGAGCAAATACAACCAGGACAACGCCCCGAACTGCACACCGACCGTGGCTGGCACTACCGCCACATCGATTGGGTTGACCGACTGACTGATATCAGTCACGACAGGCAACAATGCACACATTGCACAGAGGAGAACCCGTGCGATAACGCCTGGTTGATGGTGCCGTCCCTATCCCGGCTCGGCAACAGCGGCGACAACGCCCGAGTAGAAGGGTTCTTCGGCACCATCAAGCGCGAACTTCACGCCAGTGGAATTCGCCCCGAAAAGCACACAACCGAGGAGTTTATGAAGTATCTTGACGATTATCTGGACTGGTTCGTCTTTGGCAGACTCACCACCGGACCAGACGGGCAATACACAACCCTGGCTAAACAACGAAACATAGCCAAAACCACCTAGCCAACAACACAACGGCCACCAGTGTGGTTCACAGGAAGTCCGCAGACCCGCCGAGTGAACAACTCCGCATGGGGACTTTTGCGACCTGGGGAAAGTGAATTATCCAACCGTCCAAGGTGGACTAATTCACTGGGAAGACTCGGGCGAGTGAACTATTCCGCAGGAGGGCGGGGCCAGGCGGGGCGGGGACGGGCAGAGCAGGGCACCGGCACGCCGCGCGCTCCGGAACCCCGGCCCCAACCCCCTACTTCACCACCAGGTTGACCATGCGACCCGGGATGGCGATGACCTTGACCACGTTCTTGCCGTCGATCAGGCCAGCGACGCGCTCGTCGGCAAGCGCAGCAGCTTCGAGGTCGTCCTTGGAGGCGTCGGTGGCGACGTCGATGCGCGCCTTGACCTTGCCGTTGATCTGGACGGGGACCTCAACGGTGTCGTCGACAAGCCACTTCTCGTCGAACTCCGGGAAGGACTCAAAGGTGATCGTCTCGGAGTGGCCCAGCACCGACCACAGCTCCTCCGCGATGTGCGGCGCCAGCGGGGAAACCATCTGCACCAGCGGTTCCACGGCGGCGCGCGGGGCACCGTTGGGGTAGGCCTTGGTCAGGTAGTTGACGTACTCGATGAGCTTGGCGGCCACGGTGTTGTCGCGCAGGTGGGCGTAGTCGTCGCGCACGCCGGCGACGGTACGGTTGAGTGCCTTGCGGTCCTCGTCGGTGAGTTCTGCGTCGGTGACGGCGGGGGTGCCGGAGGTTTCGTCGACAGCCAGACGCCACAGGCGCTGCAGGAAGCGGTGCGCGCCGACGACATCCTTGGTCGCCCACGGGCGAGAGGTGTCCAGCGGGCCCATGGACATTTCGTAAACGCGCAGGGTGTCGGCGCCGTACTGCTCCACAACGTCGTCCGGGGCGACGGCGTTTTTCAGGGACTTGCCCATCTTGCCGTACTCGCGGTTGACCTCGACTCCGTCGAAGAAGAACCGGCCGTCCTTTTCCTCCACTTCAGCAGCCGGGACGTACACGCCGCGGGCGTCGGTGTAGGCGTAGGCCTGGATGTAGCCCTGGTTGAACAGGCGGCGGTACGGCTCCTTGGAGGTGACAAAGCCGAGGTCGTAGAGCACCTTGTGCCAGAAACGGGCGTAGAGCAGGTGCAGCACCGCGTGCTCGACGCCGCCGACGTAGAGGTCCACGCCGCCCGGGTCGTTCTCGCCGCGCGGGCCGGTCCAGTAGCGCTCGTTTTCCATGTCCACGAACGCCTCCGCATTCGTCGGGTCGATGTAGCGCAGCTGGTACCAGGAAGAACCCGCCCACTGGGGCATCACGTTGGTGTCGCGCCAGTACTTCTGGGTGCCGTGGCCCAGGTCCAGCTCCACCTCGACCCAGTCCGTGGCCTTGGCCAGCGGCGGGGACGGCTCGGAGTCCGCGTCGTCCGGGTCGAAGGCGACCGGGTTGTAGTCCTCCACCTGCGGCAGCTCCACCGGCAGCATGTCCTCCGGCAGGCCGTGCGCCTGGCCGTTCTCGTCGTAGACAATCGGGAACGGCTCGCCCCAGTAGCGCTGGCGGGCGAACAGCCAGTCGCGCAGCTTGTACTGGATCTTCTCGTGGCCCGCTCCTGCGTCGCGGAGCCACGCGATTGCCGAATCGATCGCCTCGCCCTTGCCCATGCCGTTGAGGTCCAGGCCGTCGTCGTTGGCAGAGTTGATGTGGGTGGCATCGCCGGTGAACGCCTCTTCGGAGACATCGCCGTCGAGCACCGGGGTGATCGGCAGGCCGAAGACTCCTGCGAATTCGTAGTCGCGCTCGTCGTGGGCCGGCACCGCCATAATCGCGCCGGTGCCGTAACCGGTGAGCACGTAGTCAGCGATGAAGATCGGGACCTGCTTGCCGTTGACCGGGTTCACGGCGTAGGAGCCGAGGAACACGCCGGTCTTTTCCTTGTTCTCCTGGCGCTCCACGTCGGACTTCGCAGCGATTGCGCGCAGGTAGGCATCCACCGCTTCGCGCGGGGTGGATTCGCCGTTGGTCCAGCGCGTGTCCACATCGGTGGGGTAGGCATCGGTCACGAGGTCGTCGACAAGCTCATGCTCTGGCGCAAGCACCACATAAGACGCGCCGAACAGGGTGTCCGGGCGGGTGGTGAAGACGGTGATATCGCCGGCGGGGGAGTCGAAGACGACGTCCGCACCGCGGGAGCGACCGATCCAGTTGCGCTGCATGCTCTTGACCTTTTCCGGCCAATCCAGCAGGTCAAGGTCGTCGAGCAGACGGTCCGAGTAGTCGGTGATGCGCATCATCCACTGACGCAGACGCTTGCGGAACACCGGGTAGTTGCCGCGCTCGGAGCGGCCTTCCGCGGTGACCTCCTCGTTGGCCAGCACGGTGCCGAGCCCCGGGCACCAGTTGACCATGGAGTCGGAGAGGTAGACGAGGCGGAACTCGTCGATAGCTTTGTGCTTCTCCTCGGTGGTCAGGTCGCGGAAGTTGCGGCCGTCCTTGGTCTGGCGCTTACCGGACAGGAGGTCTTTGACCAGGTCCTCGATCGGGCGGGCCTTCTGCAGGTCCTCGTCGAACCACGCGTTGTAGATCTGCAGGAAGATCCACTGCGTCCACTTGTAAAACTCCGGATCCGTCGTGGCGACGGAACGGCGGCGGTCATGCCCCAGACCCAGCTGGTCGAGCTGGCGGGTCATGTTTGCGATGTTCGCCTCAGTAGTCGTGCGCGGGTGCGTACCCGTCTGAATCGCGTACTGCTCCGCCGGCAGACCGAACGCGTCGTAGCCGAGGGTGTGCAGCACGTTCTTGCCCAGCATGCGGTTGTAGCGGGCGTAGACGTCCGTGGCGATGTAGCCAAGCGGGTGCCCCACGTGCAGGCCAGCGCCCGACGGGTACGGGAACATGTCCTGGACGTTGAGCTTGTCCTCCGGCAGCTCGGCCTGGCCCTCGGGCGCCAGCGGGCCAACCGGGTTGGGTGCGTTGAACGTTCCGTGCTCGCGCCAGTGCGCTTGCCACTTCTGCTCGATGGTGTTGGCCAGCTCGGCCGTATAGCGGTGCGGGGTCGCCTCAGTCATGGTTAGACAGTGTAGTTAAGGGCCATTGCTTCTCGACGACCCTCCACGGGCCTCCCGCCATCCACCCGGGCCCGGGCGGGGATTGATGCGCACGGCAACCGCCCCTGCCCGGGCACCGCTACAGTCGCGCACATGCGCCTTTACACCATCGGCTACAGCAAGAAGACGGCGGAGGAGTTCTTCGGCATCCTCCAGGAAAACGGGATCAAACAGGTCGTCGATATCCGGCGCCACAACTCGAACCAGCTCGCGGGCTTTACCAAGCAGTCCGATCTGCCGTGGTTCCTCGAGACCATCGCGGGCATCGGCTACACCCACGAACTCGCGCTCGCGCCCAGCGAGGACCTCATGCACGCGTATCGCAAGGAGGGCCTGCCGTTCGACGAGTTTGCAGACAAGCTCCGTGCCGAGTTCGACGAGCGCGAGATGCCGAAGCTTGCCGACGCCTCCGTGCTCCTCTGCTCAGAACCCGACCCCGACATCTGCCACCGTTCCGTGGCAGCGGATTACCTCGCCAAGCAAGGCGACATCGAGGTGGTGCACCTTTAGGCATTTACTTGGCGACGCCCCCGCTCCCGGACCTACCCCGCGAACATCTGCCAGATGGCCACGCCCATGATGACAATGCCCAAGACGAACACGATCCAGGTTTCCGGCTTGTTGGCAAATCGGCGGTAGTCCTTGGCGTAGCGGAACAACAGCATCGGCACGATGTAGACCAAGAACGTGATGAAGATGCCGCCGACCACGGAGATCAGATCCAGAATGGACGGGTTGATGATGCCCGCGGCCACCGTGGTGACGAAGATGAACACGTAGATGCCCCAGCGCATCTTTTTCGGGTCCAGGCGCTCGGCGACACCCGGCGCGACAGCGCGCACGAGGTACGTGGTGCCCTCCTCGGCGCCCATGACGTGGCCGAAGTAGGACGACGCGATGGCGCACAGGGCGACGATCGGGGAGAGCACCGCCAAGAACGGGGTGTGGGTCTCGTTGGCCAGGTACGACAAGACCGGGATGTTTTGCTCGCGGGCGGCGTCCATGCCGTCGGCGCCCAGTGCCAGGGTGCAGGACCAGACGAAGAACATGGTGAACACCACGAGCATGACGGTGGTAATGGCCTCGATGACGGCCACGGCCTTCTTGGTAGCCGGGAGGTCGCCCTTGTACTTCTTCTGCACGTCTAGGGCGAACTGGGACATCGCCGGCATGTGGTTGAAGGAGAACACGAACACCGGCAGGATCAGTAGCATCGCCTTCCAAAACGGCGTGTCCGACTCGTAGGAGCGGAAGCTGGCCAGGTCCCACTGGGGGATGAGGTAGAACGACACCACGGCCAGCGCGATGATCAGCGGGTAGACCAGCAGGTTGGCAAACGCCAGGGTGGCTTTCTTGCCAAGCGCGTAGGCACCGGTGAGCACGCCGACGCACAAGGTGGCCATGAGCCAGCGGGGCAGCGACGGGCCGCCGAGCTGGCTGACCACGAAGCTGTCCATGGTGTTGGTGATACTCACGCCGTAGATGAGCACGATGGGGTAGATGGACAGCCAGTACATCAGGCCCGTCATCAGGCCACGGTTGCGGCCGGCGAGCGCGGTGATCACCTGCAGCACGTCCAGGCCCTTGACGGGGGACGCGGCGACGATGCGCGCGTAGGTGCGGTGGGACATGAACACCATCGGGCCGATGAACAGGGTGATCAGCAGCAGCGGCAGGAAGCCGAAGCTGCCGGCGTCGATGGGAAGGAACAGGATGCCGGCACCGACTGCGGTGCCGAACAGGGTGATGGCCCAGGACAGTGTGCCGCCGTCCGGGACGGTGCCGGACCGGTTTTCCTCCACCTGTCGCATGTCGGCGACGGTGAGATGGTCCATGTTGAACTCTTTGCCCGCTGTGGTCAAAGGTACTCCTTTATTACTGAGTGTTATACGCCACAGCGATCATAAAGCACACGAGTTCCCACAGCGAAACGGAGAAAGGCAGCGCGACCCGTTAGTTGGCAGTGGGCAGCCCCGCCCGTCTCCAGGCGGCGAGGAACTGATCCATCTCAGTTGCGTCCGTGATGCTCACTCGCGCTCCAGAGTCCGGGTAGCTGCGGATAATCACGCCCTCCGCACTGATTTTCTGCTCCACCTCAGCGCCGTTGTCGCACGGCATCCACACGAAGTTGGCGTAGGAGCGCTGCAGCCCCAGTTCCTTAGCAACGCGGTCGCGTTGAGTCTGGGTTTCCTTCACGCGCACCATCAGCTCGTCGTGTGCGTCCAGTGAGGCGACGGCTGCGAGCTCGGAAAGCTCTGTGACGGTCAGCGGCAAGGCGACCAGCCCGAGGGCACGGACGAGCTCCGGGTTGCCGAAGCCGTAGCCGACGCGGAGGCCTGCCAGGCCGTACGCCTTGGAAAACGTGCGCGCGCCCAGGAGGTTCGGGTACTTCGCAATCTCCTCGACGGCGTCCGGGGTGTCCTCGGCATCGTTGAACTCGTAGTACGCCTCGTCCAGGATGACCACGACGTCCTCCGGGACGCGGCGCATGAATTCGGTGAACTCGTCTTTGGTGATGGTCAGCCCCGTCGGGTTATTCGGGTTGCAGATGATGATCAGGCGGGTGCGCTCCGTGATGGCGTCGGCCACCGCATCCAGGTCGATCGCCTCTCCCTGTCCAAGCGGGACCTGCACCGGAGTCGCTCCGCCGACGCGGGCGTAGAGCGGGTAGGCCTCGAAGCTGCGCCACGGGAACAGCACCTCGTCGCCCGCAGAGCACGTCATGAATACGGCCTGCTGGATCACCGCCGACGCCCCGGGGGCCACCGCAACCTGCTCCTCCGTCAGCCCAAGCCGGTCCGCCAACGCCTTGCGCAGCACCGGGGATCCGGAAATGGGGTAGCGGTTGGCGCGAGCAGCCGCCTCCCGGATGGCGTCCAGGGCGGTGGGCAGCGGCCCAAAGTTCGCCTCATTGGCCGACAGTTTCAGTTTTGTCTCATCCGATTTGCCGGGCTTGTAGTCCGGGAAGAGGGAGAGGTCTGCGCGAAGCACAAGCGGTCCTTTCTTAGAACATCTGCCAGATGGTCACGCCCATAATGAGCAAGCCCATGATAAGAACGAAGATCGTGTCGGGCCGGCGCGCGTAATGCTTGAACGCGGTGGCCTTGTTAAACAGCAGGCTGGGGACGATGTAGACGAGGAATGCGACGAAGATGCCGCCGACGGCGGAAATGAGCGTCAGGATGGACGGGTTGATCACCGCCACCAGCACTGCGGTGACGAAGACGAAGACGTAGATGCACCAGCGCAGCACCTGCGGGTTGACCTTCTCCGCGAACCCCGGCGCGGCCACGCGGATGAGGTACGAGGTGCCCTCTTCCGTGCCCAGCATGTGGCCGAAGTAGGACGACGCGATGGCGCAGATGGCAATCACCGGGCTGATCACGGCCATAAACGGGGTGTGGGTGACGTTGGCGAAGTAGGACAGAATCGGGATGTTCTGCTCACGGGCCTCGTCCATGCCCTCGGCGCCCAGGGTCAGCGAGCAGGACCAGACGAAGAACATGGTGAACACCACCAGCATGAGCGCCGTGATGAGCTCGATCTTGGACACCTCGCGCTCGGTGGCGGCGACATCGCCCTTCTTTTTCTTCTGCACATCAAGCGCGAACTGGGACAGGGCGGCCATGTGGCTGAAGGAGAACACCATCACAGGCAACAGCAGCAGCAACGACTTCCACAGCGGCGTTCCGGACTCGTACGCCATGAAGCTGGCGATGTCCCACTTCGGAATGAGGTAGATGGACACTGCGGCCAGCGCGATGATCAGCGGGTAGACGAGGATGTTGGCCAGCCACAAGGTGGCCTTCTTGCCCAGCGCGAACGCGCCCGTCATCACACCGACGCAGATTGTTGCCAGCAGCACACGGTTCACGTGCGGGCCGCCCATCTGGTTGACGATCATGCTGTCGACGGTGTTGGTGATGGAGATGCCGTAGATCAGAACCGTCGGGTAGATGGCCAGCCAGTAGAGGATCGCGGTAGCCAGGCCGCGCTTCCGGCCGGTCAGGGCGGTGACTACCTGGAGCACGTCCAAGCCCTTTTCGGGCGACGCGGAAACGATGCGGGCGTACGTGCGGTGGGAGAAAAACACCAACGGCAATACGAAGAAGGTGGCGATAAGCAGCGGCCAGAAGCCGAAACTGCCGGCGTCGATGGGCAGGAACAAAATGCCTGCGCCGACCGCGGTGCCGAACAGGGTGATCGCCCACGACAGGAAGTTGCCGTCCGGGGCGTCTCCAGCGCGGTTTTCCTTGATCACCTCCGCATCAGCTGCGGAGAGTTGATCCATGTTGAATTCTGCGCGGGACTGGGCAATATGCTCTTCGCTGTGCAGCTCCGGCAACGGGCCGGATGCGTCATCGCCGGTTGCTGGCCGGCTAAATGTGGTGGACATGGCGTAGGTTCCTTTTCATCTGGGGGAAGGTGGGGCTGCCGGTTTCGGCTCAGCGCTTATCCGGCGCGAGCTTGCCTGCGGCGAGTTGCTCGACCACGCGGGTGAGCAGCGCGAGCCCCGCCAGGCAGTCTTCGTCTGTGGTGTATTCGGCTTCGTTGTGCGAGATGCCCTCCACGCTGGGGACAAACAGCATCACGGTGGGGTAGTGCTCTTTCATGTTGGTGGAGTCGTGCCCGGCCACCGTGTAAATCTCCTGATGGGTCAGCCCGAGTTCTTGCGCGCATTCGCGGGCGAGTTCCACACCGGCTTCCGGGTAGGGGTTCAGGGCCCACTCGTGGGTGAGTGAAAGTTCGACTTCCACGTCGGCTTCGGAGGCTGCCGCGGCGACGATCTCGTCGAGCCGTGTGCGCGCCGCGGCCAGCACATCACTGTCCGGGGAGCGCAGATCCACGTTGAACTGCACTTCTCTCGCGATCGTGACCGGGGAGTTCGGCTCGAGCGTCAGCTGCGAGACGGAGGCCTGCAGCCGACCCTCCGCGAATTCCTCGGTGAGGCGGCGCACTGCGGCGATGATCAACGAGGCGCCGAACAGCGCGTCGCGGCGGTCGCGCATCATCGTCGAGCCCGTGTGGCCCTGCTCGCCGCGCACCGTGGCGACGAACTTCTTCGCGCCCCACGTCGCGGTGACCAAACCGATCTGGTTGCCGTTGTTTTCGAGTCCGCGTCCCTGCTCGACGTGGATTTCGGCGTAGGTGGCGACCTTTGGTGCGTCGATAAGCGGCGCCCATTTCGCACCGTCGATCGCCTCGCCGACGGTGGTGCCCTGCAAGTCCGTGGCCGCCCGTGCGTCCTGAAGGCTCAACGCGGAGGTGAACACTGAGCTGCCCATCATCGACGGCGCGAAGCGTGAACCTTCCTCGTTGAACCAGTTGACCACCGCCACGTTGAAGCGCGGCGCCAGCTCTCCGCTTTCCACCTTCGCCGCTACGCGGGCCGCGGCGTGGGCGCCGGCGAGCACGCCGTAGGCGCCGTCGAAACGCCCGGCCAGCGGCTGCGAATCCAGGTGGGACCCAACGGCGACATAGGGCGCGCCGGGCACGAACTCGAACAGCCCGTACTGGTTGCCGATCTTGTCGTAGCCGACCTCGGCGCCGAAGCCTTCGAGAACGCCGCTGAACCAGCGGCGGTTTAGGATGTCGCCTTCGCTGGCCGCCTGGCGCTCAACGCCGCCGCCCGGTGTGGCACCGTTGGCGCTCATCTGGGCGAAATCAGCGAGGAACTGCTCGTCTTTGGGTGGTGTCGTGTGCATATCTTGAGTCCTTTACTTAGAAATCGCCGTGGACGATCTCCCCGCCGAGCACGGTGGCGTCGATGGGGATATCGCTGATCTCGTGACTCTCCACTTCCGCGGGGTCGGCGCCGAGCAGCACCAGATCGGCCAACTGGCCCGGCGCGATCTGGCCTTTCTTTCCCGCCCACCCGGTCGCGGCGGCGGAGCCTGCGGTGTAGGCGTACAGCGCCTCGTCCACGCTGATCCGGTCGGCGGGGCCGTACTCGGCACCCGAGGCGGTCGTGCGCTCGACGAAGCTCTGCACCACCCGCAGCGGAGTGCCGGTGGCCACGGGCCTGTCCGAGCTGCCCGGCAGCACCACACCGTGGTCCAGCAGGCGCTTACCGGGGTAGGACAGCGCGGCGCGCTCCGCTCCGAGCACCTGCGCCATGGAGTCGCCAAATTCTGCGATGAACCGCGGCTGCGGCACAAGCACGATGCCGAGCTGGGCCATGCGCGCGAGTTGGTCGTCGCGCACCACCCCGCCGTGCTCGATGCGGTGCGGGACCGCGCGCTGCCCGTGCTCTGCCACGGCTTCGCCAATGACATCCAGCGCAAAGTCCACCGCTTTGTCGCCGATGGCGTGCAGTGCCAGCGACCAGCCGCCGGCGGCCGCCCCAAGAGCGTGAGCACGCATGGTGTCCGTGTCGCCCTGGAAGTATCCGGCGTGGTGGCAGCACACGTAGTCATCTGTCAGCGCGGCAGTCTTGCCCAGCAGGGAGCCGTCGGTGAAGATCTTCACCGGCCCGATCTGCAGCAGCTCGTCGCCGAGACCGGTACGGATACCGGCGTCGAGGCCGTGCACCGCCGGGTCGTCCGCGTGGCCGTCCACGCTGTGCAGGGCGTCGAGGGTGATCATCGCCTGGGTGCGCACGTGCAGCTTCCCGGTGTCACGGGCCCGCTGGTAGAAGCCGAACTCCTGCGGGCTATGGCCGATCCACCCGCCGGCTACCCCGGCGTCGGTCACTGAGGTGACGCCCTCGGCGAGGTAGCGCTTGCCGGCCCTGTCCAGCGCGTCGGTGATGTCGCTTTCGCTCTCCGGCTGCAGCACGTCGTTGATGGGGCGCATCGCATTTTCGTCGAGAAGGCCGGTGGCGTGACCGTCGGCGTCGACCACGACCTCGCCGCCTTCGATGCGCGGCGGGTGCTCCGGGTCGATGCCTGCGCGGCGCAGCGCTTCGGTGTTGACGGTGTAGGCGTGGCCGGAATTGTGCTTGATCAGCAGCGGCTTTCCGTTGGCGGCGCGGTCGAGCTCGGCGATGGAAAGCGGCCCGTCTTCCAACAGACTGGGGTTGAACCCGCTGGCCACCACCCATTCGTCGCCGCCTGCGCCTTGGAGTGCCTCCAGCACGTCGGCCCGCCGGCGGGCGCTGCCGAGGTCGATCTCGCGCAGGGTTTGGCCGAACCACACGCTGTGCGCGTGCACGTCGTTGAACCCGGGGATGATGGTGCGCCCCCTCGCGTCCAGCACGGTGTCGCCCGGCGCGGGCTCGACGTCGAGCTCTAGGATGCGCCCAGAGCCGATGCGTATCGACGTCGCGGTTCCGCCCGCTGCGTCCATGGTCTTTGCACGCGCGTTGATAATGGTGGTTGCGTGCATGCGTCCGCCTCCTCCAGCTCGCTGACAAATGTGTTCCCTGACACTATTGCGCCACGAGCGTGACGGGAACCTCTTTCGCGGTTGCTGGCCCAACTCATAATCCGCGGTTGTATCTTTGTGCACATGCACACCCATACCGACGAGCAGTGGAGCGGCCTCGTGCAGCAGGTCCGCGACGACCTGGACGAAGTAGTGGATGACTTCCTCGTTCTCTTCCACGAATCCGGCTACTACCGCGAGGATGTGGTGGACAATGCCGAGCTGCGGGCGACGGCCTCGAGCATCCTGGGACTGTTTCTTGTCCAGCTCGAGTTCGGCATCGACGAGGACGTGCTCGCCGCTCACGCGCGGCAGCTGGGCACGAAGCGCGCTCACCAGGGGGTGCGCCTGTCCGCGCTCGTGGATGCGATCCAGATCGATTTCACCGTCCTATGGGACCGCTTCCGCCGAAACGTTGCGCCGGAACAGCTGCCCATGCTGGTGGACCACGTCGACGACATTCAAAAACTGGTGTCGCGCTACACGGTGTACATCCGCGGCGCGTACGCCGCCGAGCAAGCGCGCGCCCGCCACGACGCGCGCTTCGCACACGCCAGGCACATCGAGCGGCTCTTTTCCGCGGAACGTTTAGGCCCGCAGGCCGTGGGGGCTATTTCGCGTGCGCTGGGCATCAGCGACAGCACCGCCATCGACTTAACCGTCTACCACCCCAACGCGTGGGCCCCGGCCCAGACGGCGCTGGAGCCTCTGGCGGCTAAAGGGGAGATCTTCGGCCACGGCTACCGGGGGCTGTACGCGGCATTTTCCCCGGCTGCCGAGGGCAGCAGCGACCAGGCCATCATCCGCAGCCACACGGACAATCTCGGCGGAGTGACCTTCGATAGGCTGCCTGGCCTGGCGGCGGTGCGCAGCGCGGTGCGCGGCTGCGTCGCAATGTTCGACGCAGCGGAAAACCCGGGCCAGCTGATCCCCGTCGGCGACGCAGCCTGGGCGCTTGCCGCGCAGCACTTGCACCCCTTGCTGCCGGGGGAGCTGCAGCGCGCCCATGCAGCCGTGGCGCAGATGCGCGCGGACGCGCCGGATGTACTCGAAACCGTGGCCGCGTACCTGCAAAGCGGCTCCACGAAAGACGTGGCCGACGCCCTGCACTGCCACAGAAACACCGTGGTCAACCGGCTGCAGGCCTTCAAAACCCAGGCCGGTTTGGACATCACCGTCCCCGCGCAGGCAGCGGTTGCGCTTTCGGCTCTGCCCTGGCGCGGGCCTACTCCGGCAGCCCCAGCTCCTGCGCCACAATCACATTGACAATGGCGGGCACGCGCTCCTCGCGCACCTTCTGCAGCGCCCGCGCGATCGCGCCGGCGGCCTGCTCATCGGAGGTGACAAGCTCGCCGTAGCCGCCGAACGCTTTGGCCACCTCGGCGAAGTCCGGGTTGACCATCTGGGTTCCGCTCACGCGCCCGGGGAAGTGCTTCTCCTGGTGCCCGCGGATGGTGGAGTACTGCCCGTTGGTCACCGTCACCGCCAAAAACGCGGTGCCTTCCTGCACTGCGGTGGCCAGTTCCTGGCCGTTCATCAGGTATTCGCCGTCGCCGGCAATGGTGACCACGGTCCGCTGGGGAAACTCCAGCGAGGCAGCGATCGCGGCCGGCACGGAGTAGCCCATGGAGCCGTTGCGCATGCTCAGCTGCGAGGGGAATTGCTCCGTGCGCAGGAACCGTTGCGCCCAGATGCAGTGGTCGCCTGCGCCGAAGGTGTAGATGCCGTCGTCGCCGAGCTGTTCCTGCAGCTGCCGGAACACCTCTTCCAGGTGGGCGGTGCCCTCCGGCGCGTCGCGCCACGTTTCCGGCCCGGCAATGGCGGCGTAGTCCAGGTGCGCTTGGTGCGCGGCGGTGAAGCGCTGCTCGTCCGCCACCGGAACCTCGAGCTGCGCGAGCGCGTCCACGAATGCTTTAGGCGAGGCCACAATGTGTTCGGTCACGGCGCCGGAATGACCGCGCAGCGAGGTGTCCATCGTGGCGACGATGTTGACGGCATCTGGGCTCTGGCGCAGGGTGTAGCCGTCCGTAGGGACGTCGCTAAGCACGGCCCCGACCTGCAGCAGCACATCCGCTTCCTCGAGCAGCTGCGCCACCGCATCGTCGCGCCCGTAGCCCAGCCAGCCGGCGTTGGCGGCCGCGGAGAAGGCGATGCGGTCGGATGCGCGCCAGTCGTGCACCACCGGAATATTGTGCTCGTGCGCAAACTGCGCCAGCTTGTCCGAGGTCTCGCCGTCCCAGCCCGGGCCGCCCGCGTAGATCAGCGGTGTTTCCGCCTGAGACAGATGCTTGGCGACGGCGTCCCGTTGCCCCGGCGAAACCCCTCCGCCCGAGACCGGACGCGGCGGGTAGACGGTGCCTTCAAACTGCTGGTACAGGACGTCTTCCGGCAGCCCGATCACCACCGGCCCCGGCCTGCCGGTAGAGGCCTGGAAGAACGCGTCGGCGACGACTCGCGACGCCGAAGCTGGATCATCCAGCACAAACACCTGCTTGGCTTGGGTGCCGAACCAGGCTTTCGGGTCGAACTCCTGGAAGGACTCGCGGTCCCGGTCCGCAAACGGGATCAAGCCGACGAACAGCACCATCGGCGTGCAGTCCTGCCACGCCGCGTGCACCGCCACAAACGCGTTGGACGCGCCCGGGCCGCGCGTGACCATGGCCACGCCCGGTTTACCCGTGGCCTTGCCGTGCGCCTCCGCCATGTAGGCGGCGCCGCCCTCCTGGCGGCACACCACTGTGTCTATGTCCGAATCGTGCAGACCGTCCAGCACCGGAAGGAAGCTCTCCCCGGGGACGATGAACGTGCGCTCGACGCTGTGCGCCTCAAGCGCGTTCACGATTGCCTTGCCAACGTGGACCATGCAGGTGCCGCCTTTCTTTCACGGAGTGTTTTCACGGGAGGGGAGTCATTCCCCAAAAACGTATGCGAGCGCGTTCGCGCCGGGACCGGGTTGCGCATTTGGCGTGCGAAACGTCAACGCCCGCACGGGGCCGATATGCAAATGCACACCCGGGAGGCCGCCGCCTTAGTCGGCGACGAAGTAGAGCTGCTTGTTCACGAACTCGTCCATGCCCACCGGGCCGAGCTCGCGGCCGTAGCCGGACTGCTTCACGCCGCCGAAGGGCAGCTCAACCCCCTCGCCGGCGGGAGTGTTCACGTTGGCCATGCCGACCTCCAGCCGGTCCGCCACCGCCTTCGCCCTGCCTTCGTCGGTGGAGAACACCGCGCCGCCGAGACCGTAGAGCGAGTCGTTGGCGAGTTCGACGGCTTCCTCGTCGGAGGCGACCTTGTACACCTCTGCCACCGGGCCGAAGAACTCCGCGTAGTACGAGTCGGACCCGCGGGGGATGTCCGTGATCACCGCGGGCGAAACGTACGCGCCGGTATCTGCGAGCTCGCCCCCGGTGCGCAGGTTCGCCCCCGCCGCGACTGCCTGCTCGAGCTGGCTGCGCAGGTTCTCCGCCGCGCCGCGCGACGACAGGGGGCAGTACGTGGCCTCGGCGTACGCGTCCCACGTCGTCGATGTCATGGCCTCCGCCAACTTCACCAGCTCCGCAACGAACTCGTCGTAGATGTCCTCCATGACGATGATTCGCTTGTTGGAGTTGCAAGCTTGACCGGTGTTGACCATCCGCGTCTCCCACGCCAGCTGCGCCGCTGCGGCAACGTCGTCCGTGTCCAGCACGACATACGGGTCGGTGCCGCCGAGCTCGAGCACCACCTTCTTCAGCTTCTCTCCGGCCTGGGCCGCAACGGCCGCGCCGGCGCGCTCGGAACCGGTCAGCGAGATGCCCTGGATGCGCCGGTCCGCGATGATGTCCGAGATCTGCTCGTGCGTGGCAAACACGTTGGTGTACACGCCTGCCGGGATGCCCGCCTCGCGGGTGAGCTCCTCGAAGCGCAGTGCACTTCTGGGGCAGATCTCCGCGTGCTTCAAGATGATGGTGTTGCCCAGCATCAGGTTCGGCCCGGCAAAGCGCGCCACCTGGTAGTAGGGGAAGTTCCACGGCATGATGCCCAGCAGCGGCCCGATGGGGAGGCGGCGAAGTACCGCGGTCCCGTCCGCGCTCGGAATTGCCTGCTCGGCCGCGAAGGTCTCCCCGTTGTCGGCGTAGTACTCGATGATGTCGGCGGAAAACTCCACCTCCTCCACCATCTCCGGCAAAGGCTTGCCCATCTCGACGCACGACACTTCGGCGAGTTCGCGGCTGCGCTCGCGCAGCAGCTGCGCCAACTTCTTCAGCCGCTCGGCGCGGTAGCCGTACGGCTGCGCCGACCACTGCGCGAAAGCGCGCTTGCTGGCGGCAATCGCGTCCTGGATCTGCTGGTCTGTGGCGCCGTCGAAGGTTTCCACCACTTCACCGGTCGCCGGGTTGGTTACTGCGTATTGGGACATGGTTCATGCGCTCCTTTCGGCTACAACGCCAGGTATTTCACGTCCAGGTACTCTTCGATGCCCTCGGCGCCGCCTTCGCGGCCGAAGCCGGACTGCTTGATGCCGCCGAAGGGGGCGGCCGCATCCGAGATCGCGCCACGGTTGATGCCGACCATGCCAGCGGTGAGCTCTTCCGCTAGACGACGGCACGTGTGCACGTTCTCGCTGAACCCGTACGCCGCCAGGCCGAACTGGGTGCCGTTGGCGGCCGCGATGCCCTCCTCGAGGGTGGAAAACGTGGTCACGGTGGCCACCGGGCCGAAGATCTCTTCGTGCAGGATGCGGGCATCCGAGGGAACGCGACTAAGCACAGTAGCCGGGTAGAAGTAGCCCTTCCCCTCGGGCACCTCGCCGCCGCAGCGCACGGTGGCGCCGGCGGCGACCGCGTCGTCTACCAGCGCCGCGATGCCGTCGCGCTGCTTCGCGGTGATCATGGGGCCGAGCGTGACACCGTCGTCCATGCCGTTGCCCATTGTCACCTCCGCCATGCGCCGGGTGAGGCGAGCGGTGAACTCCTCTGCGAGGGATTCGTGCACGATGAAGCGGTTCGCGGCGATGCAGGCCTCGCCGCCGTTGCGCATCTTCGCCTGCATGGCGCAGTCCAGCACCAGGTCCAGGTCCGCGTCCTCGCACACGAGGAACGGGGCGTTGCCGCCGAGCTCCATCGAGGTGCGCAACAGGTTGTCCGCGGACTGCTTGACCAGGATCTTGCCCACGTTGGTGGAGCCGGTGAAGGTGATCTTGCGCAGGCGCTCATCCGCCATCAGGGTCTGCGACAACCCGGCGGAATCCGTGGTGGTGAGGATCTGCACCAGGTCGCGCGGGCCGCCGGCTGCGGTGACCGCCTCGGCGATGACCTCAGCGACAAGCAGCATGGTCAGCGGTGTCTCCGCAGCGGGCTTGACCACAATCGGGCAGCCGGCGGCCATCGCCGGGGCGATCTTGCGCGTGGCCATAGCCAGTGGGAAGTTCCACGGCGTGATGGCCAGCACGGGGCCGACGGGGGTGCGGGTGACCAGGATGTCGCCGTTGCCGGCCGGGGCGCGCCCGATGCGGCCCGGGATGCGCACCGCCTCCTCCGCGAACCAGCGGAAGTACTCGGCACCGTAGGCCACCTCGCCCTTCGCCTCTGCAAAGGGCTTGCCCATCTCTGCGGTCATGGTGCGGGCGAACTCGTCGGTGCGCTCGGTGATCTTCTCGTAGACGGCGCGCAGCACCTCCGCGCGCTGGCGCGGGGCGAACTCGCCCCACGCTTGCTGCGCCTGGACCGCGCGGCCGAGCGCTGCGAGCCACTCGTCCTTGCCGGTGTCTGCGACTCGGCCGATGACTTCCTCGGTGGCCGGGTTGACCACTTCAAACTGTGCTGACATTACGCGAGACGCTCCTTTACTGCGCCGGCGAGAACCTCCAGGCCCTCCACCAGCAGGTTTTCCGGGATTACCAGCGGCGGCAACAGGCGGATGACGTTGCCGTCCATGCCGCAGGTCAAGATCAGCACGCCCTGGTCCTTGCACGCGGCGGCGATGTCGGCGGTGGCGGCGCCGTCTTCCAGCTCGAGCGCGATCATCGCGCCGCGCCCGCGCAGCTCACGCACGCCGTCTAGCGCGATCAAGGGCTCCAGGTGGGTGCGCACGAGCGCTTCAATCTCTCGCGCACGCGCCGGCAGGTCGTGCGTTTCCATCTCCTCAATGGCCGCGAGCGCTGCGGCGCAGGCGACCGGGTTGCCGCCGTAGGTGCCGCCGAGCGCGCCGGGGATGGGGGCGTCGATAATTTCCGCGCGGCCGGTGACACCGGACAGCGGCAGCCCGCCTGCGATGCCCTTCGCGGTGGTGATCACGTCCGGGACGACACCTTCGTGGTTAACGGAGAACCACTCGCCGGTGCGGGCAAACCCCGCCTGGATCTCGTCTGCGACGAAGACGACGTCGTTGTCGCGGCACCACTGCGCGATGGCCGGCAGGAAGCCTTCGGCGGGGACGATGAAGCCGCCTTCGCCCTGGATCGGCTCGATCACCACACAGGCGAGGTTTTCTGCGCCGACTTCCTGCTCGATGGTTGTGATTGCGCGGGCGGCGGCTTCTTCGCCCGTCAGGCCGTCGTGAAGCGGGTAGGAGCCCGGTACCCGGTGCACGTCGGAGGCAAACGGGCCGAACTTGGTCTTGTACGGCTTGTTCTTTGCCGTCATGGCCATGGTGAGGTTGGTGCGGCCGTGGTAGCCGCGGTCGAAGACTACCACGGCGGGCTTGCCGGTGTAGGAGCGCGCGACCTTCACGGCGTTTTCCACCGCCTCCGCGCCGGAGTTGAGCAGGAAGGACTTCTTGGCAAAATCGCCCGGGGTCAGCTCGTTGAGCTTCTCGCACACCGCGACGTAAGACTCGTACGGCGAGACCATGAACGAGGTGTGGGTGAACTTCGACGCGGCGTCTGCAGCGGCTGCGGCGACCTTTTCGTTGGACGCGCCCACGGAGGTCACGGCGATGCCGGAAGCGAAATCAATAAACGAGTTGCCGTCCGCATCCGCGAGCACACCGCCGTCGCCTGCAACGACGTAGCCCGGCAGGCCGGGCGACAGTGCGCGGGCCACGGCGGTCTGCCGGCGGGCGTCGAGTTCTTTGCTCGTCGGCCCCATCCCGTCGGTGACCACTCGTCGCTCTTGCGGGAGGTGGTAGTTCAAATCCTGCATCCCTGCTCCTTACTTTCGGTTTCTGCGTGTTGCAGGACAGTATGAGCGCTGTGTGTGAGCGCCGCCATGTACAGTGTGGCGATATTCTTGGCCCCGGTTGTACTAGGTGGAGCATCATGGACCTGACCTTTGCGTGGCTGCTGCACAAACAAGAACTCGCACTGCGCGAGCTTGTCGCGCCGTCTACCAAGCACTTTTCACTGGCGCAGACCAACGAGCTGGAAGACGCCACGGAGTTCATCCAGCCCGAATCGCTCGTGCTCACCGTCGGTATCGCGTTCAAGAACCACCCCGCGGACCTCGGGCGCTACATCGACCACCTGGCGGACGCGGGCGCGGTAGCGGTCGGCTTCGGCACCGGCCTGACCTTCGACGCGGTCCCGGAGCAGGTGCTCGACGCCGCGCGGCGGCGCGGCATCGGCGTGTTTGAGGTGCCGCGGCGCATCCCATTCATCTCCATCGTCACCGCCATCCACCAGGAGCAGCGCCGCCGGACGCAGGTGGAGCAGCAGCAGCTTATCGACGCCCAGGAGCACCTCACCCGGTCTGCCATCCCCGGGTCCTTGGACATGCTCGCCTCAGCGGCCGCCGAGCTGCTCGACGCCAGCGTCCGCATCACCGGACCCGGCGCGGCACCGGTCGCCGTCGCCGAATCTGCAGGCTACAGCGCCGCCGTGGAGCGGGGAGAGCGGATGCGCTCGTCCACGCAGCGCCTGGTTTCGGGCCCGCAGCGCCCCTATTCGCTGCAGATCCGGTCGCACCGGCGCCCGCCCGCCGCGCTGGTGCGCCACTGCGCCGGTCTTGCGGACATGCTGCTGGCGCGCCCGGCCGAACTTCGCACCGCGCGCAACGAGCTCAACGCCTTCGCCCTGTCCGCCCGCTTCGGGCTGGGCGATTCCACAGCACTGCTGCCCCGTGGCTTTGACACGCCTATCGACGACTCCGGCCTCACCCGCCCCGTCGTCATCACCGCCGACCGGCCCCGCGCGCTCTCGCAGGCCCGCTCCGCGCTGGACCGCGCAGCCGAGGCGCACGGGCACTTCCTGTACGCCACCGCGCTCGACCCCGTGAGCATGGTGGTGCTGGTCCACCCCGAGCACAGCGGTGCGGACCTGCTGGACTCGCTCGGCCCCGCGGCGCAGCGGGTGCGCGTGGCAGTTGGCCGCCCGGTGCCCGCCGCGGAGCTGGCCGAGCCGCACATCCGCGCGCTCAAAGCTAGGTGCGCGGTCTTAGCGCTGGGAGGAAACGCGCTTCCGGGCTCCTCGCGGGCCAGCTGGCTGACCGAGCCGGCCGTGGCCGAGGCCCTTGTAGCCCAGCGCAGGGAGCTGTTCGGCGTGCTCGAGGCGGAAGATGCCGCGCGCAACACCGACTACGCCAGGACGTTGAGCGTGTTCCTGCAGCACGGCGGGCAGCTGGCGCACACCGCCGACGCGTTGGGCGTGCACCGGCACACCGTCCGCTCCCGGATGGCGCGCATCCAAAAGCTGTGCGGCATCGACTTATCCGATCCGGCCACCTTCGCGGAGGCCTTCTTCGCCGCGACGGCCGAGGTGTAGCGAACCTACATCTGAGGCAGGTACGGGCGCACCTGGTCCACAATCCACTGGAGCGTGCCGCCCGCGCCGGCGAGCAGCGCTGCGAGCAGGCCGAGCGCGCCAACGAGTACACCGCCGGCGAACGCGCCCGCGATGCTGCCCGCGTTGGAGGAGCCGCCCTCAGACTCGGCCTCCGGCGCAGTGGTCGTCGGTGCCGTTGTCTTCGGTGCCGGGGCCTCGCCGCGCGCGGTGAGCCACTGGTCGGGGCCGATCGGGTGGTCCACCATGCGGATCTCGCCGATGTTGCCGAACCAGCCGTCCACCTTGTCGTTGTCCCAGGCGGAGGTGCCCAGCAGCCACTTGTCGCCGTTGCCGCCCATGCCCACCGGGCCGTAGCCGTCGCGCAGGATGGGCGAGCCGTCCACGTACATGGTCACGGACTTGTCCGCCGGATCGTTGACCACCGCGATGTGCATCCACTTGCCCTTGGGCACTTCGTGGGTCCAGTTGGAAAAGCCCTCGCCGTTGTCGCCGTAGGAGTACCAACGCAGCTCGCGCAGGCTGGACACGCCCAGCATCTGGATCGGGTCGCCGTCCTCGTTGTCGGGGTGGGTGATGGTGCCGGAGGCGTCGCGGATCAGGGCGTTGGACCACTTGTTGTTGTCAGCATTCCAGTCCTCGTCGAGTTTGAGGAAGGCCTCCATGGTGTAGCCGTTTTCAAAGTTCATGGAGTTGATGTCCGCGCCGGTGGCGGTTTCGAACCAGGCGGTGGAGTGCTTGTGCTGCGGGTCCTTCCACTCCAGCGAGCCGCGGTCGGAGGACAGCGGGTGCTTGTCGTCGCTAAAGGTCACCGCATCTGCGCCTGCGCCGACGCGGTGGCGCACGCGGGTCATGTCGTCGCCGTGTTCGACGTCTGGGATGACGGCACCGGCGGGGGCGGAATCGCCGTCGTTAAGCAGCTTGCCCTCCACCTTGGTCTGGCCCGGGCGCCAGTGCACGACGGTGCCGTCCACGTACGCGTAGTCCTGCTCGTTTTTCGGCTGGTCCTTCTCGGTGACCTGGTAGGGCGTGTAGCCCTGCGTGATGGTCTGCTTCAGGGCCTCGTTGTAGTCCGGGTCGTTGGCGTCGCCAGCCGCGAAGTCCGGGGCGAAGGCCTTGAAGCGCTCGGCGAAGTTGAAGTCGATGGTGTAGGAGTCGCCCTTACCCTCCATGATCAGGTGGTCGAAGGAGGTCAGCTTGTCGTGCTTCTTGTCCTTCACCCACGGCGAGTAGGCGAGCATCTGCAGCTGGTTGTGGGTCAGGTCGAACTGCAGCTGGCCCATCAGGCCGTTGCCGCCCAGGTAGGCCATCTGGTAGTCCTGCAGGATGTTGATCACGTCGTGGCCTGCGTCGTTCTTTTCCACGTGGTAGCCCGCGCCGTGGTGGTGGCCGGCGATGGTGAGGAAGATCTGGTCGTTTTTGCGGATCAGCGTGTCCCACAGGTGCTGGCCGTACTCCTCGGTGAAGTAGGTGGAGCCGTCACCGTTGATGCCGGAAATCTCGTGCGCAGTGAGGATCACCGGCAGGTCGGGGTGGGCGTCGATGACACCCTGGGCCCAGTTGAGGGTGTCGTCGTTGGCGCGGAAGCCCAGCGCCAGCACCAGGTACTTCTGGCCCTCGGCCTCGAAGATGTGGTACTCGGATTCCACCTTCTGGCCGGGGAAGCTGTACTTGTCGCCGGTGCCTCGCTCGTAGATGCCGGTGGAGGTCGTGCGGCCCATGTAGGTGGAGTTCTTCTTCGCGCGCTCTTCCGGGAAGTACTGGTTGAACGCGGAATTATCGCCGAACATGGTCAGGTCGTGGTTGCCCGGCAGCACGGAGTAGTTCACTCCGGCGTCTTCCAGCTTTTTCATCGCGCGGTCTGCGATGTCCCAACTGGCACGGTCTTCCGGCTGGTCCACCACGTCGCCGAGGTGGGTGACAAACTGCGTGCCCAGCTTCTTGTGGTTTTGGGCGAGGAACTCGGTCTGCGCGTCGTAGGGGTTTAAGCCGTAGCGGTCGCCGAAGATGTCGCCTGCGGCTTCGGTGCCGTAGCGGGAGTAGAACTGGGTGTCCGGCATGACGCCGAGGGTGAAGCGGGAGGCCAGGTCTTCTGCGTGGTCCTCTGCGTGCGCGGTGGGCAGGGCGAGCTGGGTCAGCGGTGTGAGCAGGGCGAGGGCGGCGGCTGCGGCGACGTGTTTGCGCATGGGGGTCCTTCGTTTCAGGCAGTTGCGGGTAAGCAGTTGGAAATGTAGTTCCCCCAGGTTTCGCCATGGTGAAATTCAGGTGAAATTTATGCTTTGCGACGTCAACTTCGCCTCCTCGCCCTCAACGGCAAAAACCCGCCGCCTCCGGATGTGCCGGGGGCGGCGGGTTGGGCGCGTCCTAGGGAACTAGGAGCGTGCGTCGACGTGCGGGAGCACGGCGAGCGGCGAGAGGTCGTTCAGCGACGCGATGCCACGCTCCTCGTCGCGGAACCATGCGCGGACCGAGTTGATGAAGCCCTTCATGGCTCACCTCCTTTCATAGCCAGGGAAGGGAGTTAACCTTCCGTTCATTTCCGGGTAACCCTAGGTTCGAGTAAATAGTTTGTCAACACCAACGATTGGACGAAGTCCATTATTCCTGCGCACGCACGAAAAACGGGCCCTGGGAAAACCAGGGCCCGGCGGTCGGATGAAACGGTTAGAGGAAGGGGTACGGATCCCATCCGGTGAGGTACTCGATGCGCTCGCGCGCGATGAGCAGGAGGGCAGCGACGACCGCCACCATCACGATGGCCAGGAAGATCCAGCCCAGCACGCGGCGCGCGCCCGCCGGGGAGGAGCCGTCGCTTCCGGGGGAGAGGAAGTGGATGCTCATGGCGTACAGCGCCGGCAGGCCAGCGCCGAGCAGGATACCCACAGCGACGACCGCGAACAGAGATTTCAGCAGTTCAAGCACGGTAATTGTCCTTTCCGGCTAGCGGTGCGGGTGGTGGTCGGTGGTGACGGTGGTCGAACCCGACGTGTTGAGGCCGACGGAGGTGTCCACGAAGTCCGCGGGCTCGCCGGAATCGACGTGGCCGGTTTCGGAGCGCTGCGCGTCGCCGGTGGTGTGGGCCGGGGACTTGGAGTTGCCGTCCCAGTCGTCGTTGACGTTGTCCTTGTGCACCGGCTTCCGGGAGGCCTGCCAGAACATGTAGCCGCCGCCGAGCAGGATGATCAGGGCCAGGGCAATGCCGCCCCAGACCAGGTCGCCGCCGAGCTCAGCTGCCCAGTGGCCGACCCACCAGGTGACGAAGGACACCAGCGCGGCGATGGGCAGGGTGGTAATCCAGGCCAGGGCCATGCGGCCGGCCACGCCCCAGCGGACCTCGCCCTTCGGGCCGGTCAGGCCGGAACCGAGGATGGAGCCGGTAGCCACGTGGGTGGTGGACAGGGCCATGCCCAGGTGGGAGGAGGTGAGGATGATGGCGGCGGAGGAGGTCTCAGCAGCCATGCCCTGCGGCGGGTGGATCTCCACCAGGCCCTTGCCCAGGGTACGGATCACGCGGAAGCCGCCGGAGTAGGTGCCGATGGCGATTGCCAGCGCGCAGGCCAGCTGGATCCAAAACGGCATCGGGTGGTCGGAGCCGAACTGGCCGGCAGCCACCATTGCCAGGAAGATCACGCCCATAGTCTTCTGCGCGTCGGAGGTGCCGTGCGCGAGCGCCACCAGGGAGGCGGTGCCGATCTGGCCCCAGCGGAAGTAATTGTCGCGGTGCTCCTTTTCAGAGCTGGCGGTGATCTTGTACACCAGCCAGGTGCCGACGGCGGCGATGAGGCCAGCGACGAACGGGGCGAACAGGGCCGGGACGATGATCTTGTCCAGCACGCCCTGCCACACCACGCCGTCGAAGCCGATGGCGGCGATTGCCGCGCCGATCAGGCCGCCGAACAGCGCGTGGGAGGACGACGACGGGATGCCGAACAGCCAGGTAAACAAGTTCCACATGATGCCGCCGGCCAGGCCGGCGAACACCACGAGGAGGAGGCGCTCGGAATCTACGGTGTCGTTCAAGTCGAACAGATCGAGCTTGACGATGCCGCCCGCAACCGTCTTTGCCACGGCGACGGACAAGAATGCACCGATCAGGTTGAGTACACCGGCGAGCGCGACCGCCACTTTGGGCTTGAGCGCGCCGGTGGCGATGGACGTAGCCATCGCGTTGGCAGTGTCGTGGAAACCATTAGTGAAGTCGAAGAACAAAGCAACGACGATGATGAGTATCAGGAGAATTGTAATGCTCACGTGGGATGATTATGCGCCCCTATTAGCACATCTGACTAGGGGAAACGGTAAAATTCATCCACTCGTAAACAGGCGCATTCCGCCACCTTGGTGCCAACCTGCACAATCACGGATCGGCTTACCTAAAATTCACCTCATGGCAACCTGAGGTTAGCCAGCAACCATGTCCCACACCGTCACGGCCATGATGACAAGCCCCGCCACCAGCACAAAGATGGTGTCCGGGCGGCGCGCGTAGTGCTTAAACGCCGTGGCCTTGTGGAACAGCAGCGCCGGCATAATGTAGACCAAAAAGGCCACGAAGATGCCGCCGACCACAGAGATCATGTCCAGCACCGACGGGTTGGCCACCGCGGCGATCACCGCTGTGACGAAGACGAAGATGTTGACGCCCCACCGCAGCGCGTTCGCGGAAAAGCGGGCCGCGAAGTTTGGCGCCACACTGCGCAGCAGGTACGCCGTTCCCTCCTCCGTGCCGAGCAGGTGGCCGAAGAAGGAGGTGATAATCGCCGCGATCGCGATGATCGGGCTGATCCACGCCATAAACGGCGTGTGCGTCTGGTTGGCCAGATACGACAGCACCGGCACGTTCTGCTCGCGTGCGGCGTCCATGCCCTCCGCACCCAGGGACAGCGCGCAGGACCAGACGAAAAACATGGTGAAGGCAACCAGCATGATCGCCGTGACCAGCTCCACCTTGGACACTTCGCGCTCCGTCGCCGCGACGTCGCCGTCCTGCTTCTTCTGCGTGTCCAGCGCGAACTGGCTCAGCGCCGCCATGTGGCTGAAGGAAAACACCAGCACCGGCAGGATCAGAAGCAGCCCCTGCCAGACGGGGTAGGAGGACTCGTAGCTGCGGAAGCTGGCGAAGTCCCACTTCGGGATCAGGTAGATCGACACCGCCGCCAGCGCGATGATCAGCGGGTACACCAGCACATTGGCCAGCCACAGGGTGAGCTTCTTGCCCACGGCGTACGCGCCTGTCATGATGCCCACCGCCGAAACCGCCAGCACCCAGCGGCTCACCTGGGCGCCGCCCAGCTGGTTAACGATGAAGCTGTCCAGCGTGTTGGTGATGGAAATGGCGTAGATCAGCACCACCGGGTAGATGCCCAGCCAGTACATCAGCGCGGAAGCGAACCCGCGCTTGCGGCCGGTTAGCGCCGTGATCACCTGAAGCACGTCCAGCCCCTTCACCGGGGAGGCGGACACGATGCGCGCGTAGGTGCGGTGGGAGAAAAACACCATCGGGCCGATCAGCAGCGTGGCAAACACCAGCGGCCAAAACCCGAAGCTGCCTGCGTTGATGGGCAGAAACAGGATGCCGGCGCCGACGCCGGTGCCGAACAGTGTGATCACCCAGCGCATGAACGAGCCGTCTGGCTCATCGCCGGCGCGCTGCTCCTTGATCTGCTCGATGTCCGCGTCCGAGAGGTTGTCGCGGTCGAACTCCGCGCGGGAGAGCTCGAGGTGTTCTTCGCTGTGTTGCTCAGGTAGCTGAGGGTCAGTCATGGTGACCCACGTTACAGGTGGGGCGGGTGGGGCCTTTGCTTTGCGACGTCCCTCCGGCGCCCTCAGCGATCAAGGGCCTTCGCCAACGCCTGCGCGACGGCGAGGTCCTCCCACGGCATGCCGACCGTCTTGAACACCACTCGCCGGCCCGGGTCGAGTGCGACCTCGCCGCGCACGACGTCAGACATGGACACCACGTCGTCCCACGCCAGCACGCCCTTCTCCACCGCGATGGAGACGTCGCCTGCCTCACGCTGGGCGGCGTCGACGTCTTCGACGACGACGTGGGCGCCTGACAGGATGGCGTGGTCAAGCTCGCGAGTGTCCGTGGTGTGCGCACCCACAGCGAGGATGATCGCGTCGTCGCGCAGGTGGTCCACGGAAAGGATCGGCTCGGGCGAGGAGGTCGCCGTGACCACCAGCCCCGCCTTCGACACCGCCGCATCCGCCGCGGCGCTGCCGGACTCAGCCCACTCATAAGGGAAAGTTTCGGGCCGGTGCCGGGAGATGAAGGTAAACGAGACCTCCCGCACTCCGTCGAGCACATCCGCGATAGTCGCCGCGTGCCCGCGTCCCTGCGCGCCGGTGCCGAAAATCGCCACCTCCAGCGGCTCCGACATCGCCCGGAGCAACTCGACCACGCCGGCCACAGCAACGGCTGGGGTGCGAAGGGTGGTCAACGCTGCGGCGTCGATAAGCATCTGCGGCGAAAGCGTCCGCCCACCCATGAGCAGGTAGGACCCCTGCACCAGCGGCACATCCACGTCCGAGCCCGCGGGCTGAATGCCCAGCACTTTCACGCCCACCGCGCCACCTAGCGCCGAGGGCAGCAAGTGCATCTCACCGTGGGGGAGGGCGACCTTCTCGCGGTGCGGGTCGCTCGCAGGATCAAAGCCGGCGAGCAACGGTGTGCGGATGGCCTCCACCGCCGCCGCGGGCGACAGCGTAGCCATGGCCTCGTTGTAATCCACGTAGCGCATGCGCGCCAGTCTACGGCGGAGCGGGATGCTTGACGACGGGCCAAAGGTTGCCAAACCCAAACAGTTGGCGCACACCCACTTGTCCGCAATACGGAGTCCGCAAGGAGTGACGCATCATGGTGCTGTCAAGCAGGAGACGATCCAACTTTTTCTCATCGACGGCACCGCCGACGGCCCCGTTAAAGCGTCCATCCTGGGCTGGCTAGGCAAGGGCTCATCGGCCTCGAAAACCGCGCCTGGTTCAACCGCGCGATCTACCTCGCCACCAGCGACAACTCCTGGGGTCCGACCGAACTGAACTACCTTGAGAATGCCTTCTACAACCTGGCCAAGGAAGTGGATACATACAAGGTGGGCAACAGGAGCGAGCCTCCCGCTGGCAACGTTGCGGAGGAGCACGTCCCGGCACTCGAGGACCTCACCACGAACACGCGGCTCATTTTGAAGTCGCTAGGTATCGACGCCTTCGAGGCCCCACTCGGCGGCCACACCACGTCGACTAAGCAACCGAACGCATTGTCTGTAGTTGCAGAATACGACCCGGTCTTCGAGATCGGCGGGCCAAACACCTTCCATGGCGTAGCTCGTCGTACAGCGGATAAGCTCGTCGTGCTCAAAGGGGCGGCGCTCAGCGAAAGCGTCTCCCGCAGCGCTCCCGCGAGTGCGATCCGCGCCCGCGACTTCCACGCGAATGCGATCGAGGGCAACCGGCTGACAAAAGAAATCCCGTTTTCGAGCCCCTCCGCAGCCGCGGCATTTCTCAGCGGTTACGCCATCAGCGACCCCCAGGCTTGGAGAGTGCAAGGGGCGAACATGACGCTGACTCTGCGGACCTGCCCCAGGTCGCGGAAGAGGCCGCCGAAGTTGTGGACGCAACGGTTTCTGCCGAATAGACACTGGCTAATCGACAGACCAAAGGTTGACCTCACAAATCGTTGGTGACTCCCCAGTTGTCCGCAATGCGGAGCCCGCAAGCGCTTAAGGCAGATCCTGGGGAGAAAACGGAAGCCCTCGGACAGGTGGCGGATTTCTATAAAAGAGTTGTTACAAGAGCTGCCTAAATCACAGAACGTATCTGTTTCGCTGCAGGTGAGAGAGCCGTTATAGTTTCGTGCGCAAATCCAATAGCAGGGAGGTGTTAGGTGGCTCTTAGCGCCCTATTGACCCTTATGGGCGTGTGGTTCGCGGCGATGGCCTCGCCGGGTCCAGACGTAATGCAAATCATTCGCTTAGGTGCACGCTCTACGCGCGCAGCCGTATGGGCGGCGCTGGGTAGTACCACCGGCCTTACCATCTGGACCGTGGCCTCCTTGGCGGGGCTGTCCGCATTGATTTCTGCGCACCCTGGCATCCTCGTGGCCCTGCAGGTTGTTGGTGGCTGTTACCTGCTGTGGATGGCCTATACCGCCATTACCGGTGGCATCAAGGAGCGCCGCACGCCCGCAACTGTAGTGGGGACCGAAACCCGCGCCCCGCAGCCGCGCGGGTTTACACCGGACGGCATCATCAAGGCGGCCACCGCTTTTCGCATGGGATTTATCTGCAATCTTTCGAATCCCAAGGTGGTCATTTTCTTCGGTGCCATCTTTGCCAATTTCATCGATCCCGGCATGGGCATCGGTGCCAATCTCATGGTGGGTGCCGTATTGATTCTAGAAAGCCTCGTGCTCTTAGTGGGTGTGGCTTTGGCTACCCGCGCGGTTGCGAAGTGGATGGCTAAGAACTCCGCCTGGGTGGATATTGTCAGCGGTGTGGTCTTCCTTCTGCTGGGTGTGATTATCCTTTTTGAGGGCTTACGTTCTCTTTGAGGGCTTTGACCAACACGATCGGGCCGAGGAAATATGACTCCTCCGCCCGCCACGCTGCCGTCCCGGCCGGAGGCCTCGGCGAACTCGTCGAGCAACGCGAGAACGTCGGGGTAGCGCTACCCACGATGGCGTTTATCCAACTGCGCGGAAGTGACGAGTCCGTCGTCTTCCAGCCTGTCCAGAGCATTTCGGGCAGTGCATACGAGGGCATCTACCAAACTTATACAGTTATCTTCGGTGGTTGCTCACGAACACCAAGCTTATCCGCGGCTAAAGCGGTGCCCGACACCCACCCCTCACGCAGGCCGCACGCGCGCCCGCCCCAGCCGGTGCGCCTGCACAACCTCCTCCACGGAATACACCATGTCCCGAAGGGCACCGTACCCAGCGAGCTTCGTCTCGAGGTCCACGATCACCTGCAGGCCATCGACCCACATCTCCATAACCACGCGCGGTTCCGCCGTCCCCGGCGCAAACAACGGCAGCGGGAAGTACGCTGAGCCGGAGTCTTTACCGATCTCGCAGCCATCGACCGTGCTGCATTTGTAGCCCAGGCCCATCTCCGCCAGGCCGTCGCCAGCCAAATCAGCGCTAGGTTCCGGGAACTCAACCTCCCGGATTTTCACTCGCATCGCGCGATCCGCCTCGCCCGCGCTGGAGAGAGGTTTCGGCAACACGCTTGAGATGGTGTCGCAAAACGGCCCCATCATGTCCAGACGGCCGGCATCGGCGCTTTCCCGCGCGGTAATCGCGAGCCCGTATACGCCAGCAAACCGCGGTTCGTGCGCAAGCGCCTCCCCGCTGAGCTCCACCATCAACCTGGCCGCTGAGCCCGCTGATTCGACGGTTGTCGCCTGTCGCATCAGCAGCAGCGGCATACCAGCCATCAGGACAACGCCTGCGAGGTTTTCAACTACCTCACCCGTTTCCGGCTGCTTCATACTTACCGGCCGAGACTTTCTGGCTGCCCGATTCAGTTCGGCAACAATTGCATGCCCAAGCTCACGCCCAGAGGCACCTACCTCACCAAAACGATTTCCAACAATGACCCGGCCCCCAACGTGCGTTCCCGCCGCCTTGGCCCCAATTTTCCAAGTTTTCATCCCCATGCCCGGCAGCCTACGTCGCCCCCGCGCGAGCACAGCCCCTCACGTGCTCATTTCAGTGGACATCCGCCTATCGACGCACCAAAGGTTTCCCCCAGAAACAGTTGGTGCGCACCCAATTGTCCGCAATGCGGAGTTGTTAGAGCCAGTCTGCGCCCTCGTCATCGAGATCGACCAATGGCGGCCCACCGCAGTCGTACGCTGGTAGCTCATCTGCAGCATTTGACCCCGCCGATTCCCCAGACCGCCCCAGCGCCTGACGAAGGTCGCTCTTTACAGCCGCCACCTTGGCTGCCTCGAGAATGTTCGAGAAGAGATTGATGGAGGTGCTCATGCCGAAGAGACCATTAAGCGTCAACGCTTCAGGCAATAGCTCCATGTCCGGCAGTTTCAAAACTTGGCGGCCTCAAACAGTTGCTGCGTACCCACTTGTCCGCAATGTGGAGTCCGCAAGGGGCGACGCTCAAAATCGCCCCAGCTCGTCAGCTCTATGCACGACGGGTTCAAGGTCGTGCCCGAGCACGGCAAGAACGTCGATCACCTTGCCAATCTCGGCCGTCGGCTTACCGTGCTCCAGCTCCCGAAGGAACCGGTCCGACACGTCGGCAAGCTCGGCGACCTCCAGTTGGGTCAGCCTCCGCTCCTTACGCTGGGCGCGCACAAAGCTGCCGAGTGCCTCTATGTCCACGTGTCTCGTCTCCTCGCTGACCGTATGCTGTTACGGAACGTTCGCACCGAATCTGTTCCTATAGGCCGTGAGGTTAGCTCAAAACAGCGTATTTCGGTGTGTTCGCTCCGAATTGGAGGCACGCGCCCTCAATTTCAGATCGGCACGTTCGTTCCGCCGAGGGCAAGCTGGCAGGGTGGTCTCGGCCGCATACACGCAGCGATCTGCCTATCTACGCACCGGCTTAGCCCAGCGGCGCGTAGCCAAAGTCACCGCGCTGCACCTGACTGCGGGCATTCGGGTCGAAGGTTGCGCACAGGGCTGCCGCCACGTAGCGCACACCGCCTGCCGGCGAGGAGGAGCCGACGCGCTCGGCGCAGTTCTCCAAGGCTGGCAGGCCGATACTCTCCCCGGGCGAAGTCATGGAGAAGAAGGACGCGGCCATCATGGTGTTGCCATCGGCGCGCACGTATTCCGAAGAGCCCTTAATAGCTTGCCAAGCAATCGCCCCGACGGGATCGGTGCGGAACTGGTCCCGCTCAGTTGGGGTCATCTCGGCGTTAGCAGCAGGCACGGACAGTGTTGTGATGAGTAGTGCTGCTGTTGCAGCAAGGAGACGAAACTTTTTCATAGGAACACTCTATCTCCCGCGCCACCGTTTTCCTCGGCATTGCCGACCCCGGCTTAACTGATGGCGCTGCGCAACTGTCGAATCTCGGCAGGCCCCACACGGCGCAATGCGGAGTCAGCACGGGATGACGCATCGACAACCTCCACCACCTCAAGCTGAGTCAGCCTGAGTTTCGGATTACGCTCAACCGTATGGGTTCCCCGAAAACGCTGCAGCTTTTCATGATGGACGGCACTGCCGCCGGGCCGATCAAGGCCTCGATTAGAAATTGGGTCGGCCGGGTCTATTCAATCCCGCGCACCGAGCTCAATTCTGAAGAACTCCGAGGGCGTCCGGAGCTGAACCACCCCGCGGTGTAATTCCTGGTTGGCACGAACCCGGAGACGGACAAGCCGCGCATTTACATCGGCCAAACCGCGCCCCGCCAGAACGGCGTCGCTTTTGCCAGGGCCGCCGAGCATTCACGCAGCGCGGACAAAGACTTTTTCAACCGCATCATCTACGTAGTTGTGGTTGACGATTCCTGGGGCGCCACCGAAATCACCTTCCTGGAAAACGCGTTCCACCAGCGCGCTATTAAAGCGGACCGTTACGAGGTCGCCAACGGCAACACCCCGTCAGCTGGCAGTGTCAGCGAAGAGACCCAAGCGGAGTTGGACGAGTTTATCGAGAACACCAACCTCATCATCAGCGCTCTGGGCGTTTCCGCTTTCCAACCGAAAGCAACTTCGTCGAAGGCTCGCACCTCGACCAACACGGCTGCAGCCCCGGCGCGCCCGAGCGATGACGAGGAACCGGTCTTCGAGCTCACTGTTCTCAGCCAAGGTGTTCAGGGCCTGGGCCAGCGCACCACTTCCGGCTTCCTTGTCCTCGAAGGATCTACGTTGCGCCCGGAGCTGCGACCCAGCGCCCCACGAGGGGTCCACGCCACGCGGGAGCGCTACGCGGACCAGATCCAGGACAACACACTGACCTCAGACTTGGAGTTCACCAGCCCGTCCGCCGCAGCGGCATTCCTGGTGGGCGGAGCCGCAAATGGCAGAACGATGTGGCACCTGCAGGATGAACCGTCCACCACGCTCGCAGCCTGGGAAGACCGCGAAGGCGACGAAGCCGACCAGCAGGCAGCGCCAATCGGCCTGCTCACCCCACCGACCGAAGCGCCCTAAGCCTTAGGACAAATCCCACTCCCGCGCCAGAGTCCCCACCAGATATTTCTGACGGTCGGCTATAACTTCAGGTGTCCACACGGGTTCCTTCAGCACTTGCGTGGTGAGCGCGAATACCGCCACTCCCTGATCAGAGGTGAAGTATTTGTCCTTCTTCACGGCGAAGTCGTAGTTTTGTGCTCGAGAATTGGAACGGCGGTTAAGCAGCAGCAAGTTGCCTAAGCGGTGCGTCCACTGCTCCGCGTCCTCCTCGGAGAAGTCTCGCGTCCATTGACTCTCCTGCGGAGGGGTCTGGGGGAGTACATGCTCGACAGTGATGATGCGGTGGTCGTATGACGCGCCTGGGTCCTGGGCGAGTACCGAATCGAGTCGCAGCAAAACATACTTGCGCACGCGGGTTGCCAGGTAAAGCTCACCGTCGATGCGGTCGAGCGTCTCTCTTCGCTCGGCATCGGTGAGCTCGAATGCGTCCGCTTGGAGGCCGTCACCCTCGACGAGCTGTTTCAGCAGCTCCATGTAGCGCTGCTGGCGTGGAGTGGCATAGACCCGCCGCAGCAGCATACTTGCCGCCAATCGTTCGAGTTTGGCCATGAATTGCACCAGGAATTCGACGTCTTCGCCGTGCTCTTTGAGTGCCCACAAGGCTGGCGGGCGCCAGTCGTCGTTATCAAGCTGGTCCAACCGCTTCAGCCAGTTGTTCAATTCCTCCCACCGCGGGTCGTCACCGTGAAAGTCTTGTGCGAGCATGCGGATATCCGCTTTCGCGTACGGCTCGAGCACCTCGCGGATGAAGCCTTTCCCATTGTCGGGCAAGTATGCATTGAGCACTTGGTCCGGAAACTCTTGCAGCAGCCCCTTTACGGCGCGAGTACGGGACTTTATGGCGCGGATGTACAAGATCAGGTCACCGAACTCCTTGCGCCCGAGTTCCTCTTCGAGGTTCTCCCACACCTCAGCATGCTGCTGCTTCTCATGTTCAGCAATCGCGCCCACCACCTGGGATTTGAAGATGTCCTGGGGAGAGAGCGGCAGGCCCCTGGCATTCATCACTGAGAAGATCCGGTACGCGCTATTCAGGTCCGGTGTTGACACCGTCACGAGGTACGCGCGACCTCCAATGAGTTTGAACAGCTGAGTCAACTGCTCTTGATCCCACCCGGTAAGTTCCTCATGCAGAGCCCGTGCGTTGTTGCGGATTTTCTTTTGGGAATCGGTCTCAGGAGCGTTGTCGCTCAGACCGATGAGCTCCTGAGTTGCACCAGCCGTTTGCACATAATCATGAAAGAACCGTGTGTCTCGGGGTCTAATGCGCAGACGCGGTTTAGATGGGACGTTGTCCCATTCCAACGCTTCGGTCTCAATGAGCTTATGGATTGACTGCTGCAAGCTCTGGTTGTCGACGAGATCACGCAATAGCGCCAGAAGAATCGTCAACGTTGTGAGTCGTTGCTGCCCGTCAATGACCTCAGAGCGTGGATTACCTGGGGCTTTGACCAACACAATCGAGCCGAGGAAGTACGGCTCCTCCGTGTCACGCTCCAGTGCACCAGACAAATCAGACAACAGCTGGAGAGATTCCTCGACGCCCCAGGCGTATGGGCGCTGGTACTCCGGAATCTCGAATTCGTGATCGCCGGAATGAAAGAGCTTGCCTACGCTGATCTCTTTCGCTTCGATCCGGTTGAGTTCACCCGACACGCTGCCGCTCCTCTGCAATCCGTCAAGGCTCTGAACACCTACCGGCAATTGTATTAGCGCCCGAAACCCCCTAACCCTCCGGCAGCAGCTCCGACCGCTCGCCGACTGTGGTCACCACCAGCGCGTCGCGGGCGCGCGAGGCCGCCACGTACAGCAGCGAGCGCTCGCGTTGGAGGGCGGCGCGGGCGTCCTCCTCGGAGAGGTTCTTCAGGCGGAAGCGCAGCGGCATGATCTCTTTGCCCACGCCCATGAGGATCACGTGGGTGAATTCCATACCTTTGGCGCCGTGCATGGTCATCACGCTGACCTGCTCGTGGGAGGCGAGTTCGGCGTTTTTGGTCTGGACAGCGTCGATGCCGTGGTCGGCAAGACCAGAAACCACGCGGGAGAGCTGCCCGCGGGTGCGGCACATCACGCCGACGCGCACTTCCTTGTTCACCCCCTCCGCGGCCTCACGCTCGGCCTCCTCCAGCCAGCCATTAATCAACGCAGCCGCAACAGAGAATTCCTCGTCCTCGGACTCGGCGGTCACGATCAGCGGCGCCGGACCGGTGCGCGCGGAGCGGTACCCGCCCACCGAGTCGACCTCGCCCTCGCCGTCCAAGAACTCCATGTCCCCGCCGACCAGGATGCGCAGGGCGTAGTCCAGGTTCTCTTTCGTGGTGCGGTAGTTGAGCGTCAAACGCCGCGACGCACGGCCACGGGTTGAAATGCCGAAGTGCGACAGAGTCAGCGGGTTGCCGTAGATCCGCTGGTGCGAGTCCTCGGCGATGAAAATGTCGTTCGCCCCCTTAGCAACGCACGCGCGCAAAAACCGCCAGTGCCCAGCGTTGAAGTCCTGCGCCTCATCCACAACCACGTGGTGGAACAAGGACCCGCCACCGCGCTCCACACGCACGTTGAGCATCTCCGCACCCACGGCGGACATGGTGGGCCAGAACAGCTGGCCGTCGATGGCCTGGGTTTGCATCAGCGATTCCAGCACAGCCCACACCTGCTTGCGCTGCCTGCGGTTCAGCGGCGTGCCGCGGCCGGTGCGCGCGACCTTCAGGTACTCCGCCAGCGTGGTGATGCCGCCCGCCAGCACCACGGTTTCGTACTCGGCCTGCAAGAACGCTTCGTTGGCAATCTCGCGGGGCATGGACTCGTCGGTAGCCTCCAGCGCACCTTCCCACACCTGGCGCGCATCCAGGTCGTTGTACGGGCGCACGCGCGGTGCGGCCACGCCAAGGACTCGCCGGGTTGCCTCCGAAATCTCCTCGGCGGTGCCGGAGGCGACCACCTTGCGCACTACGGCGTCGATGTTGTCTATCCACACGCCGTCTTTGCCCGGCGCTTCCGCTTCCGGGTATGACGGGTTTAGCGCGTTGAGCTGGGACTTCAATCCTTGCGCGAGACCCTTGGTAAACGTGGTCAGCAGCACGCGCGGTTTCGCCCCAGCCACGCGCCCGGTAGCCAGGTTGTTCGCCCGGTGCACCGCCACCACCGTCTTGCCGGTGCCCGCGCCGCCGAACACGCGCGCGGAGCGTTTGTACGACGCCTCCGCCATGCGGCGCTGCTCCGGGTGGATGTACACGCGCCATTGGTCGAAGTTGCCGGACTCGATCACGCTGCGCAGCGACTCGGTCTCCACGTCGTCCACGTACGCGAACTCCAGCTCGGCCGCGGCCTGGCGCAGACCGGCGAGCAGCCGCGCGTCCTCGGGCTCCGCGGCCTCCGCAGCAGACACCTTGCGCAGCCCCAGCGAGTCGCGCGTCTCCGCCACCGAATACCCCGCCACCAGCGACAGCATCGCCTCGTGCTCCCACTTCGGCCGCGGCGTCAACAGCGCATCCAGCCCGTCCTCGGACTCGAGTGCCATCACCTGCTCGGTCAGCGCCGGGTCAATGCCCAGCTCCTCCCACAGCTTCTCGGGCGTCAGCTCACCCAGCACCTCGCGCGGTGCTGGCGATTGCTTCTCGGCGAGCTCCGCTTCCACCCCCTTCTCTTTCGCAACCGCCTTCGCCTGCTGGGCCGCCAATTCGTGCGCGGCACGCGCGGCCGCCTCGGCCTTGGCGCGCGAATCAACATCCCCCGCAGCAGGCTCGTCCCTGATCAGCGTCGTAATACCGTTGATCGGGTTCACGTCCAAGCGCAGCCGCGCCGGGTCCAACCGTTCCGCCTTGAGGTTGCCCTCGTCGTGCGAGTCCACGTCCACAAGCACGAAGTGGTGCGTGTCCTGGTCGCGGATTTCAAAGAGCACCGCGCGGAACTGGTCGTTGATGCGCCCGGTGCGCACGCGCTTGTCCACGGCGTTCGATAGCGTCTTGATCTTCAGCGACGGGTTCGTCGGGTCCGCAGAGAGCTTCTGCAGGAAGTTCATCGTCGGCTTCATCAGTGCGCCGTCGAGGTCCAACCCGCTGTACAGGCTAAACGTCACCATGGTGTTACTCCTTACCCAGCAGCGCGGCCGGGATCGTCTCAGCCGAGAGTGTATCGGGGTACAGCAGCGTCCAGCCTTGCTCGCGAAGCTTGGCTTCGGCACCCGCGTAGGAGGCGTCCTGCTCGATCAACAGCGCGATGCGCAGCTCGGTCCAGGACACGGCGGTGGGGATGGATCCGACTTCTTCGCCAATTTCTTTGGTGGGTGCTGCGCCGGCGTGGACAAGAGTGCGCAGCGCCGCCAGCACCTCGGATTCGTCCTCGAACTCCTCGATCGCCTCGGCCCACAGCCCACTCACCGCGGTCTCCACGGCACTTTGCTTCGCGACGTCCTCCGGTTCCTCACCGGAGACCCTTTCCCCGTCACCAACGTCGACCGTGACGGTGTTGTTTGCCAGCCACATGATGTTGGCAAAGCGCAGGAAGTCGCGCCAGTTGTCGTCGGTGATGGAACCGGGCGAAAGCGCGTTGACGCACAGCCGCTGCGGAACCAACTCGTTGTTGATGGCTGCGGCCTCCAAGTGGATCTCGTTGCGGAACGTCAACCGAGCGCCACCGGGGATACGCGAGGGCACCACGGAGGTGCTGAGCATGTTCAACAGGGCTTTATCCATGAGCGCGTACGAGGACCGTTCCGGCTCCGCCAGGTAGGTCAGCAGCTGCGTGATGGGGGAGGCTTTCAAAAACTCGATCTCGTTGTTACCGATGCCCTCCATGGCGCGCGTGCGCTTCTCCGCTTTCTCGCTGACCCACGCCGGCTGGGCTTCACCGAATTGCATCTCCTTGGCAAACCAGTCCAGGCCGGCGTCGGTGACGTTCCACGGCAACACCTGTTTCTCGGCGAAGTGCAAGCTGTTGCGCTTGCGTATGTCGCTGGGGAAGCGGTAGTGCTGCGCACTGAAGTGGAACGCGGCACCGTCGGTGTAGACCGCCACCGGGCGCAGCGGACTGCCGCGGTGCTGGAACAGGAAGTCCGGGCGCGTGTAGCCGTAGTCCACCTGCTCGCGCATGGACCACTCCTCGCCGGAGGCGAACGTGATGTGCCACTCCACACCGCCACTGTTGGGGATGTCCTTGACCGTGGCATTGCGGGCCTCGAGCGCGTCACGCACCATCTCGCGGAAGCGCACCTCCAGGTTGGAGGCGTGGTCCAGCTTCGGGGCTTCCGTCTTCCACTCCCACTGCACCGCCAGCGGATCCAGGTCTGGTGCGGGGTGATCCTGGTCGCTCAGGATGGCACGCAGCGCGCGCTCGGCGGCGGCGCGGGAGGTGACCTCGATGTGCGGGGTAAGGGTGTACGGCAGCAGGCAGTCGGGGCACGCGAGGCGCTCATCGGCTGCGCAGTCGCAGTCCCGGACCTTGATAAAGGCGCGCTCGAGGAGCTTGCGCACGTCTTCAGGTTCGGCGAACTGCGAGAGATACCCGGTGCCGCCCGGAACATTGTCGTGCATGAGCAGTGCTTCCACCGTCTTGCCGGTGGCGTCCGGCACGCGCACGGTAACCACGTTGAGGTGGTCCGGGTCGCCACCAAGGACTTCCTTGAATCCCAGCTTGATCGCGGCAGTCAGGCTCGGGATGGTGGCGTTGTCGCCGGCGGTCAGCTGCACCGGCACGTGCAGCAGCACACCCTGGGTTTGCAGCGTGCGGTTCAGCGCCACCGTGACAGATTCTTCCTCGCGGGCGTTGCGCTTTGGACACCACGGCCGGTGGTCCCACTTGGAGTTCGCGCCCGCCTGCGAGTCCAGGTGGCCGCAGTAGTTGCACACGGTGAACAGGGGAGCGTCCACCTCTTTGCCCGCCAGCATCTTCTTCGTAGCGGGGCCGCGGCCCAGGTTGAACCAGCTGAGGTTCACGTACCGCAAATACTTTGCGCCGAAGCCGTGGGAGAGGAACCATTCCCCGCCATGGCCAACCTCCGGCACGGCGAAGCTCAATGCGGTGTGGAAGAACATGGTGAAGCGGTCTTCGTGTGAGCCGTCGATGGTTGCGCGCGCACGGTCCACCTCTGCGGAGACGCGGCGCATGCGCACCGTTTCCAGGATCTGGCCTTTGTCCGCGAACGCGCCCGCGCCGCACTCCGGGCACGCACGCGGTACAACACCGGCCTCGATCTTTTCGCCGTAGGAGCACTCCGGGCACAGACGCCACTGCTCCACATCCGCACCACCCGCGCCGAGCTCAACGGCGTCCACCTTGGCTGCGATGCCGCGGGCGTAGAACGTGTTGCCCGGCGCGAGTTCCGTCAGCGCCGACGACACGCCGCGGGAGAGCTCGAAGGTCTCCGGGTCGATCTGCATGGACGACGGGTTGAGTTGGGAAACCACCACCGCCAGCTCCACGGAGTCATCCAACAGCGTGAAGTTGGGCAGCAGCCCGTAGCGCTCCATGGAGCTGATCCAGAACTCGTCGAGCAGGATGTCGTTGTAGTCGCGCCCGACGCGCCGCCATGCCGCTTTGGTGCTGCGCTTTTCCCGCTCCAGCTCCGGGTCGGCGTCCTCGGTGCCCGCGTTGGGGTCCACCTTGGCCTCGAGTTCTTTCACCCGGTCGGCGAGTGTGTCCCACCGTGTCTTCAGCTCGGATTTTTCGGCCTCCCATAATTGGCGGGTGCGCTCGAGCTCGCCGCGCAGCGAGTCCGTGCCTTGGCCGCAGGCCCACTCGCGCACGCCTTCGACGGTGGCGGCGTCGACGTGCCCGCCTGCCACCGTGGCCAAGAACGCGTCCACGCGCTCATCCACCCCGGCCGCGATCTCTTCGCCGAGCACCTCCACCAGCGACCGCTTGCGGCTGCTAAACACGTCTTGCGCGTGCGCCACCTCCAGCCCGTTCGCGGCAAACGCCATGGTGTCCACCAGGTACGCGGTGGTCTGCCTGCGCAGGATCTCGGTGGCGGAGAGGAACACCGCCGGCGGCGTCACCGCCCCCGCGATCACGGACAGCGGTTGGTTCAGCTTCGGCAGCATCGTGCCGCGGCCTTGCACGAACGCGAGCACCAGCGAGTTGCCGGTCAGGCGCCCGGCGCGGCCCACGCGCTGCACGTACGAGGACACAGACGTAGGCAGCGAAGCGAGCATGACGGTGGACAGGTCGCCGATGTCGATGCCCATCTCCAGCGTCGGCGTTGCCACCAGCACGTTCGGCGCGTTCGGCGCTTCGTCGCCGGTACCGCGGAACGCCCGCTCGAGCGCCAGCCGCTCCTCCTTGGGGATCAGGCCGGTGTGCTCGCGCGCCACCACCGCGCGTGGGGTGGTGGAGGTGTACAGCCGCGAGTAGTAGTTCTGCTCAATGCTTTCCGTCTCAAGCTCGCCGAGGCAGCCGGGCGTCGGGCACGGCAGCCCGGTGAGCAGGGAGCGGGTTTGCTTGTCGACGCCCAGGGGTCCCCGGCACACCCCACAGTGCACCATTGCTGCGTCGTCCTCGTGGCGGACAACCACGCTCTCCGGCGCAAGCGCGTAGATGGTGCCGCCGGAATTGGTGGACACCGCTTGGATCGCCCCTTCGCGGGCGAGCACCTTGAACACGGTGGTGAGCACGTTGGTGGCGTCGTGGGTGGAGATCCCCAGCACTTTCGACGTCCACCGCGCGTACCTACCGCGCGGGCTGCCCAGGGGAGTGATCCCACGGTCCTTGTCGTCCAACGCGGCGCCTGAGCGCGGGAACTCCGGCGCTCCGCCCTTGGGAAAGCTGGGCATGCCGTGGGACTTGGCGTAGCGGTTGTGCAGGCGCCAGGAGTTCGCGTCGTGTTGCAGGTAGGTCTTCAACATCGGCGAGTACACGCCACCGCGGTCGCGCACCTGCTCCAACAGACCCCGCAGCCAACGCAGCCGCAGCGCCGGCGAACCGGCGTCGGCGACCTCGAACAGGGCCTCATCCACATGCTGCAGCGCCTCCTCGGCCGCTGCCAACAGGACCGCATCATCCACCTGCACCGACGGCACCAGCGTGCCAGTGGAGACCAGCGAGCGCGGCAGGTGCGCACGCTGCCCGAACTCGAGCGCCGCATCCAGCTCCAGGCGGTGCAGCGCAGCAGTGGTGGCCTCTCGACGGGCTGCGGTATCAGCGTCCTTCGCCCAAAACGGCGTGAACGTGGTGGTCTCCGCCACCTCCGGCGGCAGCAACTCGAAGCGCGCACGCGCCGGGTCCGCGGCCTCATCCGCGCGCGCGAGGATCCGCAGCGGCATCTGGGCAAGCGACACCTCGTCGTCGCCGACGACGCTGCGCATGAGCGTACGGATGCCGAACGCGCGCGCCCTGGACTGCACGAAGCCAGCGCGGTGCGCCGCGTCCTGCACGGAGTCCGCGAACACCAGCGTCTTCTTCTCGTTCTGTTCCAGCGACGGCATGCCGAACAGGTTGGACAGGCCCACCGACAACAACGTGGCCACGCGCGAGCCGATGTAGCGGATGGCATCCGCCTCGCCGCACGACGGGCACGTCTGCTCGCGCGCGTACTCCTCGGCGTTGAGCCCCGTGTACGTGAGCACCGGCACGGAGCGGCCCTCGGCGAGGTCTTCCTCGGTGGGCTCGGGGCGCGACAGCATGCTGGATTCCGGGTGGAACCACATCAGGGCGCGCTGGCCGTCTTCGTCGCCGAGCTGGGTCAGTTCCAGGTGGTTTTTTACTGCTTCGCGGTGTTCGGCTGTGGCGTCGATAAGCGGGCGCACAAGCTCCGGCTTTTCAATGCTCGCGCGGCGAATCTCCGAGCCATTGAGCACCACCGCATCCGTGCCGGGCTCGAGTGCCGTCATCCACCCGGCGCGACCGCATGAGCGGCAGTACGTGGCCGGCAGCCACACCCCGGCATCGTCGCCGCCGAGCTGGCCGTCGTCCGCGAACCGGAACACCTCGCCGTCCTCGGTGGGTGTCACGGCACGTTCGATGCGGGAGACCTCTCGCACCCACAAGTGCGTTTCCACACCCGGCAGGCGCTTGCCGCCGAAGCCGTACGCCTTGCCCGCAAGCGCACGCAGCTGCGCCACGGCGGTGAGCAGGTGGGTGACGAACTCGCGCGTGGTGGTTTCTCCAAGACTGCGCACCACAATCGGGTCGAACATGGCCTCCGGCAGCGACTTGTCACCCTCGGCCTCACGCCGGATCAAGGACTTCGCCGGGTTGGCCTGCTCCAGCAGCTTCTCAGTCAGCGGGTGCACCGCGTACGCGGCGATGGTGGTCTTCAGGTCCGCGCCGGCGTCCACGCCCCACAGTTGCGTGCGGAACACGTCCAGCACCACATCGGCGTGGTCGCGACCGGAGTCGTCGCTGGCAATCGCGTCCACGATGCCGCGCAACTGATCAATGTCGGGGGAGAGGGCAGCGGTGTGCGCGCCGAACGTCTGCGCGATCTCGTCGGTCCACTCCGTATACGTCAACGTCTTTTCGCCCACCAGCGCTTCCGGCGTGAACGTCTCGCCGAAGATGGTCTGGGCGAAGTCGAGCACCTTCTGCGTGTCGTTCTTGCCGCCGAGCGTTGCCGAGGTCGCCACCGGCGTGACCCGCCCCAGCGGGTTCGAGGCGAACTCGCCGGCGAAGCCTTCCGGTTGGTGCTGCTTGAGCATGAGCCCTAATCGACGCAGCAGCAACGCCACGTCCGTACCCTGCGCGCCGTCGTAGGTGTGGAACTCATCCAACACCAGGTACTGCAACGAGGTTGCCGAGCGCTTCCAGATCTCCCGGTTATCCTCACGCAGCAACAGCTGGTCCAGCATCTTGTAGTTGGTGAGCAGGATGTCCGGCGGGTCCTGGCGGATCTGGTCACGGTCATTGATCAACGAATCCTTGGTGACCTTCTTCACGCTCCCCGTCGCCTCACCCGTGAAGATCCCGGCAGTGACACCGGCGAGCGCAGGCTCGTTGGTAATCAGCTTGGCCAGACGGTCCGCCTGGTCATTCGCCAGCGCGTTCATCGGGTACAGCAGCAGCGCCTTGGTGCCGCGCTGCCCCTCAGCGCGAGCCCGCGCGGCATGGTCCAGCACCGGGTACAGGAAGGACTCCGTCTTACCGGAGCCGGTACCCGTGATCACCAGCGTCGGCTCCGGACGCCGCGCCCCCTGCTCATCCCTGCTGCGCAGCCTGCGGAACGCTTCCGCCTGGTGGTGGTACGGCGTGAACCAGTCGGGCATCCAGTCCAGGATCTCGTCCCACCCGATCGCCCGCGCGTACGGCAACCGCGTGCGCACGTACGGCCCGTGGAACATACCCCGTTCCGTGTCCTCCAAAAACGCCTTCAGCGCGTTGGTCGTCTCCGGGTTCGCGAGCGAAAACGCAGTGGCCAAATACTCGGAGACACCGCCGAGGACGTGCTCCGATGCGTGGACGGGGATGAGGGTAGACATGGGGGTAACTTTATCTGGGTTCAGACAAGCGTAGACAGCGATGCGCAACCTTAACTTTTGTCTTTACAGTCGGGCTACGCCGTGGAAGACGCGTAAATCCTCAAAAGAATATCGACGCGTCGTAACAGAACTAGTTGCTGTCGTTTTCTCTAACTGCACTCGTATCTATACGTCGGGAAACGTTCGTCTCTCCAAAAATGTGGTTCTTGAAGCCGTCATGTACGTAACGGATGATGTTTTGCGGTTCCGGAAACAAAGTGGAGAAGTTGATGTTAAGTCGGTCAAGCTGCCGTAATATCCTAGACTTGGATTCACCAGTCACAATGATGCGCGGTTCATGAATCTGCAATGTCGTATCTCGCCCAGTGTCCTCGCCGATGCAACCACGATGAGGCCTAACAAACAAGTTTTGTTCTGCGCGCCTGTCTATCTCCAGCCCAGCGATTAGGAAGGCACCGCTCTGCGCTTTTAATCGCTCGTTCGTGTGCATGGGCCTGACAGCTGTGAAGCGTTGCGTCAAGGCTTCAAGAGGTTCCGAATGTTCAATGAGAGCGCTTCGATTCTTAGTGGAATCATACCCCACTGCTTGCATCAGCGAACCCTCTGAGGTTGGACCCCAGGTGCCGTTTATGGCCCATCGCGAGAGCCATTCGACCTGCGCAGAGTCCTCCCTGTACACCGATTGATTCGGGAAAACTACCACTTCCCCATCAACTTCCTCGGACCCACCGCAGGCGAAAAATAGCGCAACCAAAGGATTCGTTGTCACATCCAGTAACCGTGTGGGTAGACCATAGTGCTGCAATTTTGCAAGGATTTGAAACGCACTCAGCCGTTCGAACTCCGTCGGCATCAGGCGTATGACTTCCTGAATCATCAGCTGTTCATTGGTATAGAAAACTGATTCGCCCTCAAAGTCCCGATATATTGCAGGTTCGGGTTGATATAGCTCGTCATTGTGCCCTCGGAACAAACTCCAGCGACTCACGCTGGGATCCCGCAACTCAGGCCCGTAGATAGCCTCTAGTTCGTCGATAACCCGAATGAAACTCTGCACGCTGTCAATCCAGTTGTATGGCAATATTTTTGTAATCAACGAGTCGGCACTCCTCTATTCGGCCAAGTGATCGTAAATGATCCGCGGATCTGGTTCTCTTCCGTATTCCTTTTGAAAGAGAGTGACGCTCTCGCGGTAGGATTTACGGGCCTTCTTCAAAGCAACATTCGCGCTCCGATACGAGGCCTCCGCTATTGAGCGTTCTTGCCGAGCTTTCTCGATGTGAGCTAAGTCAACCAACGTGGCGTCGTCGCCAAGGAAGTAAAAGTCTTCGGCCACGCGAAGGGCGCGGTCAGCAGCGTGATTTCTAGCTCGCGCTTGGTAAAGTGTCCGCTCCGCATCTCGAACTGATTTCCACGCATTCGCAATTGTCAGCTCGGTTTCCCGTTCAGCAAGAGTCACGCTTGTTCTTTCTCCTTAAACAGGCTTCCATCAGGGAGTAGAGAGCTTACAAGGACACGATTCGATCGTGGGGATTTTTCGGGTATCAGGTCTTCGAGGGCAGCTTAATTCTCCCAATTCGAATGGTGGAATCCCAGTCCACGAGGTAAGCGCTTTTTGTTTACAAACTTCCTTCCCAGTCACACCATTTCTTTGGGGCACTGTAGAGGGTCGTTGATTTGACGACGATAGAACAATGGCAAACCCCATCTTTAATCATTTCCGTATTCAGGAAAGGCGACAGGATCCTCATCTGAAAACGTCCCGAACGACTTATTCAACCCTGCAAGCTCGATCAAGTCGTAATCGTCTAATATCAAGTAGCATTCGTCGCAAAAGAATCGGTCCGGCAAAAAGCTAACCTCTATCGCGGGGAACTCCGGATCGTCCAGATTTAAGCTTTTACTCTCAGCCTCATCGGAGCCGACAATTCCGTATCGCTCACACGCCGGGCATTGCGCTTCGGTCTCATAGTACGAACGGGAAACCCATCTCCTGTTGGCCTCCCACCGAGCATTCTCTCCAACAGAGGCCATTCCACTTTGGCGTCGTTGGTACCGAGACTGAGCAGAAGCAAGAAGTGCTTCGTAATGAACTTCAAGATTTCGTTTGTTAGCCGCAAGCAGCGATTCAATCTTGTTTGCCATTGCCGAACCAACGAAATCATCAAATGTTCGTTGACCGGACAGCAGGAGAACATTAAAAAGAGACCAGATCCTAGGCCACCAAATCTGATTGGGCAGAAGGAGTATGTCTACGCCGGCCCCGTGCAGATAGTCATTTCTAGCCTCTGCGATTTTCAATGCTTCCTCACGGTTGAATGGACGCAATGCGCTTCCACACCTAGTGAAGATTGTAGAGGCCTGCGCAGTTACTGCTTTGTTTGATTCTTTGAGTTCTAGGGCTTGAAGCAATTGAGATCCACCATCTCTTTGGGGATCGACCACCAGTGCAGGGGAGATCTCTGCTAGAGCCCACTTTGCGGCTTGCTCAAGAGAGAGCGCTGCCCAGAACCGCCGTTCATCCTCGCTTCTTCCTTCGCCTGGTTCAGTGGCACGGTTAATGAATAGAATGGCTTTATTCCAGAAGCCCTCGGCGGCAAAGGGATTCACCGTTGACACTTCCTTAACATGACCCGTTGTATTTCTCTCGATGATTGATCATCTGTTACGTGTGATCTTCCATGAAGGATCATCCGGTTGCGAAGTAGCAGCACTAGATTGGGCCGGTCCCAGCGGAACTCTGTGACCTCTTCAGGTGGGGGAGCCGAGAAACGCTGTACAAGCTTCGTCGCGAAATGGTCCACTGGGCTCATGCAACTCGGATCAAAGCGCAGACGACCATCGAGGCCATAGGCGGAAGCAAGCCACACTTCTCTTCCACTCCGGACCGCAAACATACCGCGCGCTTCATCGAAAGGTACTGTCCGCGGTCGCCACATTCTTGTAGGCACTGAGCTCGGATTTTTTGACCAAAGCAGTACTATATCTGGAACGTTTCGAAGGTGGGCGCCGTCCGTATGGAGCGGCTGTTCCCCGTATCCAAATCTGGAACTAATAGAGTTCGAAGGAGCTTCGTGCTGGAGCATCGGTCTTAGGGTATCCACCTTCCCTTGTCCCACGCGATTGGCAACCAACTCGAAGTCACTATGTTGAGCTAAATAACTACTTAGCCCGCTCAATCGAATCGAACTCGCCTGCCCCACGCTCCACCCCTTTTCAGCAGATTCGCTGAGCATGCGCCCGAAGTTGAAAGACTCGCATGTACCCAAATTCACCACGCCTCCTGAAATGAAATGTCGCGAGCCATACACCACATTTGCTGGTTCTACTCACCCTCGGCAGAAGTATGTTATCCGTTGTAATCGGTACTTTCTCAAACTCGATTTGGAATTCGATCCCATCAACCTCTCAAACTCTTGTACGCCTCCCGCATATCCGCCTCCCGGTCCAGCTGCCTAAACGGGTACTCGTACACGTACTCCACACCCGACTGCGGATGCGTCCACGTCCGATCCGCCACCGACAACTCCGCGCCGTACTTCAACTTCGCGTCCGCCTTCACAATCTCCTTCGGCACCTTCCGACCATTCGCATCAAACCGATCCTCCTGGTCATAACGCCGCATCACCGGAAACTGCGTCCGGTAAATCACGCACGGCTAAAAGGTCTGCTTACGCTTCTGCAAATTTCCACCACGCTTTTTCCAGGTCTTCGCTTCGATTCATTACTCGGAATGGCAACTCGAATACGTAAGTAGTGCCCGACTGAGGATGAACCCAGGTTCTGTCAGATGAACTTAATTCGGCCCCAGTGATAGATCCGCTCCGCTTCAATACCTCTGGCGGCACTTGCCTGCCATTAGCATCCAACACGATTCTGTTGTCAGCTCTCTTTTGGACGGGAAACTGAGTTTCATAGAGCGCAACAAGATCAGAACTTGTCAACCCCAGTTTATGCGCCATGATGGCATCAATTTCATTCTGAGCCCTGTACCTATCGCTGGCCTTTCGAAATGGAGTGTCATATTGCCACTCTTCCCCCGTCATTTGAAGCCACAACGGAGCGTAAGCGTCTGTGAGTGCGTTTAGCCGCAAGAATAGGCCACCCATGATCTTGTCGAGCTTTGCATCTTGAACGAATGGGAGTGACAAGACGGAGGAAGGGTAGAGGTTTGAATACCCAGCTGAGCGAACGATGAAATCCATTGCCAAAGTGCTCAGATTAGCTGCAGCCACTAGGTCTTCATAACGCCGTACCGGGCCGACGCTTTGAATCCCATTAATGTGGGCAGCATCAGGCGGCAGGATAGCTACAAATAGTGACCTTGCATTCTTAACCTGGGCCATTAATCGCCAAGAAATTCGGTAGCAATCGAGAACTGGAATTGTCGAACCAGAAGCGGCGTCTTTCCAACTTCCATAACTCTCCCGCGTCACGTCTAATGAACGCGCATATTCCGAGTTCGGAACGGCGTTATGTTCAAGAGCCTCGAGATCAATATCGACATATTTCGCGGCACCGCTAACCGCCACGCACTCTTGCGCCATTGGCAGTCCGATTCTGATTTGCCGCCCTTTCATGACCACCTGATTCCAAGCGTCCGCCTTACCGCTCCTTCGATAGTCGAAGACGCCTTTGCGCCTGTCGACGGATTCATCCCATCCTCGCGATGACTGAAGACCCAACGTGGTCATAGAAGGAAAACCCGTATAAGCGGAGAGCAATTCTTGCGAAAGCTTGTTTACTGAATAGACGATGCGAGCCTCACGAGGTGTCGACTCTTCGTCCTGCCAGAACGAATTCCAGGCTTCCAACACTTTGAGGTCAACCGTATTGATCCTCGACCGATGGGGCGAGAGGTCCCATTCGCCGTCATCTGTCTTAAAGCCAGGCTGGGGTCCACTTCCATCATGGGAGAGTGAGGCCAGTGCGGTACGCGGATGATACAGAGACGATGCATTTAGAAAATTAGGGCTATCTTGCATTTGCGCCGAAACATTGACGCTAAAAGTCTGCTTACTGTCCGGCCCCTCGAACAACGGAAGACGGTTCTCGAACTGCCAGTGGCGCCTCAGACGTAAGTATGCTGCGCGCCGTAGCGACGCAGCCTTCTTTTCAGTGAAGTGGGATTCGGGATGGATCAGGGAGGTGACCCCGCGCACCCTTTCGTTACGCCAGGTCCGCTCTATAAACCCGCGGTACAAATCCGGCTGTTGCCCGATGAGGTGCGGATACCGGGTCACATCGGTAAGCACCGCAGATGTCGCTACTGACTCGCCGAGGCCTCGATAGACCACCTCACGCGTCTGTTCATCCTCGTTCCATCTCTCCCGACGCGCCTTCTTCTCCGCCTGCGTCGGCTTGTGAGCGAGGGAGAACCAGGGATCGGCCTCTGAGTACAACGCGTCTAGATCGGTTCGAGGCCGCACCCACGGCGGGTTGCCCACCTGCAGGTCAAAGCCGCCGCGAGCGAAGACGGCCGCGAAGTCCAAGTCCCAGTGGAAGAAACCCTGGTCGGCGGCGACGGACTGCACCACGCGCAGCCACCGGTGGTTCTCCAGCACGGTCTCGATCTTGCGGGCACCGGAAAGGCCAATCTCGGTGCGCTCAAGCTCGACCAGTTCGTCCCAGGTGTTGGCGCTGGCAAGGCGGATCTGGCTAGTGTCGCGGGCTTGGGTATCCACGCCAAGGACGTCGGTAAGCGTGGCGAGCCACTCATCGAGGTCGGGGAGGGCATCCACCTCGGTAAGCGGCCAGAAGGTCAGGGCGTTCCAGGCGTCCATGATGAGACGCAGTCTGAGGTAGGCGCCCTCGACGTCGTGAAGCAGCTCACGCTCGACCTGCTCGCGGCGCACATTCTTCGAGTTTCGCTCCGGGATTAAACCCCACAGGTCGATGTCGCGGAGAATCTGGTCTTCGGCAATGCGCATTTTGGACAGGGTGATGGTCCAGAGCGTCTCCACGCGAGTGGCGAGGTTGGTTAGCTTCTTCGCCTGCTCCTTTGTGGGTGCCTTGCCGGTGACGGATTTCTTCCACGCCTTCATGGCCTTGACCTCGTCGGCGGCCAGCTTCTTCAGGTCCTTGGCGTCCGCTGCCGCACCCCAGGTGGCGGATGGCAGGAGGAACTGGTGGATGCGGCCAGCGGCGTAGGTGTCACGGGTCTCGCCGGCATCGATGGCAGCTGCGAGGTTTTGCACCGGCTCGCGGCGGGGGACCGCGGAAAGCCACTCGCGTTTCTTCAACTGCGCAACTGCGTAGGTGGAACGCAGCGCACCGATGAGCGAGTTGCCGCGACGCAGGTGCAGGCCGAACCACGGGGCCTTGAGCTGCGGGGTCATAGTGTCCAGCCACAGGGAGATCTCCGCGAGCTCCACGGCGGTAGGGTTCAAGTCCACGCCGTAAACCTGGTGCAGGGCGATGTGCGCTTTGATCCTTTGTAGCTCCACCGCGCGTTTCTCCGGGTCCACCTGCGTGTCCAGCTCGTCCTCACGCAGCTTGAGGTAGAGCTCCGCGAGCTGGCGCACAGCCTCCACAGCGAAGGCGCCGGAGCCCATGGCGGGCTCGCAGATGGTCAAGCTGAGCACGTCCTCGGCAGCTTCGATGCGGCCTTCCTCCTGCAGGACCTCGATGGCCTGGCCGACGGTGAACTCCGTGAGCACCTGCGGGGTGTAAAAGGACGCGGAACGCTCCCGGTCGCGGCTGGACTGGCGGAACACAAACGAGCCAGCCGGGTGGAGGCGGCGCGTCTTGGCGGTGCCGCCTTCCTCCATCTGCTTGGTCTCCATGACAAAGCTGTCCTGCGGGACCGTGTCCGCGGCACCTGTGGGCAGGACCCAGGAGCCCTTGGAGGCATCGCCCTTCGGCGCGACCTCGTACAGGTCTTCCTGGGCGATGAAGCCGTGGTAGGACATCAAGCCCTCGTAGACCTGGCCCAGCTCCGTTACACCAAGGGTGGCGTAGGAGATGAAGCCGCGGTCCTTGCCGGCGGAGACCTTGGACAGCAGCAGGTTCTGCAGCACGTTGGTCAGGGCGGCGTTGGAGAGCCTGACTTCGTCGATAAGCCAGGTGGCTTCGCGCTTGAACAGGTCGGCCTCCAGGTTGCGGAAGGTCAGGCCCTGGTTCTGCGCGTCCTCGTCGGCGTCTGCGGTCTCCAGCGGGTCGTGGCCGTCGTTGACCTGGGTGAACAGCAGCTGCAGCGAGTCATACAGGTGGGTACCCCGGCGCGCCTGGTCCGTCACTGGGGGAGTGAGGATGTGATCGCGCAGGCGGTCCAGACCGTAGCCAGCCACGTACTCGGGTGTGCCGGTGGGCAGGATGGCCAGTTCCGGGGAGGCTTCTGCGAACAGCAGGAAGAGGATGCGGTAGAGGTAGCGCAGGGACTGGTGCGCCAGCTCGTTGCCATCGACTCCGTCGATGGGGAGGTGCTGCTCCCGGCGGCGGTTAAGCACGTCGTTGCCGATGATCTCGATGGATTCGCGCACCGCGTCGCGCAGGTCGCCGGAGACTTTCACCGCGTGCTGCTGGGATTCCTCGCGGGTGTCCGCCCACCAGGTGGTGCCGTCAGCGGCGCGCTCCAGGTTCTCGCGTGCGAGGATGACGGCCACGCGCTCGAGCTCGCCGGCCTTCTTCGTGTCATTACGCTCCACCGCCAACTGCAGGTTCACGGCCAGGTAGCGGCCCAGCGGCCAGGATTCGCGCTCCGCAAGCAGCGCCCACGGGCCCGCGAGGACCACGATGAACTCCGGCGGCTCGGCGGCGAGGAAGAGGTCTCCCACCAGCTTGGACACCTTGGCTTTCTCCGGGTCCTTGCCTTCTGCGGCGACGCCGCCGACAACGGGCAGGGAGGTCAGGTCCTCCTCAGTGGTGTCCTCGCTCGGCTCGGCGCTGATGACCACCAGGGTGCCCGCGTTGCCCACACAGCCCTGGTAGGTGAACGTGTCCCCGGCGCGGGTGTAGCGCTGCTCCGCCGGTGTGCCGTAGCTGAACGCGGTGCGCACCAGGGCGTCGGTTTCATTTTGCGTCGCAAAGCCCTTTTGCAACTCGCCGCGCTCGGCTTGGAACCGCTTGACGGGGGAGAGGGTTCCCGTTTCCTCCTCCAGCTGCGCCCATTCCTTCGTGCGGGCCTTCACGCGTTTGGTAAAGGACTCGCCTTTGGTCTCGTCGGTGGTGAAGTAGTGGTCGCTGATCCACTCGTCGACGTTGATGATTGAGTCGTAGCTAGCCATTGATCTACTGCTCCTTCGGCAGGACGAGTACGAGGGGGCGGATAAGTTCACGGTCCGGTTCAAGCGAGGCGATCAGCGCGCGTTCCTCCGCAATGAGGTTTTCAGACCGGCCCACGCGCAGCATGGTCTGGCTGTCGTCCTTGGCGTGCTGCCAGCGGTCCGCGCGGTCGATCCAGTACTCGATGCGGCTGGTGGCGTGATTGCGGGCGGCGGCCATCATCGGCTGCAGCTGGTTGCCCGCCACCTCAACGGAGGAGGCCACGAGCTCCTGGGCGTTGTCCGGCAGGGTCAGTGTCTCCGGGTTGATGGCGTGCTCCGTCAGACCGATGCCGCGCAGCCACGCCACCGGGTCCTCGATGGTCTTGGGCAGCATGCCGCCGGCGACGGTGACAAAGGCGCGGGAGACCACCTGGCCGCGCTTGTTGGTCAGCGTGGCCATGAGCAGCACGGTGGGCATGTCCACCTCGCCCGCGATGGCGGTGATCTGGCCGGCGGAAAGGGAGGCGAGTGCGCGATCCGTCGCCCAATCCGTCACCGGGTGCAACGGGCCGAGGAAGTGCGCCTTCGGCCACGTGGAGCCGTCCTGGCCGGTGCGCGCGTTGCGCAGGACGGTGTTGCCCACGGCGGTGTTGGTAGCCAGGAGGAAATTCTCCCGCACCTTGCGGTCCGCTAGGTAGTCCTGCGGCAGGATGTCCAGGCGGCGGCGCAGGTCTTCCGGGGGAGCGAGCTCCGCCACGCCGTTGTTGCCCAGCTCGTAGGCCACACCGCCCGCGCTTAAGGGCCTTTCCGGGGCGCCGTAGAAGGCCTCCTTCAGCGCGTCTTCCAGGTAGCTGATCTCCGAGGGGTACAGGCTGGTCGTGTGCGGTTGGGCTGCGCCCGGTGCCGGTTCTTCCGCAGCATCGAGCTCAAACCCGTAGCCCGCCAAGAGCGCGTCGATGAGGTCCTCCTCCGATTGCGCTTCGGTGGTGGCAACCTGCTCCGGGGTCTTCACCACATCATCGAAGCCGGCCTGGTTCTGGATAACCTTGCGGATCTCATCCTCCTCACCGCTGACGGTGTGCTTGCCAATGAGCGAGCCGACGTCGCCAAGCAACGCATGCGCCTCGTTTTCGCGGTTGATCAGCTTGGTTAGCACGTGCAGCTCGCCGACGTAACCGCCCTGCTTCGTATCCAGCAGGAGTGCAGCGATCTGCGGCGACTCCATCTGCCCGTAGCGGTCCACGCGGCCGTTGCGCTGCTGGATGCGGATCAGCGACCACGGGATGTCGTAGTGGATCAGGTTGTGGCACAGGGTGTGCAGGTTCACGCCTTCAGACGCCACGTCGCCGGTGATCAGGATGCGCAGCTTGGAGTCTTCGCGCTTGAATTCGTCTACAAGCCGCATCTGCTCCTCGTCCGAGAGGCCGCCGTGCATGACCTCCACCGCACCGGCCGGCATCTTCAGGTCCTTGGTCAGGTTCTCTTTGAGCCAGTGCAGCGTAGCGACGCGTTCCGAGAACACCACTGCACGCGTTTTCTTGCCCTTGCCCACGCCGATCTCCTGGAGGTAGTTCACCAGCGCGGCGTATTTGTTGGAGTTCTGGCGGGTGACCTTGGCGTTGAGCTGCGCCAGGCGCCCCAAGGCCTGGCGCTGTTTCGTGTCCGCGGCCGGGACGCGCTTGAGCCGGTTCTCGACGGTCTCGCCGAGCGCGGCGGGGGAGGAGAGGAAGGCCTTGACCAACGTCCACGGGAACAGGCGGTCCTGCGCCGGGTTGGCGTTGGTGTGGATCCAGGTCTGCTCCAGCTCGGCGGCCGCGGCGTTTTCTTCTGCGGACGCCTCCACCGGGATGTTGATCGGGTCCTTGCGCTCCGCCCACTGCTCGCCGACCACACTGGCCACCTCGTCGGAGTGGCGGTGGCGGCGGATGAGCAGGCGGGACACCGCATCCTTGTCGATGGTGCCGTCCGGCAGCACCGCCGTCGGATCCAAAAGGCGCAGAATCTCCTTGAAGCTTTCCGGGTCGCCGTTGTGTGGGGTGGCGGAGGCGAGAAGCAGCGCCTCCGTGGTGGGGGCGAGGGTGCGGGCGAGCTCGTTGTTCTGGGTGCCCACGTTGGTGGCGTTGTGGATCTCATCAATCACCACCGCGTCCCAGCGCACCTTCTCCAGCTGCGCGCGGTACTTCGGGCTCTTCAGCGTGTCCATGGACACGATCACGCGGGGGAAATACGTAAACGGGTTGCGGCTGGCCGGCAGCATCTGGCGCACGCGCTGGATGCCGGTGGAGTCCAGGCGCACCAGCGGGATGGCAAAGCGCGACCACATCTCCTGCTGGAACTGCTCCATGATGTGCTTCGGGGTCACCACCAGGATGCGCTCGCCGCGGCCGCGGCGGATCAGCTCTGACAGGATCATGCCGATCTCGAGAGTTTTGCCCAGGCCGACAGCATCGGCGATGAGGACGCGGGGCCGAAGGTTGGCGTCGCTAAGCGCCTTGCGCACGGCGGTGAGCTGGTAATCCAGCGGATCCATGAGCATCTGATCCGCCACCGACAGCTCCTCCTGGTAGAGGGGCACCGGGATTTGGCGCAGGGTGGTCTCCAGCCACAGGCGCGTGGTGCGGTAGCCGGGGGAGCGGTCCGGCACGACCTCCACCTTGGCCGGGTCGAAGACCTCCACGTTGTCGAGCGCGGTGTAGAAGCTCGCGGTGGTGTCGCGCACATAGTCCGACAGGCCGCGGACCTTGAGCAGGTAGCCGTCGACGGACTGCGTAACGCTGGTGATCAGCCACAGCTCGTCGCGGACCTTGACCATCAGGCCCGGGGCGTAGGCGGTGGAGGTGTTCGGCGCTTGCTGTGGCGCATCCTGCGTGAGCGAAGACATAGTAGGCAGATTAATGGTCTGCGCCGACGCGGGGGAGCCTTACACCGTACGGGTGTTTGAGAGAAGATTTTCGGCGGGATGTTTCACGTGAAACGGCAGGGTTCACTCCTGGCCGACAGGACGGTGGCGGTAGCCGCCCTCGGGGGTGTAGGTCCACTGCTCATTGAAGTGGTCGACAAAGCTGATCCGGTTCACGCGCCACTTGGCTGCGTAGACCATCGGGGTGAATCGCTCGTTGTCGCTGATGGTGACCAAGTCGCCCCACCCGTACTTAGTTTGGGTGTGCTCGATGAAGAATTCGCCAGCGGGAAGCACGACGAGTTTGCGGGATTCCCTGCAAAGTGCCCCCTTTTCAGCGAATTGAACCTCAACCTCAAAGTTATTTACAACCGACGAACGGGGGCCGCTGTTGGTGAGCACGACACCCCACTTGCCGTCGCTGCGCTTCGCCCAGTAGGCGTACACGCTCATCGCCACAGCGTTGCGACGTTCCTCTTCGTCCTTCTCCCGCTCCTCTTCCTGGAACCTCTTGTTGTCCTCGCTGCTTTCGCTCGCAAGCTTGTTTGCCCGCTGCGAAATGACCAACGCCATAGCGCCAAACGCTGCCGCCGCCACTGCGGCAAGTGCGTCAACTAACCCAATGAAAGTGTCCATAGCCAGGACAGTAGGGCAGATGCCGGTAGTTCGCTGGCGAAGGAAACGCGCTGGCAGACGGGGCAAAAGGCAAGCCAAAAAATATTTTCGCGTTATCCCTAGACACATCTCCGGTGATGGTCTATATTCATTGCTGCGAACCCTTTCGCCCACGGTCCACCCCCCGAGACCGGATGAGTACTCACCCACCCCCCCATTTAGAGTACGAGCAGGCGAAAGGGTTCTGCCTTATGTTTCTCTCAGGCGCACTTATGCAATAGAGAAGGCCCGCCACCTCGTGTTCTAGGTGGCGGGCCGCGCTTCGAATTTCTCCAATCACAAGTATAAACACGGATTGATGAAAAGGAAGTTAAAATCAGAAAAGTGACCCATTTCACACCTAACCGGTGTAACGGGGGTCACCCACAGCACAGATCAGCTCACCCGGCTTAGAAGCTGGAGCTGCCGCCGCCGGCGCTAAAGCCGGAGGAAGACACGCTGCCGCCGCCGCTCGAGCTCGCCGCCTGTGCCGCCTGAACATTGGACTCGTGCCAGGAGTGCATATGCACATACGGCACGTACCCGCCGTACCAGAACCCGGAGTCGTACACCGCCGGCGCCTCCAGTTTCTCGTGCTCCTTCACGTCGCTGAACTGCTTCTTCTTCACCTGGTCCAGGATCACGCGGTAATCGCCGAGCACGCGGATGAAGTCGTCGAGGTAGGTGGGGGAGTCCGGGTTGGCGTCGAGCGCCTCGATGCGCTGCATCAAAAGGTCCAGCTCGTTACGCAGCCCGGAGTCCTTCACGTCGCTGCGGGCGCGCAGCACGTCCTCGCGGATGGTGCTCAAATCCGCGCGGCGGGTAGCGGGGTCGCCGTGCTCAACGCCGAAGAGGCGGTCGATGTTGTCCTCGGCGTTGGAGACGTGGTCCACGCTCTCCGCGGCGTCCGCAAGCTGCTTGCGGTGCTTGTACACGTCCTTGTCGTCGCCCATGTTGATCGCGCTGAGCCCCTGCGCGCCGTGCACCAGCTCGTTCATGCCCAGGAAGCGGTCGCGCACCTCGGCCCACTGGCGGCGCAGCGTCTCATCCGCGAACGCCGACGACAGCGAGTTCGCCCGCACATCCACCTCGTCCAAGCGGCCAGCCAACCGGGTGTACTCGCTGGTGACAAGCTCGTAGTCCTCCCGGGCCTTCGCAATTGCCTTACGACGGTTATTGCGCACCGCTACGACACCCGACCCGATCGCCGTGGACACACCGAACCCGCCCATGCCCAGGCCAATCATTGCGCCCTCACGGTCGCTCTCCGCATCGGATACCCGGCGATCGGTCAAGCCGTCCGCATCCATGGCCAGATTCGCCGTGCGGAACAGGCCCGAAGGAATGTTGCCGTCATTCACGCCCGGTTTCATGGCATCGAGGAGTTCTTCGCGGTACGAATCGTCGTTAAGCATGAGCTCGTCGGTGACATCGTCGCCGCCGTAGATGAACGCCTGGCGCGGGTCCATGCCCACGCCCACGATGAGCACGCCGTCGGCCATGTGGCCGTTTTCGCCCTTGGACTGGTCGATCATCTCCGGGTACTGGCTGCGCAACACCTCCTCCACGTCGTCCAGGATGTTTTCGTGGTTGGTCTCGAAGACCATGTAGTGGAAGTTCTTGACCACCTCGGGCGCGTTGATGTTGGCGGTGTCGCGCTGGAGGCGCTGCTCGTCCTCGGGGGAGAGGACATCCTGGGGGTCGTCGATAACCGCGCTCGGCGCGCCGACCGCCTGCACTGCAACCTGGTCGCGCTCCGGAATCTCCACCGAGGTGTACGCCGCGGCAGCGCCGCCCAACCCCACAAGCGCGGAGATTCCCAATACAGCTGCGATTTCGCTCGTCATTCCCATACCCCCAGGATAAACTACGTGTGATGTGCCATGTAACACCATGTGGTGTGAGCGCGATAACCTGATTACACGCGTCAGATAACTGGCAGGTTTCATCGAATTCATCAAGGAGATTGCCATGAAGCGCATCGCCACCGCTGCTGTCGCAGCAACCCTGTCCCTGTCCGCAGTTGCTGCCCCGGCGCTCGCCGCCGACGCAGGCGCTCCGAAGGTCGAGAATACTGGGTCCTCCGAGTACTACACGCAGTGCAAAACCATTAATGAGAAGAACTTCGCCGAATTCGAAGCAAGGAAGGCAGCGGCGAAGACCGACGAAGAGAAGGCCAAGATCGAAAAGGAACAGGCTGAAAACTTCGGCAATTACAACAGCTCCACCCTGTCCGGTGTTTGCATCAAGGGCCTGATGGACGAGCGCAACGGGCACCGCTCCTCCATCCTGGGCCTCCTTATCGGCGTTCCGGTTGCTCTCGTTGCACTTCTCGGCGCAGCAGCAGCATTCTCCGGCGCTATCCCGGGCTTCTCCCTCCCGGCGCTGCCGGGCCTGCCGATGTAATTCGGCTCCCCTGAGCTACTTCCGGCCCGTTCCCCTGCAGCAGGGGAACGGGCCGTTTTTGTCTCATTTTGGAAAACTTCCACGAATTTTGCCCGGGCACTGTTGGACACCTGTTAACGTCATGTCAGGCAGTCCACCTAACACAAGGAGATAGTTATGAAGCGCATCACGACTGCATCCATCGCTGCAGCCACCGCACTGACCATCGTTGCCACCCCGGCTATGGCGGCCGAGGGTGAGAACACCAAAGTCGGCTCTTCGGAGATCTACCAGACATGCAAGAAGCTTGTCGGAGCAGCGAGCGAGGAGGAGCGAGCCAAGATGACAGAAGCTAAGGGTTCCTCCACGCCGGAAGGAATCTGCATCAACGGCATGGTCCGCAACCCGGAAACCCGTGGCGGCGTCATCGCTTTGCTCACCCTGGTCCCCCTCGGCCTGATTGGCCTGCTCGGCGCTGCCGCTGCAGCGACAGGCGCTATCCCGGGCGTTTCCCTCCCAGCCATGCCAGCTCTTCCCATGTAACACCCGCGCAAACACCCGAAGCGGCCTGTTCTCTCCAGCGGGGGACAGGCTGCTTTTTATAGCGCTTTCAGAAAATTCCGCAGAGAATCTCACCTCGCGCCAGCTTTGCATCTGTACCTTGGCGCCCACGCTGAAGCCGACTATCAAAGGAGAATTGCTATGAAGCGTATTGCAACCGCCGCAGCTGCAGCGACCCTGTCCCTGTCCGCCGTCGCCGCCCCGGCCTTCGCCGCTGATGCCGACACCGACGCTCCAAAGGACGAGACGGTCGGCTCCTCCCAGGTGTACGAGCAGTGCAAGACCCGCGAGGAGGAAAAGGCCAAGACCGCAGACAAGACCGCAGACAAGGCCGGCGAGACCGAGAACACTGGTTCTTCCAGCTCCACCGGCACCTGCGTGCAGGAGCTAATTGACAACCCCGACACCAAGGGCGGCATCCTCGGTCTGCTCATCGGCGTCCCGGCTGCACTGGTCGCTCTGCTCGGCGTAGCCGCAGCCGCGACCGGCGCCATCCCGGGCGTTTCCCTCCCGGAGCTGCCGGGCCTGCCGCAGTAGCTTCCACGCCCTTTGGCCCCGTTTCCCCTGGTGGAGACGGGGTCATTGTTTTGCCACAGGCCAGTACGACGATTCTTGGTTGGTTCCAAGTACTCGTTCAGAACCCGCCCGTACAACGTATTCAACCGGGTTCAGCGCCCGGCTCAATTCCGAACACGAGAAGGAGAAGACCTTGTCTGCAATTACTCGTATTGCCGCATCGGCTACCGCACTCGTGCTGGCTGGCGCCGGCCTCACCGCTTGCAACGACAGCGAAGACAGCGGCGACAGCACCTCCAGCGAAGTGAAGACCTCCTCCGCGGGCTCTAGCGGTTCCAAGAGCTCCAGCGGCTCGAGCGGGTCCGCGGGCTCTGCTGGTTCGGCTGGCTCCAGCGGTTCGAGCGGCTCCGCGGGCTCCGCGGGCTCCGCGGGCTCCGCCGGTTCGGCTGGCTCCGCCGGTTCCATGGGCTCGAGTGGCTCCGCTGGTTCGGCCGGCTCCGCTGGTTCGGCCGGCTCCATGGGCTCGGCCGACTCCGCAGGTTCGGCCGGCTCGGCCGGCTCCGGCGCGTCCGCCAACGATCCCCTGGGCGGCGCCGAGATGACCGACGCCCCGCTGGGTGGCGCGCAGGGTGGCGCTGAGGGCGACGCGCTGAGCCCGCAGATCACGCCGTAGTTAGAACGGCTCCCGCACTGCACGGCTGATCACCACAGCGTCTGGTTCGATCCGCTCGTGCAAGTGCCTTTCCACATCATCGTGTCCGTCCGACGTCAACACCCACCCCGCCCAGGCATCCTTGCCGGGGGAGAAGCGGCCGTCGCCCTTACCGATGATGTTTAGCGTGGCATCGCGCATCCATAGTGGGCCCACCAGCGCCGCGTGTTCTGTCCCTTCGAGCGGCGCGAGGTTGGGCTGGTAGGCGACGACGTTGAGGTCGGCGACTGTAGCGTCGAAAAGCTGCTGTGCCACAGGCATGTGCTCAGACATGCCCAAGTAGACCACGGTGGTGAGGGAGAGCTCGCCGGCGGGGTCGTCGCGAAGTGTGAGCTCCGTCAGGCCCCCAAGGCTGGCGGGTAAAAACGTCGGCGCGTCGTGGTCCTCAAAGAAGAATTTTTCGATGGCGTTGTCGCGGTTGGTAGTGGTGAAGTCCACGAGCGCGTTGAGCTCGTACAGCCGCATCTGATCCGGGGCGGGCAGGTTGTCGTAGGCCGCTTGGCAGCGCAGGTCCCAGAGGGTGAACTCGTCATCAATGGGGCGGGGGCGAGGTGAGACCGCCGAAACGACAGCGTCGCTCGTCTCAATGCGCTGACGGTAGAGCGCGTACGCCTCCTCGAGGTCGTCTTCGTGGGCCACGAAATGGGTGGTGACGATTTCGAAGGACATGGGGAAGAGGGTAGTCGATTGCGCTGGGCGCGGGGTCGTCCGGAGATCGACGATGTTTCACGTGAAACCTACTCGGGGAGGCGATACTTTCGCTTCCTGCTCGTCGGTGGTGCAGTTGGGATAATTTCATTTGCGTCCACCAGATTTCGGAGTCTGGGGCGCAAGGAATTCACACTCACTTTGAGACGGTCCGCGATCTCGCGCGCTCCAGCTTCTCCAACTTCCATCAGGTAGGAAATCAGCTCTCGGTCGACTTCATCGACGTCAGGTTCTCCGACTGCAAGGACAAAAGTGTCGCTGGAGCGCCCCTCCCTGAGCAACTTACGATCGGTCAAATCACCCAGAAGCTCACGCGCATGGTCGCTGTCGAGCCCTAGGCGTTCCCGCAGCTCCTTAACCGACACAGCACCGAGCCCTTGAGCAATTGCGAGCGCAATCTGTTCCTCTCGCGTACTTCCCGGCGCCACGGAGGCCAACCACTGCGCAACCTCCGGATTGAGAATTCCAAAGCGGTACAAGATAACCGTGAACTCACCAATCCTTGCATCGAAATGGGGCTGAGGCAGACCGTAGCGTTCCATGCCCTTGCGCATTCGTTGGATGCCGCTTCCTTGATTCTCTGCCACACGCATCGATCCTGAAGGAGCGGGCAGATTGCTAAGCAGATTAGCGAGGGAGGGATTACGGCTGACCGAACGATTTTCATCAATGTTGTCCACCGTCCGGTCGCTCCACAAGCCACCCGGGCTGTTCACTTCCACTCGATCCGGATAGACATCGACCTGCACCTGTCGGCCTTGAACCTGGGGGCTGTAGTCCCGGTGCATTACCGCGTTCACAATTGCTTCACGCAATGCGATTTCCGGGATCTCTGGTTCATCGACCATCGACGAACCGACTTCTACGGAGCGAGTTCGCAGATTGCGCATTACCGCCTTAATTGCGTCTTCCACCGCGAGCGGCAAGGGCCCGTCGCAATGGGCACGATCCACAAACCTGGTACCCGAGACGGATTTCTCGGGCGCAGGATGCACAGCCACGTCGATGAACAGCTGCGGGAAAAACTGTTGGGGGTAGCGTCCGAGAGCCAGAGCACCAGCCAGAGTTGGGAGGCCTTCGCCGTCAAGCACGTGAAGGCGCTCCAAGACTTCAGCGTCACTGGTCGTCCCGAGACGGATCCGCGAACCCCGCTTCTCTAGCGATTCGATTAGGCCCCTCCATGCCTGCTCGTCCAAATCGTTCACGCCAGCCTCACTAACGGATGCAAGTTCCGAAAGGTCCGGCGTGTATAGCGTCGTGAGCTGAAATACCTCGTAGCTCGACAGTCTCTGGTCCCCGTCCAAAACCCTCTTGTACGCGCCATCCCGCAGGCCTTGTGCTGTGACATAGCAGGGCATTTGCTGGCCCAATCGTGCGTCACCCCGCATCGGATGGATCCACACCAGGATCACCGGGAAACCATCAAACTCGTCAGTTTCAATGTAGAAATGGGGAATGGGGGTCACAGGAGGCTTCTCTTGCCCTTGACGCAGCGCACTTATGAGTTTGTCGTTCATGCTGGCCGGATCAAACCCCGGTGCCGGGCTGAAGCCACCGTCACGCTGATCCTCCTGGATACCGAGGAGGATCACTCCGCCCTTGGTGTTCGCGAAAGAGCTCACCGCTTTCCAGAACGCGGTATCGAGCTTCCCCGTTCCAGACTTCGCCTCAATACAGTGATCGTCATTCCGTTGCCGTCGCAACCGGGCCATGATGTCATTCATGCGCTGACTCATACCCTCACTGTAGCCAGTTGCTTACAGTGAAGGCGTATTTTCCCATCACTTTTTACAGTGACAGTCTTATTTCATACAGTGAGAGCGTGTTTTCCCATCACTTTTTACAGTGTGGAGCGCCATCACTACAGTGACGATCGTTAGTTTCACGTGAAACATGGCCAAAAGAAAACCGCCCCGGAGGGCGGTTCTTCACGTGGCGGAGGCTACTGCACGGCGGTGGAGCCGGCGGCGGGGGCGGCCGAAGGTTCGTCGTCAAGCTGATGCCCCTTGATCTTGCCCGACGCGAACTTGTTCACGATGAGCGCGACCGCGCCGTCGCCCGTGACGTTGGCGGCGGTGCCGAAGGAATCGACCACGATGTAAGACGCGATCATCAGCGAGAGCATCGACTCGTCGAAGCCGAGGTTGGACTGCAGCAGGCCCGCAGCCGCCATGATGGCGCCGCCCGGCACGCCCGGCGCAGCGATCATCATGATGCCCAGCATGAGGATGAAGCCGATGATCTGGCCTGCGGTGATGTCCAGGCTGGCCATGTACACGATGGAGATGGCGTACAGCATGATCTTCATCATCGAGCCGGACAGCTGGATGGTGGCGCAAAGCGGGACCACAAAGCCCGCGACTTCCTCGTCCACGTTGTTCTTCAGCGTGGACTCGTACGTCACCGGGATGGTGGCGGCGGAGGAGGAGGTGCCCAGCGCGGTGAAGTACGCCGGCAGCATGTTCTTCAGCGCGCGGAACGGGTTCACACCCGCGACCACGCCGGCGACGCAGTACTGCAGCAGCACCACAATCACCGTCATGACCACGGACAGGAGTAGCACCACGCCCATCGCGGCCATGGTGTCCGCGAAGTTCTCGTTCATGCCCAGGTTGAGGAAGGTGCCGAAGATGTACAGCGGCAGCAGCGGGATGACAAAGGTGACCACGACCTTCAGCACAACGTCGTTGAGCTCCTGCAGCACGTTGTACAGGTTGTCGGACTTCACCGCCGTCATGGCCAAGCCCACCACGAACGCCAGCAGCAGCGCGGACATGATGGGCAGCGGCGGCGGCATCTCCACGTCGAAGTACGGCGTGAGCCCGCCCTCGTCGGGGTCTGCGATGTCTGTAATCAGGTCCTTGCCCTGCAACAGCTTGGGGTACAGGGCCGAGCCGGTGACCCAAGCGAGCAGGCCGGAAAGGACGGTGGAGCCGTACGCCACGCCCGCCGTGATGCCGAGCCACTTGCCGGCGCCGCGGCCCAGACCCGCGATTGCGGGGGCGATGAGCGCGAAGATGAGCACCGGCACGAAGAAGCCGAGGAAGTTGGAGAAGAGGCCGTTAAAGGTGACAAAGACTCGGGCGAGCCAGTCCGGGAAGAACAGGCTGCACAAGAACCCGAGGATGATTGCCACGACCACCCAAAAGAGCAATGAGTGCAGAAGCTTGTTTTTCATGTGACCAGCGTAGCCGGTAATTATGCGTGTCACTGCAATATGTGCCCTTTTCTTCCGCGCGCGCCGCCGCCGTATGCTAGGGCCCATGAGTCCGTTTGAGCACATGAGCACCCTCAACGTCGTCGTCGGCATCATCTTCATCCTGCTGACACTCCTCCTGCTCATCCCGGGCGCCCTCGCGTCCGCGGGCAAGCTGCCCGGCAACAAGTGGTTCGGCCTGCACGTTCCGGCCGTGCGCAAGGACCGAGCCATCTGGGATCAGGCGCACAAGGTCGCTGGCCCCTTCTGGCTCCTGGCGGGCGTGGCGCTCGCCTTCGGCGCCGCTTTCTCCTTCATCGCCTCCGGGTGGATGTGGCTGATGCCGGCCGTGGCGCTGGTTGCTGCGGTGATCGCGGCCTCGCTTGGCGGCAACTTCGGCGCCCGCGCTGCGGTGGCGGTGGAGCAGGCCCGCGAGAAGCAGCCGGAGGAGCCGAAGCCCGCGGTGAACATCGATGCTTTGCGACGAGCCGCAGGCCACGCCGACGAGCAGAAGTAGGCCCACGATGCACTGGAACGAAGCGATCCTGACCGTGCTGCGCGAGGCGGGGGAGCCGATGGCCTACAAGGACATCGCCGCCGAGATCGTCTCCCGCGGTCTGGTTGACGCCCCGGACATCAACGCCGAGCTGGCCACCCACGCCGCCATCACCGGCCTGATGGTCGACGGTGTGGTCGCCGCCGCCCCACGCGGGAAGTACCGCCTAGCTGAATAAAATTCCCGGTCCCTTTTCGGTTCCGCTATAGTTGCCAATTGTGACGAACAAGACTTCTTTGAACTGGTGGTGGCTCGCCTAACTGGCGCGCCACCCAAAGACGTCACGGCCCGCCAGCTTGCTACACAAGCGCCGCGGGCCCTTTTTTCACCCTCGGTGCACGACAAGAAGGAACCGAGGACCAGATGCAATACACCCACCGAACGGTGCGCTACCACGAGGACGTGGCTAGCCTGTTCGCCCACGTCGGCGGGCTCGACGCGCAGGATGCCGTGCTGCTCGAGTCCGCCGACATCACCACCCGCTCCGGCCTGCAGTCCGTGGCGGTGCTGCGCGCCTCCGTGCGCGTGACCTGCACCGGCAACCGCGTCCAGGTCGATCCACTGACGCCTTCCGGCGAGGTCATCGCCGCCGGGCTGGGCCTAGACGAGTTCCGGGTGGGGGAGCACACCTACGAGTTCCCGCCCGCCAGCGCTGTGGACGAGCGCGAACGCCTGACCGCACCGTCTACAGCAGATGTGCTGCGCGCGCTGACCACCCGGGCGGGCTACGGCAACGAGGACTTCCCGCTGCTCGCCGGCGGCTTCGCGTACGACTACCTGGACAGCTTTGAAACGCTACCGGCCGTCGCGCAAGGGCCGAACACTTACCCGGACTACCAGTTCGTGCTGGCAGAGATCCTGCTGCGCGTCAACCACGAAGCGGGCACCGCCTATCTCGCCGCCGTGGACGCCGCGGGCGAGGGCATCGACCTCGAGCCGCTGGCCAGCCGCATCAATCAGCCGGTGCCGGACCACCGGCCGGAGGCGGGGGGCGCGGAGCGGCTCGTCGCTAAGGCAACGGTGCCGGACGCGGAGTTCCGCGCGCACGTGGAGCAGCTCAAGCAGCACATCACCAACGGCGACATCTACCAGGTCGTGCCCGCCCGCGCGTTTACCGCGGAGTGCACAGACGCGTTCGCGGCGTACCGGCGACTGCGCGCATCCAACCCCTCTCCCTACATGTTCTACATCCGCGGCGAAGGCTACGAGCTGTTCGGCGCCTCACCCGAATCCAACTTGAAATTCGACCACGCCACCCGCCAGGTGGAGCTGTACCCGATCGCCGGTACTTGCCCGCGCGGGCTGAACCCGGACGGCAGCGTCAACCACGAGCTGGACGCGCGCATGGAGCTGCAGCTGCGCACGGACGCCAAAGAGGTTGCGGAGCACACCATGCTGGTCGACCTGGCCCGCAACGACATGGCGCGCGTGGCCGAACCCCGCACCCGGCGGGTCCGCGAGCTGTTGCAGGTGGACCGCTACTCCCGCGTGATGCACCTGGTCAGCCGCGTCACCGCCACGTTGGCGCAGGACCTGGACGCGCTCGACGCCTACCGGGCGTGCATCAACATCGGCACGCTCACCGGGGCGCCGAAGCTGCGCGCGACCGAGCTGCTGCGCGGGGTGGAGGGCACCCGCCGCGGGTCCTACGGCGGGGCGGTGGGATATCTGCGCGGGGACGGCGACTTTGATACTTGTATTGTCATTCGCTCTGCGTTCGTCGCAAAGCAAACTGCAACTGTGCAGGCAGGCGCCGGCGTAGTGCGCGACTCCAACCCGCAGGCGGAGGCCGACGAGACCCTGCACAAGGCCTACGCGGTGCTGCAGGCGCTCGCAGGCGGGCGCGAGTTGGAGGTGCAGAAATGATTGTGCTGCTGGATAACCAAGATTCCTTTGTGTACAACCTGGTCGACGCGCTGGCCGGCTTCGACACCGTGGTCTACCGCAACACTGTCAGCGCGGACACCGTGCTCGCCGCGGACCCGGAGCTCATCGTGCTCTCGCCGGGGCCCGGCTACCCCGCGGACGCCGGCTGCATGATGGAGGTCATCGCGCGCGCCCAGGGCCGCATCCCGATCCTGGGCATCTGCCTGGGCTACCAGGCGCTCATCGAGCACTTCGGCGGCCGCGTCGTACCCTGCGGGCCCGAGCACGGCACCTCCGTTCCCATGCGGCTGACCGCGCCGCACCTGCTTTTCGACGGCCTCACGGCCGGCGGCACCCCCAACCAGCCCGGCCTCGACGTGCCTGTTGCGCGCTACCACTCGCTCGGCGCGGCGGAGGCGCCGGACGGGGTGGTGCCGTTGGCGTGGACCGGCACCGACATCGGCGACGTGATCATGGCCGCCGAAACCGGCGACGGGTACTCCATCGGCTTCCAATTCCACCCCGAATCCATCCTCACCCCCGCGGGCCCGCAGCTGCTGGAACGCTGCGTTGACCGCTTGCTTAAGAAGGGACGCGACAATGGCTGACCACATCCAGATCTTCCGCGAGTTCATCACCAACCCCTCGCCGACATTGGAGGAGGCGGTGGAGGCGTTCACGCCGCTGACGGTCGGCGACTACGACGACGTCCGCATCGCCGCACTGCTGGCCACCATCCGCACCCGCGGCGAAACCTTCACGGACATCGCCGGCGCGGCGAAGGCCTTTCTCGCCGCCGGCCGCCCCTTCCCAGTAACGGGGGAGGGGATCATGGACACCGCCGGCACAGGCGGCGACGGGGCGAACACCATCAACATCACCACGGCAGCCTCCTTGGTCGCGGCCGCCGGCGGGGTGAAGATGATCAAGTGCGGCAACCGCTCGGTGTCCTCCAAGTCCGGATCCGCCGACGTGCTCGAGGCGTTGAACATCCCCCTAGACCTCGACCCGGAGCGGGCGGTGCGCCAGTTTGAATCCTCAAACTTCACATTCCTGTTCGCCCCGGCCTACAATCCAGCTATCGCGTTCGTGCAACCTGTGCGCAAGAAACTCGGCGTACCCACGCTGTTTAATACGATGGGCCCATTATTGAGTCCCGCACGACCCGAATTTCAAATAATGGGTATTGCCAACTATAAGTTAGGCCCCACTATTGCGGAGACCATGAAAACGCTGGGGCGCACGCGTGCGCTCGTGGTGCACGGCGCCGGCACCGACGAGATCGCGGTCCACGACGAGACCCTCATCTGGGAGCTTAGAGACGGCGAAATCTCGCACTACACGGTCACCCCCGACCAGCTCTGCGCGGACACCCACTCGCTCGAGGACCTCCGCGGCGGCGACGGCGCGGAAAACGCCGCCGCCATGCGCGCCACCTTCGCGGGGGAGGGGCCGGCCGCCCACCGCGACGCCGTAGCCGTCAACGCCGGGGCGATGTTCTACCTCTACGGTATCTCGGATTCGCTCGCCGACGGCACGGCGCATGCGAAGGATTTGCTTGACCGCGGCACCGTCGCCGAATGGCTGCGCACCCACGAGGAGGCGGACTACAGTGCCTAAGATTCTCTCCGAAATCGTGGCCAACCGAAAGCGTCACCTTGACGTTATTCGTGGACGCCTGGGTCACGTTTCTTTCGCCACGTTACGGTATTCCGAGCGGTCCTTGTACGACGCGCTCGCCGCCCCCGGGGCCTCCTACATCATGGAGTGCAAGTCCGCCTCGCCCTCCCTCGGCACCATCCGCGCGGACTACAAACCGGGGGAGATCGCATCGGTCTACTCCCGCTACGCCTCCGCGATCTCCGTGCTGTGCGAGCCCGACTACTTCGGCGGGGACTACGACCATCTCGCCACCGTCGCCGCCACGACCCACCTGCCGGTGCTGTGCAAGGACTTCATCGTCGACGAGGTGCAGATCTACGCCGCGCGCTACTTCGGCGCGGACGCGGTGCTGCTGATGCTGTCCGTGCTTTCCGACGACGAGTACGCCCACCTTTCCTCTATTGCGGCCTCATTACGCATGGACGTCCTCACGGAGGTGATCGACGAGGAGGAAGCGGCGCGTGCGAAGAAGCTGGGCGCGAAGATCTTCGGCGTCAACCACCGCAACCTCCACGACTTGAGCATCGACCTCGACCGCTCCGCGCGCCTCGCCGAGCACGCGCCCGACGGGGCAGTGGTGGTGGCGGAGTCCGGAATCCGGGATGCTGCGACGGTCCGCCGCCTCGGCGGACACTCCGACGCGTTCCTTGTCGGCTCGCAGTTGACCTTCCAGCCGGACATCGACCGCGCCTGCCGCGAGCTGGTCTACGGTCCGAACAAGGTCTGCGGCCTGCGCTCAGCCTCCGCGGCCCAGGCGGCGAAGGCGGCCGGGGCGGTGTACGGCGGTCTCATCTTCGAGGACGCCTCCCCGCGCAATGTTTCACGTGAAACTGCCGCCGAAATCGTCTCCGCCGAGCCGGAACTGGAGTATGTGGCAGTCTCGCGCCGGACCCACGGCTTCGACGAGCTCCTCCAGCACGGAATATCCGCGGTGCAGCTCCACGCTCCGTACCAGGGCTCGCTCGAGGGGGAGCGGGACCTGATCGAGCGCGTCCGCTCCGAGGTCGGCCCCGCGCTCCAGGTGTGGCGGGCAGTGGATATGACGTGCGATGTACCGGTGGAGGGGGTAGCGGAGCTCGTGGACAAGCTAGTGCTCGATGCAGGCGCAGGCGGCACGGGCGAAACCTTCGACTGGTCCCGCATCACCACCACCGACGCCCTGCTCGCAGGCGGGCTCAACCCCGGCAAACTCGAAGCGGCGCTGCGCACCGGCTGCCTCGGGCTCGACCTCAACTCCGGCTTCGAAGACCCGCGCGGCCACAAAGACGCCGCCGCGCTGCGCGAAGGATTCCGCACAATCCGCAACTTCCACTACTAAGGACACGACAATGACCCTGCTTCCTGCCTACTACGGCGAGTTCGGCGGACAGTTCGTCCCCGAATCGCTCATCCCCGCGCTTGACCAACTCGAGCAAGCCTTCGTCGACGCCTTCAACGACGAGGAGTTCATGGCCAAGTACCGCAGCCTGCTGCGCGACTACCTCGGCCGGCCCACCCCGCTGACCGAGTGCCGCAACCTGCCACTTGAGGGCAACGCGCGGATCTTTCTCAAACGCGAGGACCTCGTCCACGGCGGCGCGCACAAGATCAACCAGGTCATCGGCCAGGCACTGCTGGCCAAAAAGATGGGCAAGACGCGCATCATCGCGGAGACCGGCGCGGGCCAGCACGGCACCGCCACCGCCCTCGCATGCGCGCTTCTCGGCCTGGACTGCGTGATCTACATGGGCAAGACCGACATGGAGCGGCAGGCCCCCAACGTGTACCGCATGCGCCTGATGGGTGCGGAGGTCGTGGGTGTGGAAGCCGGCGCGGGCACGCTCAAAGACGCGGTGAACGAGGCGCTGCGCGACTGGACCGCCACCTTCCACGAATCCCACTACCTCCTCGGCACCGCCGCCGGCCCGCACCCGTTCCCCAAAATTGTCAAGGAGTTCCACCGCGTCATCTCCACCGAGGCGCGCGCCCAGATCCTGGAGCGGACCGAACGGCTGCCCGACGTGGTGGTCGCGTGCGTCGGCGGCGGCTCCAACGCCATCGGCATGTTCGCTGATTTCATCGACGACCCGGATGTGGAGCTCGTCGGCGCCGAACCGGGCGGGGAGGGCTTCGGACTCGGCGCCCACGGCGCGGCCATCGCCCAGGGCACCACCGGCCTGCTGCACGGCACGTACTCCTACCTCATGTGCGACGGCGACGGGCAAGTGGAAGAGTCCTACTCCATCTCCGCCGGCCTGGACTACCCGGGTGTAGGCCCCGAGCACGCGCACCTGGCTAAGTCCGGCCGCGCGAAGTACGTGCCCGTCACCGATGAGGAAGCCCTCAGCGCCTTCCAGGCACTGTCGCGCCACGAGGGCATCATCCCCGCGCTCGAGTCCTCCCACGCCCTGGGCTACGCCCTCAAGCGCGCCGCCGAACACCCGGCGGACGCCGAGCCACTGCACATCCTGGTCGGCTTATCCGGCCGCGGCGACAAAGACATCGCACACGTCCAAGCCACCCTTGCCCAGAAGGAGAAGTAAATGTCCCGCTACGAGCAACTCTTCGCCAGGGGAAAGGGCGCCTTCGTCCCCTTCATCATGCTGTCGGACCCCACCCCGGACGACGCCGTAGAGATCGTCTCCGCCGTCGTGGACGCGGGCGCGGACGCCGTGGAGCTCGGCGTGCCGTTCTCCGACCCGGTGGCGGACGGTCCGGCGATCCAGAATGCTCACGTGAGGGCGCTGGCCGGAGGTGCGAACGTCGATAAGGCGCTTGCGCAGATCCGCACCATCCGTGAGCGCTACCCGGAGCTGCCCATCGGCATGCTCGTGTACGGCAACGTCGCGCACGCCCGCGGGCTCGAGCGGTTCTACCGCGAGTTCAAGGAGGCGGGCGCCGACAGCGTGTTGCTTCCCGACGTCCCCGTGCGCGAGTCCGCTCCCTTCTCCGCAGCGGCCGCCGCAGCCGACATCGACCCGATCTACATCGCGCCGGCCAAGGCGTCCGAGGCCACTCTTGAGGCGGTGGCGGGCGCATCGCGCGGCTACATCTACGCCATCTCCCGCGACGGGGTGACCGGCGCAGACAAGGAAGCGACGGTGGAGGGTCTGCGCGAGGTCGTGGATAGCGTGCGCAAGTTCGGCGGGCCGCCGGTGCTGCTCGGCTTCGGCATCTCGCGCCCGGAGCACGTCCGCGACGCTATCGCCGCGGGTGCCGCCGGCGCGATCACCGGCTCCGCGATCGCGAACATCATCGAGGAGCATCTTGACGACGGCCACGTCACCGACATGCCCGCCCTGAAAGAAGCATTGACCGAGTACGTCAAGGCCATGAAGGGCGCTACGATCGCATCATGACCTGTTCACGACGCATGTTTCTACTTGGCACCGCGACCACGTTTGCCGGTGCATTCCTCGCCGCGTGCGGGGAAGAGGCCCCCGAAGAAGTTGCCAAGACCGACGTTCCGGTCGGCTCCGCGGTAATTCTGGACCAGTTCATCATCGCCCAGCCCACCGCCGGCCACTACGTTGCGTACTCCAGCGTGTGCCCGCACCAGCAGAAGAAGATCACCAAGGTCGAGGGCGACACCGTCAAGTGCACCGCCCACGGTTCCGTGTTCAACATCGCCGACGGCGCGCGCGTGTCCGGCCCGGCGGTGACCGGCATGCGTGAGGTGCAAGTGACCGACAACGGCGACACCCTGCAGGCCGCGAACTAGATGAAGAGGCTCGATCCGCTTCTCGTCGGCATCGTCGCCGCGGCGGCGCTCGCCTTCCTTCTGCCGGCCCGCGGCGCGTTTGCCGACGGCTTCGCCGTAGCCGTCAAACTGGCCATCGCGCTGCTGTTCTTCCTCTACGGCGCCCGCCTGTCCACGCAGGAGGCGCTGAAGGGCCTGACCAACTGGCGGTTGCACGGCGTGATCCTCGCGTTCACGTTTGTCATCTACCCGCTCATCGGTCTGCTGGCGCAGCCCACCACGGCACTGATTTCCAACGACCTCTACCAGGGCCTGTTGTTCATGTCCCTGGTGCCGTCCACCGTGCAGTCCTCCGTCGCGCTGACTGGCGTGGCACGGGGCAATGTCTCCGGCGCGGTGGTGGCGGCGTCGGTGTCCTCGCTCGTCGGCGTGATAGTCACGCCGCTGCTTGTGATGTGGCTGATGGGCGCGGGCAGCGGCGTGCACATCGACGCGTCCGTCTTCGGCGATATCGCCTTGCAACTCTTGCTGCCGTTCATCCTCGGCCAACTCGCGCATAGTTTCCTGCCGCGGGTGGGGGAGATGGCCAAGTCGAAGGCGACCAAGCTCGTCGACCGCGGCTCGATCTGGATGGTCGTCTACTCCGCGTTCTCGCGCGGCGTCGTTTCCGGCGTGTGGACGAACGTGTCCGTGTGGGAGATCGTGTTTCTCACCGTCTTCTCCTGCGCGCTGGTTGCGGCGATGCTCTGGCTCACCCGCGTCGTGCCGGAGGCTCTGCACTTCCCGCGCGAGGACCGCATCGCCATCCAGATGTGCGGCACCCAAAAATCGCTTGCCACCGGTCTGCCCATGGCCACAGTCATCTTCGGCGGGGCGTCGCTGGGCGTGCTGATCATCCCGCTGATGATCTACCACATGTCCCAGCTAGTCATCTGCTCCGCGTACGTCTCACGCATTTCCCGTTAGGAGTTTCACGTGAAACATTTCGTCCGCATCCACTACAACGTCCCGGAGCTCGGCGGCGAGCTGCTCAACATCGCCGAACTCGAAGAAGTCTCCGCACACGAGTGCACCATGGTCCGCATGATCGAGCTCGACCCCTCCGAGACCATCACCGGCATCTTCGTCGACGGCAAAGTCATCGGCCAAGCCAACCGCCCCATGGACACCGTCCCGCACCCGCACACCTACGACGACATCGAAGGCATCACCGCAACCCATCTCACCGAGGCCGAGTTCGAAGGCCTCTGGTCCGAGGCTCAGGCAAAGTTGCAATAGCTTATCGACGTCCCTCCGGCCCGCCCCGCCACCGGCGCGGGCCTTTTTCGTTGGTGGGCCCCAATAGTTGGTGGTGCCGGAATTGTCTGCAATGCGGAGTTGCAGGGGACAAGGTCAGCCCATCAGGCAAAGGGGCCGGACAACAACGACACCGCGAGAGTGATCGGCCAGGCTAGCAGGGTAAGAACAGACAATATCCCCAGCAGGGGGCGCTTATCCCGCACCGCGATGACAAACCCCAGAACAGATACCGCGATCAAGGCGACCCAATAAAGCCATTGGCCCCACATGGGAACGCGGTCACCCATAAACGGTGTTGCGATCCATACCGCCACAAAAATCGGGTAGATATACGCTGTGCGGTGAACTTTCGCCATGATCCGGCACCCTCTCCTTAACAGTTATGAGCGCGTGGCACGAGACGGATAGCACAACCAGCTACGACACTACACGAAACTTGACCTTTTTCGTTGGCCATTACCAACTATTGGCGGTCTCGGAATTGTCCGCAATGCGGAGTGGCGGCATGGGCTGGAGGGGTGGGGAAGGCGGAGTTGACGTCGATAAGCGATAGCCAATAGTTGGTTCGCCCCCACTTGTCCGCAATGCGGAGTTGCGGACAAGTTATAGCTTGGTTTCGAAACCTCATTTCCGCAGGTCAGAGGAATGTCGGTGGCGAGTTTTATAATGCCGGCAATCGAACTCGCATTCGCCTCAAGGGGGCCAAATTGACCGCCGCATTGACCACCGAATCTAACCCCATCGCCGTCGCATTGAGCCAGCAAATCGAGGACACGCACCGAGCGATGACCCAGAACAAAGCAGAGTTGTTGTCCGCGATACAAACCTTTGATGAACTCGCACTTGCTATCGAATGTGGCTCGTCAACCACCGCGCAATTCCTCATTCGACGCCTCGGCGTGTCCTCCTCAACAGCGCACGAGTACGTCAGCGTCGCCCACCGCCTTCGACCCTTCCGCTACCTGCAGCAACAATTCACCGAGGGTGCGCTGAACTACTCGGTGGTGCGGCTGCTTCTGAAATACATGACTGCCGAAAACGAGCGTGACCTGGTAGATCTCGCCCTCGGGATGGGCTACCACGAACTGGAATGCGCACTGGCGGGGAAGAAGCCGCAGGACGGGGAGGGCGACGACAGCCCCCAGTACTACCTGAGCCTGCACAAGCGCGATAACGGCGATATCGCGTTCCACGGCAACCTCAACGCCGCAGACGGGGCCGCGTTCATCGCCGCGCTGAAGATCGGGGAGATCGCGTACTGCGACCTGGACGAGGTGCTCGAGGACCTGGACCCCGAGGTTAACGGTGAAATCGACATCGCCTTGGAGCGCGCCGAAGATGTGGAGGAGAACCGCCCCGCGCGAAAGACAGTCTCCGGCTACGGACTGCCGATTGGGCGGATGCTGCTGCGCGCGCTCATGGGCATCGTCCACATGGCACGCACGACGCCGCGCAACACGCTCACCACGCCGGGTGCCCACGTGAACATCCTGGCCACCCCGGACGGGCGCGGCTACATGCCGAACAACGTGGGCGCGCCGTCGAAGGCGATCGCGAGCCTGCTTGCTAACGCGGACGTCCGCCACTCGACGGTCAACTCCGAGGGCCTCATCCTCAACACCGGACGCAAACAGCGTCTCGCCACAAACGGGCAGGTTAATGCGCTGCTGGCCATGTGGGGCGGGCAGTGCGCGGCACCCGGGTGCACACACACGCGCTTCATTGAGATCCACCACATCGAGGACTGGGCCGCCGGGGGCCTGACCGACCTGGAGAACCTCCTGCCGCTGTGCTCTGCCTGCCATTCCCTGGTCACGGAGGGCTACCTGAAGACGCTGAAGGAGCACTCAGACATCCATTTTGTCTACCGCGACGGGACGCGTTTCGTGTCTACGAACTACTCCCTGCCGCGGCGTGACGACATCATGCGGACCATGGAGGAGTGCAACTGGTCCTTCAACGACTAGCGACGCTTAGAAGAACTGCTCAACGCCCGGAATGCCCGGGACACCCGGGATCTTGCCCGCGGCGGCCGCTGCGCCACCGAGCACTGCGATGACCGCGGCGGCGATGCCGGTGCCCACGAGGATGTCGTAGGTGGTGCCGAGCTTGTATCCGCGAGCTGCGTCGTTCTTCAGCGAGGAGGTTGCGCTGTTGGGTACCTGGTTCTTCTCGGAGGAACGCTTGTACGGCTGGGAGTAGCCGGTGCCCGGCTCCAGCTCCTCGCGGATCATGGCCTTGCCCTTGTAGCCAGCGAGGTATGCGTCGCTGACCTCGGACGCGGACTCCGGGTGGAGCTGGTCACGGAGGGACTGCAAATCGCCTTCTGCTGCCTGCGCCGGGACGGCTGCCAGGGACACGGCGGTTGCTGCCGCCACGGCGGCTGCGGTGATGCGCTTCAATGGAAACTCCTTTGTGCGAATCTGACTTTTTACGGCTCGGATCGAGCCCCGGCCAGTAAAACATATGTTTCCGCAGGTAGACAAACAATTCTTTCGGTGTAACGGAGAGCTAACCGGTGACGATATAGAGGGCCCAAAACCAAAAACTCCCCTCCCGGTGAGGGGAGAGGAGTGTGGATTGCTCCCTAGGCGTGAGGCCTTAGGAAGGCAGCTCGACGCCCGGAATACCCGGGATCTTGCCCGCAGCGGCCGCTGCGCCACCGAGCACTGCGATGACCGCGGCGGCGATGCCGGTGCCCACGAGGATGTCGTAGGTGGTGCCGAGCTTGTAGCCGCGGTTAGCGTCGTTCCGGTAGGAAGAGTTCATTACGGCACCCTGGTTGGCGGCTTCTTCACCAGTTTCGGTTTCGAAGATGCCGCTCTGGGCGGAACCAAGGAACGGGGCGGAGAGACCATCGCCCTTCTTGTCCCGCTCAGCTGCGGTGGCGGCATCCATATACTTTTCCATCTCAGGGAAGGTCACCTGCGAAGAAGACTCATGGCCATAGCCACCGGTTTCCTTCCCGTTAATCTCAACTGCCTGTGCCGGCACGGCAGCAAGGGACAGGGCGGTGGTTGCGGCCAGAGCGGCGGCGGTGATGCGCTTCATGGGGGATCTCCTTGGTCGATGCATGAGTGTGATTGCCAGAAAACCGGACTGCGTCAGTAAAACACACATCGCCGCAGGTCACCTGACTTTTATCAGATGAAACGATATGTATCGCACGCCTACGCCGTCTGGCCCCTAAAACACCAGGTTGACCAACACCATGTACAGGGCAGTGCCAGCGAAGATGGACAGGTCCGCGCGACGCCTCCAGCGGTGCAGGAGCAAGGTGGCGGCTAACGCAATGAGCGCGGAGGCGAGGTGGGCGGGGGAGTGGGCGTGGCCGATCACGGTGTAGGCCACCAGGACGGTCATCACCCCGACGGGCATGAGCACGGCGAGGAAGTCGATGAACGGGCTGCCCTTGAGCACGCGCAGCATGGAAAACGGCAGGGCGCGCAGGAGTACGGTGACGACGCCGACGGGGATAAGTACGGCGGCGACCATGGTGAGGGTCACGCCGTCGGGGAGTCCGAGGTTTCCCGTCATGGCAGCCGCCAGGAAAGGGAGTCGTCCACACGCGGGAACCAGAAGCGCAGGACGAGCACCAGGAAGTAGGACAGAAGCGCCAGGATGATCACCTGGCCCGGCAGCAGCAACGCCGCCACCAGCGCGAGGGTGCCTGCGATCAACGGGGCGGACAAGTCGCGGCGGGTCTGGAACGCCTCGTAGGCCAGGACGGCGAACAGGGCGGTCAGCGCGAAGTCGAAGCCCTCCACGCCGGCGGGGATCACCGCCCCGGCGAGTGCGCCGGCAATACCGGAGAGCAGCCACGCCAGCTGGCACACGACGGAGATGGTGAGCAGACGCGCGACGGAGGGGCGTTCGTGGAGGGTGGAGGTGATGGCGTAGACCTCGTCGGTAAGAGCGTATGTGGCGTACGCCGCGGGCAGGCCGCGCAGAATTTCGGAGCGCGGATAGGTCAGCCCGTAGAACAGGTGCCGGAAGTTCACCATGAAACCTGTGATCGCGGATGACACGGGGCCGAGTCCGCCGGTGACCATGCTCACGGCGAGAAACTCCATGGAGCCGGCGTAGATCACCGTGGAGAAGATCGGGGTCCACCACCAGGCGAAGCCGGTCTGCGTCATCAGTACGCCGAAGGCCAGCCCGAGCGGAATCAGCCCGAGCGCCACCAGCCACGTGTCGCGCACCCCGAGTCGAATCTGCGCAATTGTTTCACGTGAAACACGCACTAGTTATCTTCCAGGTTCGTGGGGAACGTAGCGAACAGTGGCAGGGGCATTGCCTGACGACGCATCACGTCACCCCACAAATCCGCCCCGGCGCCGGCGACCACGTCGGACGGCAGGGCGGGGGTGACAAACCAGTCGCCGCGCGCAATCTCGTCGTCAAGCTGCCCGGGCGACCACTCGGCATAGCCGGCGAAGATGCGGATGCCGTCGACCACGGGGGCGAGATCCTCCGGGGAAGCGTTGAGGTCGACAAGCACGAGACGGTTGGCCAGGCGGTTGAAAAACGGGCTGGCGGAGATGTCCACGCCCGTCTTGGTCACGCCGAGGCCGACGGCGGACTCGGGGCTAATCGGCCCGCCGATGTGCACCGCCTGCGGCTTGGCGGCGATCTCGGACCACCCGGGCATGACGTTGGCTAGGGCCACCTCGCTGCGGCGGTTGAGCACCACGCCGAGGGTGTGGTCGGCGTCGTGCTCCAGCACCAGAACCACGGTGCGGGCGAAGTCGGCGGAGAACATGCCGGGCGCGGCGACGAGCAGCATGCCCGGTTCGGGTTCGACGCGCTCGAGGGCGTTGAAGAGGCGGTCGGCGTAGAAGTACTCAGGCATGCTCACTATCCCACCACGCTTTCAGTTCGGCGACGGCTTCGTCGTGGTCGAGCTCGCCGCGCTCGAGGCGCAGTTCCTTGAGATACTTCCACGCTTTGCCCACCTCCGGGCCGGGTTCGAGGCCGAGGATCTGCATGATTTCGTTGCCGTCCAGGTCGGGGCGCACGCGCGCGAGGTCCTCCTTGGCGGCGATATCGGCGATGCGCTCCTCCAGGTGGTCGTAGGTGCGCTGCAGGCGCGCGGCCTTCTTCGCGTTGCGGGTGGTGGAGTCCGCCCGCACGAGCTTGTGCAGCTTGGGCAAAAGCTCGCCGGCGTCGGTGACGTAGCGGCGCACGGCGGAGTCGGTCCACTGACCCTCGCCGAAGCCGTGGAAGCGCATGTGCAGGAATACCAGCTGGCCCACGTCCGAGATGACGTGCTTCGGGTACTTCAGGGCCTTTAAGCGCTTGCGGGTCATCTTCGCGCCGACCACCTCGTGGTGGTGGAAGGTCACGCCGCCGCCCTCCTTGAGCGCGCGGGTGGCGGGTTTGCCGATGTCGTGCATCAGCGCCGCCCAGCGCAGCTTCAGGTCCGGGCCCTCGTCCTCGAGTTCGGTGGCCTGGCGCAGCACGGTCAGGGAGTGGCGGTAGACGTCCTTGTGCTGCATGTGTTCGTCGGTCTCCAGCTGCAGCGCGGGGATCTCCGGCAGGATCACCTGCGCCAGACCGGTGCGAACGAGCAGGTCGATGCCTTCCCAGGGGCGGGCGCCGAGCATGAGTTTGTCCAGCTCAGCCTGCACGCGCTCCGCGGTGATGCGGCCGATTTCGTCGGCCATGTCGCACATCGCTGCAAACACGCGGTCGGCCACGGTGAACCCGAGCTGGGAGACAAAGCGGGCGGCGCGCAGCATGCGCAGCGGGTCGTCCCGGAAGGAGACCTCGGGCGACTGCGGGGTGTCCAGCACCATCTCCACCAGGTCCTCCAGGCCGCCGACGGGGTCGTGGAAGGTGGGGGAGAGCCGAAGGTCGTCGTCAAGCGAAAGCTCAATGGCCATCGCATTGCAGGCGAAGTCGCGGCGCACCAGGTCGCCTTCGAGGGTGTCGCCGAACGTGACCTCGGGGTTGCGGCTGACGCCGTCGTAAAGGTCGGAGCGAAAGGTGGTGATTTCCACGGTCTCGCCGCGACGGATGGCGGAGACGGTGCCGAACTCGATGCCGGTGTCCCACACTTTTTCACCCCACTCGCCGAGGATCTCCTGGATCACCTCGGGGCGCGCGGAGGTGGTGAAGTCGAGGTCGTGCACGCCCCGGCCGAGCATCGCGTCGCGCACGGAGCCGCCGACCATATATAAGGACTCGCCGCGGGCGGCGAAAAGTCGCGCCAGAGGCTCGAGCAGAGCAGCATGCTTAGCGACGACATTCTGTGCCCGCGCCATCAACGCAGGGGCAGCCAGCGGGTCGGTCGGGTCCGGCATATCAAACAACTTCTCTGTCACCCGGGACACGATACCCGCCACCCCCGCGCGGGAAGTACCACAACCGGCCGAAAGGCGGATACCATGACACGAATGAGTGACAACCAGCGCCCGGTTCCGGGGCCCTCCGACGGCAAGGGGGGCTCCGGCGGCGGTAAGCGCCGGCCGCGGCGCCGGCGCGGGGGCAAACCCGCCGAGCAAAAGCAGCAACAGGGAGACAAGCCGAAGCGGAAGCGCAATAGCCGCCGCGGGAAGAACTCCCGCGGTGGGCGCAAGCAGCACAACAGGCGTAAGTCGCAGTACCAGCAGCGGCACGACTCGTCGATAGAAACGCGCGACGAGACTTCTGCTGGCGGCCTGGTCGTCTCCGGCATGGCGGAGGCGGTCGGCCAGGACGGCCGGGTGGACATGAGCCGCATCTACGTGGCGCTGATCGGCCGGTTGGACCGCCGCGGCAGACTGTTGTGGTCCATGCCGAAGGGGCACGTGGAAAACGGCGAGCACCAGTGGGTGACTGCGCAGCGCGAGGTGTGGGAGGAAACCGGGATCACCGGCGAGGCCTTCGACACCCTGGGCACGATCGATTACTGGTTCGTCTCCGACGGCGTGCGCATTCACAAGACTGTGCACCACAACCTGCTGCGCTACGTCGACGGCGTGTTCAACGACGAAGACCCGGAGGTCACCGAGGTGGCGTGGGTGCCCATGAGCGATTTGATGGAGCACCTCGCGTACGCCGATGAGCGCAAACTCGCCCGCATTGCGTACGACCGGATGCCGGATCTGGCCAGGAAGGAAAAGAAGGCCGGAAGGGCGACGCCGCGATGAGCCGGTTCGCCGCGCTGGCTGCCGTCGTGCTCGCCGCCCCCGCCGTTCCGCTGGCTCCGGACAACCCGGAGGTGACGGAGCAGTGGGCGAATCTGTCCATCCGCCCGTCGGAGGGTGAGCTTGCGAGCGTGGAGGTCGTCGAGGCCCCGCGCTCGTTGTCTGCGCACGACCCGTTTCACGTGAAACTTCGCGTCACCAACCACTCCGACGACACCATCGACGGCCTCACCGTCGTCCCGCGGCGCGCTGCGGCCGTGGCCACGCTGACGGAGCAGCGCTACGCCAGCATCGCCACCCCGGAGGAGTACTCGGTGGTGGGGGACCGGGAGGACGTCGCAAAGCAACTGCGCCCGGGGGAGTCGCTCGATCTCGAGATGGACTTGGGCATCGACCTGCCGGACGTGGGCACGTACCCTGTGATGCTGCAGCTTCTCGACGCCTCCGGTACCCCCCTCGACTCCGACCGCTTCCACCTCGGCGTGCGCGGCCTGCGGGATAACGTGCGCGCGCCGGAGCTGACCGCGCTGTACCCCGTGACCGCGCCCGTGGACATCGTGCCCGGCGAGACGGGCGAGGCCCCCGAAGCGCCGCCGCTGGTGCTGGCCAACGATTCGCTCGCCGGCGAACTCGCCCCCGAAGGCCGCCTGACGCAACTGGTGGACCAGTACATCGACGCAACCCGCACGCCCGAGGTGGGCTACGCCAGCTGCATGGCCCTAGACCCTGCGCTGATAGACACCGTGGACCGCATGCAGGACGGCTACACGGTGGACGACGAGCGCCCCGCCGTCGTAGAGGAGCCGAAGCGCCTGCGCGACTCCTGGGGCAGCGGCAAAGAACCCGACGGCCAACCCGGCGCCGGGGCGGACGATGCCGCCGTGTGGCTAGACAAGGTGCGCCACATCGCCGCCACCGGCTGCGTGGTGGCGCTGCCGTGGGCGAACGCGGACCTCAACGCGGTGGCGCGCACCGGCGACAAATGGCTCATGCGCGAAGCCGTGGAGCGCGGCCCCGCCGTCCTGCAGCGCGTGCTCGGCAACGCGGGCACGCTCAACACCGTGATCACCGGCTCCGGGTACGTGGACACCGGCGCCGCACCAGCGCTCGGCTGGGCGGACCACTCGCGCTCCACCGTCGCGGAGCAAGGAATGCAGGCCGCGTGGGAGGCCGCAGCCAGCGCGGCAGTGCCCGAGGACCACAAGGGCGCCGAAAACGCACTCGAGCGCGACGACATGGCCGACCTCGCAGGCTCCGCGGCGCCGGAGCCGGAACAGCCCGTGCGCGTGCTCAGCGCCGCGCAGGGCAGAGACTTCAGCTGGCTCGCCCCCGGCGTCATGGCGGTTGGCTACCAGGATTCGCTGGCCACCATCCTGGCCGCCACCGGCCACAACCCGGAGACCACCGGATTTTCAGAGACCAACCTGCGCTACAACTACGCCGTGGACTCCAAGCGCGCCCGCGACATCAGCGCCGCCGCCGCCGTGCGGCTGGCCGCCCAGACCGCGTGGGTGCCGCAAGAGTCCGACCAGAACCCGGAGCCGATCATGGTGGCCCCGCCCGCCGACTGGGACGCAGACACCGCCGCCGCCATCCTCGGCACCGTGGCGGAACTGGTCACCGGGGCAGCGGCACGGCCCATGGCGTTTGGCGCCTACCTCACCGCCCCGGACAACGTCGCCCCGGCGGCCGCCCCCGAGAAGCACTCCGACCCCACCGCGTTCACCGACGCGGAGGTGCTGCAGGTGACCCAACAGTCGGAGTTCATCAACGACTTAACCGCCCTGATGGTGCCCGATTCGAGCATCGCCCTGACGCGCTACGGCTTCACCCTGCCGCTGCGCCGGGACCTCCTGCAGGCTCTGTCGCTCAATGAGCGCCGCGCCATGACCCGCTACAGCGACGCGGCAGAAGCCACCAGCCAGCGCTTGGCGGGCAGCCGCGCCGCGCTGAGCGAGCTGCGCTCCTCGGTCGACCTCATCCCGCCGGGCAACGTCTACACCCGCACCTCGCCGTCGAGTCCGCTGCTCATCGTCGCCCGAAACGGGCTGCCGCTGCCCGTGGAAACCACGATCGATTTCTCCGGGCCGGAGGGCGCGCGCCTGAACGTCCCGGGCGCGCTGCGCATCCCCGCACGCGGATCCGTCACGGTGCAGATGACCGCGGACCTCCCGGAAACCTCGCGCAGCACCGACCTGAAGCTGTACCTGGCCAGCACCAGCGGACAGCCGATCTCCCAGCCGGTGGACATCGCCGTGCGCACCACCCGCTTCGCGGTCAACGGCTGGCTCGCCGCCGCCGCGTTGGTGCTGGCCGGCCTGCTGGTGGTGATAGCGGTGCGCGGCGCGCGGGGCAGCCCGCCCTCCGAACGCAAACGCAAACCAGCACAACCACGCAGCAAACGCAGTGATCGGAGAACCACGTGACAGATAAGGGAACGCGCCGGCGCATTGTCACCCCCGCGCCGCCCGCACCGGTGCCGGTGCCGCGCGAGACCAAGCCCGCGCGAGAGGCGGCCGACGACGGCGCGCCCGACAAGTCGCTTCTGACCACCAGCCCCAAGGGCGAGACCATCGCCCCGCCGGAGACCGCCGACACCGTCGCCGCGGGAACAGCAGGAGCCGCTACCGCCGTGGCCGAGCCGCAGACGGACGCCGAACCCGAGGAGGAAGGCGGCGAGAAGGTCGTGCGCGCCACCGGCTCCATGGCCGTGGCCACCTTGATCTCGCGCATCACCGGCTTCATCCGCACCGTGCTCATCGGCGCGGCGCTGGGTGAGGTCGTGGCGGCGTCCTTCAACACCGCGAACACGCTGCCCAACCTGATCACGGAGATCGTGCTGGGCTCGGTGCTCACCGCCCTGGTCGTGCCCGTGCTGGTGCGCGCGGAGAAGGAGGACGCCGACCACGGCGCCGCCTTCATCCGCCGGCTGTTCACGCTGACCCTGACGCTGATGACAGTGGTCACGGTCGTGGCCGTGGCCGCCTCGCCACTGCTGACCCGGATGATGATGGACGAGGACTCCAAGGGCAACCTCATCCAAACCACCTCCTTTGCCTTCCTGGTGCTGCCGCAGATCTTCTTCTACGGCATGTTCTCCCTGTTCATGGCGATCCTGAACACGAAGGAGTATTTCCGGCCGGGTGCCTGGGCCCCGGTGGCCAACAACGTGGTCTCCATCGCGGTGCTCGTGGCGTACATGGCTTTGCCGGGGCAGTTGAATCCGGCGGCGCCGACGTCGATAAGCAATCCGCACGTGCTGCTGCTGGGCCTGGGCACGACGGCTGGCGTGGTGGTGCAGTGCCTGATCATGCTGCCCGCGCTGCGCAAGCTGGGCATCGACTTGCGCCCGCTGTGGGGCATCGACGAGCGGCTCAAGCAGTTCGGCGGGATGGCGCTGGCGATTATCACATACGTGGCCATCAGCCAGTTCGGCTACGTCATCACCTCCCGCATCGCCTTCGACGCGGACGCCGCCGCGCAGTTCATCTACCAACAGCACTGGATGCTGTTGCAGATGCCCTACGGCATCATCGGCGTGACGCTGCTGACCGCGATCATGCCGCGCATGTCCCGCAACGCGGCCGACGGAGACGACGCTGCCGTGGTGGCGGACCTGACCATGGGCACGAAGCTGACGTTTATCGCGCTGCTGCCCATCATCGTCTTCATGACGGCGCTGGGCCCCGACATCGCCAGCGCCCTGTTCGCCTACGGCTCCTTCAGCCCGGAGGCCGCGCACACGCTCGGCATGACCATCTCCGCGTCGTCTTTCACCCTCATCCCGTACGCGTTGGTGATGCTGCACCTGCGAGTGTTCTACGCCCGCGAGGAGGCGTGGACGCCGACGTTCATCATCGCCGGCATCACCGGCACGAAGATTCTGCTGTCTGCGCTGGCGCCGTACATCGCGCAGGAGCCGAACCACGTGGTGGTGCTGCTGGGCGCGGCCAACGGCTTCGGCTTCGTCGCCGGTGCGCTCATCGGCGCGCTGCTGCTGCGCCGCAAGCTGGGCACCCTCAACGCGCTCGACGTGCTGCGCACCTCCGTGTGGGCGGTGGCTGCGGCGCTCGTCGGCGTTGCGGTGATCTTCGCTGTGCGCTGGCTGCTTCGCGACGTCGCAGGCGTCCACCTGCCCGAAACCATCGGCCGCCTTATCGGGGCCCCCAGCCTGGGCCACCTGATCGAGGTTGCCATGCTGGGCATCCTCTTTTTGGTGGTCACCGGCCTGGTGCTGTCGCGCTCGAAGCTGCCGGAGGTGCAAAACCTGGGCCGCGCGATGCAGCGCATCCCGGGCATGGGCCGGTTCATCCGCCCGGACGACGAGCGCGCCCTGGAAGTCGGCGAGGTGGACCCGCGCGACGTGTCCAACCAGTTCCTCGCCGCCGACACCTTCAACGCCTCCCCGGTGCCGCCGCCGATGTCCGCCGGTGTGGTGCGAGGCCCGCGCCTGGTGCCGGGCGCGGGCGTGTCCGACGGCCGCTTCCGCCTCATCCGCGACCACGGCGCTTCTGCCGGCGCGCGCTTCTGGCAGGCCCGCGAGGTGGCCACCGGCCGCGACGTGGCGCTGACCTTCGTGGACACGACCGGTTCCGCGCCGATGGCCCCGGCGACCCCGCGCGAGGCTGCGTTGCAGGCCGCCGGCGTGGCGCGGCGCACCCGCAAGCTGGCCAAGCTGGACTTGCCGGCTGTTGCGGAAAACATTGAGATCGTCTCTTACCGCTCCGGCGCCCTGGTGGTGGCCGACTGGATCGAAGGCTCCTCGGTGAAGGCGGTGGCCGAGTCCGGCCAGACGCTGCACACCGAGGCGGTGGCGAACGCGCTGGCGCCGTTGGCGGGGGCGATGGCGGCGGCCCACGAGGCGGATGTGCCGCTGGGTCTGGCCAACCGCCAGCAGCTGCGCATCGACACGGAAGGCCACGTGCGACTGGCCTTCCCGGCGGTGCTGCCGGATGCCTCCCCGGCCACGGACGCGGAGTCCTTCGCCTCCGCGCTGACTCTGCTTACCAGCAACGTCAGCTCGGATGGCCTGGACGAGGTCGCCTCCCGCACCCGCGCGCTCGTGGACGCGGACGCGGTGGACCAAGCCGCCTTCCGCGACATCGAGGACGCGCTGCGCGAGGCCGCGAACCTGCCCGTGCCCAACGAGGACGCGCCGACGGACGAGATCCCGGTGGTCGTCGCCGTCGATCCGGTGGCACCGGTGGCCGAGCACGTGGAGGATCCGGACGAGCTGCGCGGCGGCTTCGGCGGCCGCGCGATGGGCCCGGCGACCATCGGCCTGCTCACCTTCGCGGCGGTGATCGCGGCAGTGCTGGTGGGTGTGCTCACCACGTACCTGGTGGACTTCGTCTCCGGCGAGGACGTGGTGGACCGTCCGTCGGCGGTGCCCACCACCGCCAGCGACACGCGCATGCCGGTGGTCATCGCCCCGCTGGATCAGGAGATGCTCGACGACGGCACCCTCGAGATCACACCGCAAGACGGCAGCACCTTCACGCTCGAGCAGGTGCTTATCGACGCCTCCGGTTCCGCCCCCTACACCCTCTACGGCGTGCCGGCGGAGCAGGAGACCGCGCACCCGCCGGTGATCGCGCAAGGCAACCTGCGCTCCGGGCAGGTCAGCGCGGACGTGACCACAGACGAACCGCTGGTGCGCGTGATGCTCAAGGTAGACGGGGACGCGGAAGTGAAGGACGTGTCGCTGGTCGGCCGCGTGCTTGTCCACTGAAATACACACTCCGGCCCTGGTAGTGGGGGCTAGGGACGGGGCATAGTGGGGTAAGACACGTTCACGGGGGGAGACATGGATTACACCAACGACCGCCAACTGGTGGCGGCCTATCTGGGCGGGGACCGCACCGCCTTCAAGCTCATCGTGCGGCGCCACCGCCAGCGCATGTACTTCGTGGCCCGCAACTACGCGCGCAACGAGCAGGACGCCCAGGACATCGTGCAAGACGCCCTGTTCAAAGCGGCGCGCAGCATGCACACCTACCGCGGGGAGGCGAAGCTGTCCACGTGGCTGCACCGCATGACCATCAACGCTGCGATAGACCACCAGCGCAAGGATGACCGCTCCGGTGCCCAGTGCAGCCTGGACGACGATGAGGGGGTGGACATCGACGCCAACAAGCACCTGGCGTACCACCCCATGGAGAACATGGAGCGCACCATGGCCATGCGTCAGGCCCTCGCCGTGCTGCCCCAGGCGCAGCGCAAAGCGCTGTGGCTGATCGATATCGCCGGCATGAGCGTCGGCGACGCCGCGGCCGAACTCGGGGTGCGCCCCGGCACTGTGAAGTCGCGCCGCTACCGGGCCCGCGAGGCCGTTGCTGCGGCGATAGGGGAGATCGCGCCCGCGCGCTAGAATCGGCAACCATGACTTCCCCCGGCTTTAACTTTGTCACTCCGCAGACCGAGGCGGCGGCAGCACCCGCCACTACCGGCACCGATGAGGTGCACGAGCTGATCATCGTGGGCTCCGGCCCGTCCGGCTACACCGCGGCGCTCTACGCCGCCCGCGCGGAACTCAAACCCCTCGTCTTCGAGGGCTACGAGTACGGCGGCGAGCTGATGAACACCACAGAGGTGGAGAACTTCCCCGGCTTCGAAAACGGCATCATGGGCCCGGATCTGATGGCGAATATGCGTGCCCAGGCGGAGAAGTTCGGCGCGGACCTGCGCGCGGAGATGGTGGAGTCCGTGGACTTTTCCGGCGACATCAAAAAGGTCGTCGTGGACGGCGAGGAATTCCGCGCCAAGGCCGTCATCTTGGCCACCGGCGCGGCACCGCGCCACCTGGGCATCCCGGGCGAGGAGGAGCTGACCGGCCGCGGCGTGTCCACCTGCGCGACCTGCGACGGCTTCTTCTTCAAGGACCAGCACATCGCTGTCGTCGGCGGCGGCGATTCGGCGATGGAGGAGGCGACCTTCCTGACCAAGTTCGGCTCCAAGGTCACGCTTATCCACCGCTCGGAGAACTTCCGCTCCTCCAAGATCATGCTGGAGCGCGCCCGCGACAACGACAAGATCGAGTTCCTCACCGACTCCGTGGTCGACTCCGTGGTGGAGGCAGACGGCAAGGTCGGCGGGCTGAACATCCGCAACGTCGTCACCGGCGATAAATCCGTGCTGGACGCTGCCGCGCTGTTCGTCGCCATCGGCCACGACCCCCGTTCCGCGTTCCTGGATGGCCAGGTGAAGGTGGACGAGGCCGGGTACGTGGAGGTTGCGGAGCCGTCGACAAGCACGAGCGTTGCGGGTGTGTTCGCCTGCGGCGACTTGGTGGACAAAACCTACCGCCAGGCCATCACCGCGGCGGGTTCCGGGTGCCGCGCGGCACTGGACGCACAGCACTATCTCGCGGCGCTGTAGACTGACCGCATGAACGCACCTGTTGATGTGACCCAGGCAACCTTCAAAGACGAGGTCATCGAGGCGGACACCCCGGTGCTCGTGGACTTTTGGGCGGAGTGGTGCGGCCCCTGCCGCAAGCTTTCCCCGATTCTGGACGAGATCGCCGAGGAGATGTCCGGCGAGATCAAGGTGGCCAAGGTCAACGTGGATGACGAGCGCGCGCTCGGCGCCATGTTCCAGGTCCTGTCCATCCCCACCGTCTTGCTGTTCAAGGACGGCAAGAAGGTCGACGAGTTCGTCGGTGTGCAGCCGAAGTCCCAGATCATCTCCAGAATCCAGGCGCAGCAGTAGCTGCGCGTAGACTGTCCACCGTCCATTAGCTAAAGAAAGGCCCGCATGCGAGACATTTTGCGCGTTGGCGACTCCAGCTCGAGAGTCGCCGAGGTCCGTATGTCCCTTGCGCGCCTGGGACTGTTGGACGGGTACGAGGGTGAGATCGATTCCACCCGCCGCTTCTCCGAGAGCGAGATGCTTTACGACGGCATTCTGTGCGAAGCCGTCAAAGCCTTCCAGCAGTCGCGCGGCATCGTGCCCACCGGCGATATCGACGAAGGCACCCTGCGCGAGCTGCGCGAGGCCTCCTACACCCTCGGCGCGCGCGTGCTGAGCTACCAGCCGGGCCAGGAAATGGTCGGCGACGACGTCGCGCAGCTCCAGACCCAGCTGCACGAGCTGGGCTTTTACACGCACCGGGTGGACGGCCGCTTCGGCCCGCGCACCTACGAGTCGCTGATGAACTACCAGCTCAACTCCGGGCTGGAAGACGACGGAGTGTGCGGGCCCGACACCCTGCGCGCCCTGTCCCTGCTGGGCCGGCGCATCACGGGCGGTTCCGCGCAGGCCATCCGCGAGCGCGAGACCGTGCGCCAGGCCGGTCCGAACCTGACCGGCAAGCGCGTGGTCATCGACCCGGACTTGGGCGGCGCGGACCGCGGCCTGGTGGTCGACGGCCCGTACGGCCAGATCACGGAGGAGGAGATCCTCTGGGACTTGGCCCAGCGCATCGAGGGCCGCATGGTCGCAGCCGGCATGGAGACGATCCTGTCGCGCCCGCGCGGCGACAACCCCTCCAACAAGCAGCGCGCCGACCTGGCCAACGGGTTCAAGGCGGACCTGCTTATTTCCCTGCGCCTGGATTCCTACCCGAACGACAAAGCCAACGGCGTGGCCACGTTCTACTTCGGCTCCGAGCACGGCAGCTCCTCGCTGACGGGGGAGACCCTGTCCAGCTACATCCAGCGCGAGGTGGCCGCCCGCACCAACCTGCAGAACTGCCGCAACCACGCCCGCACCTGGGAGATGCTGCGCATGACGCGCATGCCGTCGGTGGAGCTGGTAGCCGGGTACCTGTCCAACCCGGGCGACCTGGCGGTGCTCACGGACCCGAACGAGCGCGACGCCATCGCCGAGGCCGTGGTCGTGGCCGTCAAACGCCTGTACCTGCTGGACCACGACACGCGCCCGACCGGCACCTACTCCTTCAAGGAGCTGCTACGCGAGGAAAGGCACGCGTAGCCTCTCCTAGTCGGTGCCCTGGATCAGGCCCATGATGCGCTCGAAGTCGTCCTTGTCGCCGAACTCGACCACGATCTTGCCCTTGCGCTTGCCCATGGTCACCGACACCTTGGTGTCCCAGATGTCCGCGAGCGAGTCTGCCGCCTGGGTGAGGTACTCCGGCTGCGGGACGGGCTGACGCTTCGGCTTGTCCGGCACCTTCCCGTTCGAGTTGATCAGGGAGACGGCCTCTTCGGTGGCGCGCACGGACAGGCCCTCGGCGACGATGCGGTCGGCGAGTTGGCCCTGGGCGTCGGCAGTGGCGCTGCCAAGCTTGATGCCCAAAAGGGCCCGCGCGTGGCCGGCGGAAAGGACCCCGGCGGCGACGCGGCGCTGCACGCCCACCGGCAGGTTGAGCAGGCGGATCGCGTTGGTGATCACGGGGCGGGAGCGGCCCAGCCGGTCGGCCAGCTGCTCCTGCGTCACGCCGAACTCATCCAGCAGCTGCTGGTAGGCAGCGGCCTCTTCGAGCGGGTTGAGCTGGACGCGGTGGATGTTTTCCAGCAGCGCGTCGCGCAGCATGTCCTCATCGGAGGTCTCGCGCACAATCGCCGGAATGTGCTTCAAGCCCGCCTTGGAGGAAGCGCGCCAGCGGCGCTCGCCCATGATCAGCTCGAAGCCGTCCTTGGTGTCGCGCACCACGATGGGCTGCAGCAGGCCGAACTCGCGGATGGAGTGGACCAGCTCCGCCAGCTCGTCCTCGTCGAAGACCTGGCGCGGCTGCTTCGGGTTGGGGATGATCTGGCCGACCGGGATCTCCTGGTAGCGCGCGCCCACCGGCACGGGCTGCATCACCTTGTCCTGCTTTGCCGAGACGGTCGGCGCGCCCTTGACCTGCTTGGGCGCACCCTTCGGCGCACCCTCAGGCTTGCTCGGCTTGCTCGGCTTAGACTCCTGCTTGCCAAAGATGACGTCAGAGGCGCTGCCACCGATGCCCGGGGTCTTGCCCTTGTTGTCGATGTCCGACGGTGCAGACGGGATCAGCGCCGCCAGTCCGCGGCCCAGGCCGCCCTTGCGTTCTGCCATGTGTTAGTCCTCCTCGAGCTGGTTGTAGACCTCGGGGCTCACGCCGATCGGGCCGGTGGTGGGGTGGGGCTGGTAGTCGCCGCGGGTAGCTATCTCGCGCGCGGCGTCGAAGTAGGCCAGGGCCCCGCGGGAGCCCGGGTCGTAGTCGATGACGGTCTGGCCGTAGCCGGGCGCCTCGGAGACCTTCACCGAGCGCGGAATCACGTTGTTCAGCACCACTTGGCCGAACTGGCCGCGCACCTCGTCGGCGACCTCCGAGGCGAGCTTCGTGCGCGCGTCGTACATGGTCAGCATGATCGCGGAAATATGCAGGTTGTGGTTCAGGTGCTCGCGGATCATGCCGATGTTGCCCAGCAGCTGGCCCACGCCCTCAAGCGCGTAGTACTCGCACTGGATGGGAATGAGCACCTCGTCCACCGCCGTCATGGCGTTGATGGTGAGCAGGCCGAGCGAGGGCGGGCAGTCGATGAACACGTAGTCAAAGCCGTGCTCGTCCAAAAAGCCGCGGCGGATCTGGTCGTGCAGCCGGTACTCGCGGCGCACCATGGACACCAGCTCAATCTCCGCGCCGGCCAGGTCGATGGTGGCGGGGATGCAAAACAGGTTCTCGTTGTCCGCGTGGGGCTGCACCGCGTCGGCGGCCTCGGCCTCGCCGATGAGCACCTCGTAGCTGGAGGTGGTACCGGAGGTGTGCACCGCACCCAGCGCGGTCGAGGCGTTGCCCTGCGGGTCAAGGTCGATCACCAGCACCTTCAGGCCCTGGCGGCTCAGCGACGCGGCAAGGTTGACGCTGGTGGTGGTTTTGCCCACGCCGCCCTTCTGGTTCGCCACGGTGACCACGCGCGGCTGGTCGGGCTTCGGGAGCTTTTCGCTTTTCGACGTCACACGCGCCGCGCGCATCGCCGCCTCCATCACAGGAGTCTCGTCGAAGTTGTCCATCTACGCCCCCTTCTTCTTGCGCTGGATGCGGATCAACGTGGTCGGCTGCTCCAGCACGGATTCACCGACCGTGAAGATCTCCGCGTCCGAGCCGCCGGCCTTGGCGATCTCGCGGCCGTCGCGCTCGAGTTCTTCTGCCACCGACTCACCTTTCATCGCGATCATGTATCCGCCGCCCTGCAGCAGCGGAAGAGACCACCCGGCGAGCTTACCCAGCGGGGCGACAGCGCGGGAGGTAACGGCGTCAAAGGTGGCCTTCGGCTGGTCCTCGGCACGCCCGCGCACCACAGTGACGTTGTCCAGACCCAGCTCGGAGACGACCTCATTCAGATAGACGGAGCGCTTCAGCAGCGGCTCGATCAGCGTGATGGCAAGGTCCGGGCGCGCGATGGCCAGCGGGATGCCCGGCAGGCCGGCGCCGGAGCCGATGTCCGCCACCTTCAGCCCGGGTGCGAACGCCTCGGAGATGACGGCGCAGTTGAGGATGTGGCGCTCCCACAGGCGGCCCACCTCTTTGGGGCCGATGAAGCCGCGCTCAGCGGCGGTGGTGGCAAGCGACTGGTGGTATGCCTCGGCGAGGGGGAGGCGCTCTGAGAAGACTTCGGCCGCGGCTGCAGGGGTGTTCTCCGACATGCCCAACACTGTAGTCGGCCCGCCGACACGAAAAAGTCCCGGCCACGTTGGGCCGGGACGAAGCGTCGATAAGCTCTCGCTACTTGCCTTGCTTGCGCTGCTTCTTGGTGCGGTGGTCCTTGGTGCGCGCGCCCGGGGCGGGGGCGGTGGTGCGCTTCATCTCCACCTTGCGCGCCTCCTCGGCGGCCTCCTCGGCGTCCATCTTGTTGTTCAGCCACATGCTCTGGAAGAAGGTCCAGAGGTTGTTGGTGAGCATGTAGAACAGCAGGCCGATGTGCCAGATCACGCCCGTGGCCAGAATCATGACGGGGAAGAACCAGAGCATCATCTTGTTCATCATGCCCATCTGGGATTCCATCATCTGCGCCATCTCGCCCTGCGGCTGCGGGGTCTTGCCGGAGGCCTTACGGGCCTGCTGGCGGTTGATCATGATGCGGGCGTTGAAGTGGGTAAACGCGGCACACAAAAGGACCAGCGGCAGGCAGACCGCGATGATCTTCGCGCGGGTGAGATCAGCGGCGCCGAATGCGGCGAAGGCCTCCTCCGGCATCTTCATGGACGCCGACAGCGGCACGCCGAAGAAGTCGGCGTCCAGGAAGGACTGCACGTCCTCGGCCGGGAAGGCGTAGTTGGCGGTGTTGCGGTTTTCCTCCACCGACATGCCCAGGCCGCCGCCGCCGGTGCCGGTGCGGTTGAAGGAGCGCAGCACGTGCAGCAGGCCGATGAAGATCGGCATCTGCACCAGCGGCACGATGCACGACGACAGCGGGTTGGTCCCGTTTTCGCGGTAGAGCTTTTGCGTCTCTTCCGCGATCTTTTGCTGGTCGCCCTTGTACTTCTCGCGGATTTCCTGCATCCGCGGCTGCATCTCCTGCATCTTGCGCGTGGAGCGCATCTGGTTGACCATCGGCTTCACCAGCAGCAGGCGCACCGTACAGGTGAGCAAGACGATGGCAAGGATCCAGGACAGGCCTGAGTCCTTGGGGATGGCAAAGCCGATGACCTCGTGCCAGAACCTCAGCACCCAGGAAATCGGCCAATAAATGAAATTCACGTTTCGGTGTTACTCCTCACTCAGTTCAATGCTGCCCGGCACCGGGTCGTAGCCGCCGGGGTGCCAGGGCCCGCATTTGCACAGCCTGGCCGCGGCCATTGCGCCGCCGCGTACCGCGCCGTGGCGTGACACGGCTTCGAGCGCATACGCACTGCATACTGGCATAAAACGGCACGTCCCGCCCATCTTAAGGGGTGAGACGAACTTTTGGTAACCGCGAATCAGCCTCACCAGCGCTTTCGCGGCCGGTCCCTTCGCCGCGGGGATTTCGCCGCCGACGAAGTTGTAGTAGGCCATCAGCGCTTCTTCTCGGCCTTGGCCAGCGCGTGCTCCAAGTCGCGCGCGAGCTCATCGCTCGTGGCCCTCGCGGCGGCCGGCAGCGCGCGGATGACAACGTCGCACTCGCGCCCAAGCCTATCGACGAGCTCACGCTGCACCACCACATTGCGCAGCTTCCGCGACACGGCGTGGCGCGTCACTGCGTTGCCTACCTGCTTGGACACCACCAGGCCGAAGCGCGGACCGCCCTGGATGACGGGGTCGGCACGGTGGTGCAAATGGACCATTAACGTGCGAGACCCCGCGCGCACACCCTTCCTCATCGCAGCTTTGAAGTCTGCAGAGGAAGAAAGTTTGTGCGGGCGGGGTAACACGCGCTGAAGTGAAAACTATGCCGTCAGCTTTGCGCGGCCCTTCTTGCGGCGCGCGGAAACGATGGCGCGGCCGGCGCGGGTCTGCATGCGGGCACGGAAGCCGTGCTTGCGAGCGCGACGACGGTTGTTCGGCTGGAAAGTCCGCTTGGACACGGTGGACTCCTTGTGGGGTCGTGAACGGCCGGCGGCTCGTGAAAGCCTCCCGGGGCAGTGGCCGTTCCAAATTTGAAACGTTGCGTTGAGATTGCGGTTTCGGCTCCTGGGCAGGAGCGCAGTTCGCGTGCAGCGCCTTCGCCAGCTCGCCTCGATCAGGCGGCCCGGTACCCGGCGGGGGCGGTGCTCTCAGATGTACGACGGTGCAACCGACGTAAAGACGGGCTTAAGACTACGCGAATTTCCACGCTCCGGCCAAATCAACACGCTTGTTCTGCGCAGTGCCCCATCGGGTACCCCCGTAATTACAACGGTGTGTTTTTTCGCAGGTGGGACGGCCAATCCTCGCCGCACCCTGCGAGGGGGCTGGCAAAAGGTGGACAGCTGTTCGATGTCTCAGCTTTTCCACAACTGACCCCGCGGCGGAAGTTTCGACAGCCCGAGGTCGGAGCAGTAACAATGAAGCAATCACCACAATCGCACAGCCTGGGGATGCACAGGGCTGTGGATAACTGTGAAGTTCCGGTTGAGACTTTCGCCCAAAACTTGTTATTTACACAGGTCACGGGGCCGCAGAACTTCACACACAGTTATCCACAGGCCGTGCAGACCTTGTGGACAAACCTCGCTGCTAAAGTATCCACACCTGTGGATAACACTGTGGAACAGCAGGTGACACCGCGCTGTGAAGGCGTGCGCAGTTGTGGATTGCACAGTGGAATGCGGTGAAACCCACCGGTTTCAGACAGGATCGGACAGACTGGAGACGACG